>CBESWV010000292.1:0-4911 GCA_965533305.1 uncultured bacterium | reverse complement strand
ACGGCCTCAAACGACCCTCCGAAATCCATCCACCATCTATTCACTACACGCTCCTGGTACCTGAGACCCAAAATCTAGGCCGGCCGCGGCTTGTCATCGGGCAGGCGATCGGTGCGCCGGCGATTGGCGTCGTAGGTGAAGAAACCCTGACCGGTCTTGGCGCCGTGCAGACCGGCCCGGACCAGACGTTTGAGCATCGGGCACGGGCGGAAGCGCGGTTCACCGCTCTCCGAGTGGAGGTGCTTCATCCAGGTGAGGACGCGGTCGAGACCGGTCCGGTCGGCCCATTCCAGCGGACCCATGGTGAAGTTGAAGCCGAGCTTGATGGCGAGATCTACCTCGCCCGCCTCGGCAACACCCTCCATTACCGTGTGCATGGCTTCGTTGATGAGCGGCATGATCACCCTGGTGGTGACGAATCCCGGCATCTCGAAGACCTTGATGGGAACCTTGCCCAGAATGCGGGCAAACTCCACCGCACGCTCGTAGACCTCGTCGGTCGTCAGCTGGCCGCGAACGACCTCGACCACCCTGGTCGTGGTCACCGGGTAGAGGAAGTGCATGCCGACGATTCTCTCGGGACACGAGTTCTGCGCCGCGAGCTCGGTGATGGAGAGGGTCGAGGTGTTGATGACGATAGGGTGGTCCTCGGCCATCCGGCGATCGAGCTCCCGCAGAATCCGGCGTTTGACGCCGAAGTCCTCCTGGACGGTCTCGATGGCGAGATCGCAGTCCGAGGCGCAATCGAACTGGGTGACCCAGCGGATTCGCGACAGAATGACCTTCTTCTCCGAGTTCGTGAGATCGAAACGAGCGACGGCGTGATCGAGAGATGTCTCGAGTTCGGCTCGGCTCGACTCCACGGCCTCGGAGGAGATCTCCTTGAGGCAGACGTTAAGCCCTTCTTGGGCGACTTTGGTGGCGATGGACCGGCCCATCATGCCGCCACCGATGATTGCAACGTTGTGTAGCTCCCAGCTCATGGCGCGGGAGTGTACCAGACGTGTCAAGCCTTCCCGTAACTGATTGAGAAAGGGGGTCATGTCGTAAGATGGGGCCGGATGGTAGTGTTGGAGATGACGAGGACGCGGGTCGTCGATGGGGAGACGTGTATTATGTGCGCCGTGATGAGATATCGAGTTCTTTTTGTAGCCATGTCGTTGCTGCTGGTGATGGGTCATGACCTGGCGGCAGAAGAAGCGCCGAAGAACCCGGTTTTTCCCGAGGAGGTGGTCTTTTCCTCCCTCGACGGAAACGCCGAGGTGACCATGTCGTCGTTTCGCGGCCGTCCGGTGTTGTTGACCTTCTGGGCGAGCTGGTGCGGGCCGTGCCGGGTTGAACTCCCCGAACTGTCGAAGCTCTATGGCGAGCTCGTCGGGACCGGTTTTGTGCTGATGACCGTCAACGTCGATCAGAACCCCGCGGCCGGACGGGGCTACCTGAAATCGCTCGGGCTGAGTCTTCCGGTCTATCGAATGGATCCCCGAGATACGAAATCCCTTGGCGTCGATGCTCTGCCGACAAATATTCTGCTCGACGCCGATGGCCGGTTTGTAAAGGCCTACAAGGGCTACACGCCGGTGGTGGTCGAAGAGGTCCGCCGGTTGGTGCTCGAGATGACGGCCACGAAAGAACCATGAGAAACCGGCCAAACCGTCGGACCCGGATGACCATCGTCGCCCTCGCCGCCGTGTTCAGTATCGGCTGGAGCGGCAGCACCACGAGTTGGGTTGCGTGGAACGCGGTCGGGTTCTTCCCGCCCGATCTCAAACGTCAGGTCCGGCTCCACGAAAACCGATTCGAAACCGGGATTCGCCGTGGTCTCTCGGCGCCGCCCGCGTGGCGCGCCGCCACTCCGGGCAAGCTCGAGGCCGCGCTCGAAGGACAGATCCACCACACTGTCGCGGCTTTGCGAAGACCGGTTCCCATGGCCGATCTGGTCGAGGAGCTCGGGGTGCTCTCGGTGCGTGTCCTCGATGCCAACGACCCACTGGCCGTAACCCACGACGATTCCCTCGAACCGACCTACGCCGGAGCCTATCAGGCCTATGTCGATTCGGTCCGCGATCGACTCCGCCTCGTCTATTACGGTCAAGATCGTCAGCTCATCGATGGTGGACGGGTCAGCGCCAGCGTCACGACCATCCTCGATCGATCACGGGGCCTTTACCCCTTCCTCGGGGACGAGTTCTACCGCACCGGTTCGTTGAGAACGTGGCGGGAGCTGGATGACCGTTCGGTCGCCTACGGCGTCGCCGGCGTGGCGCTGTCGCGCGGGCTGACGGATTTGGCCAACTTCGCCGCGTATATCTGGAGCTCCGGCGGCGGATTTGTCCCGCCGCCCGTTCCCACTCCCACGGGTCATGTCGGTGCAACGGTGACCCGGACCCTGGGCGGCGGGTTCCCCCAAAGCGGGGCGGCGGAGCGTGGGTCTCCCATCATGCCCGAGTCCAAGCTCATACTCCCACCCCCATGAGCGACGTGATCCGTCGTCGGTTTGCCAACCACGTGGTCGTCGGTGATGGCTCCATGGGCTCCGAGCTCGTCGGACGGATGCCGGCAGGCGCTTCGCTCGAGACGGCGATTCTGACCCACCCCGAGCATATTCTCGAGATCCATCTTGGCTATCTCCGGGCGGGGGCGGAGCTGATTGAAACCGCGACCTTTGGTGCATCGCGTCCGCGGTTGGCACGCGAGCGGGTCGCCGACCAGGTCGAGACTCTCAACTCGACGGCGGTCAAGCTGGCCCGTGAGGCCCGGGAGATTGCCGGTGTCGATTGCCTGGTGGCCGGCGCCATCGGGCCGTTGGCAGGGGTCATCGACCTCGACGAGCCGGATGGCCCGTCGGCCATTGCCGCCGCCCATGCAGAACAGGCGCAGATTCTCGCAGGGCGGGGCGCCGATCTGCTCATGCTCGAGACTTTCTTCCGTTTTGACGAGCTTGCCCTGGCCGTCAGGGCGGTGCGTGAGGTCTGCGATCTACCGTTGGTCGGCCTACTGACCTTCGCCACCGAGCGGCCGCCCCACCAATACGCCGAACAGGCCCGGATGGTGGACGAACTCGCCGACCTCGATCTGCTCGCGGTCGGTGTCAACTGCGCGCCCGGGCCCATGGGGGCTCTCGAGATCCTGCGCAACACAACCCAGACCCGGCTGCCCCTGGCGGCCCTCCCCAATGCGGGTGTCCTCTCGCGGCGTGATGGTCGGGTCTACATGCCTCCCGCAACTCCTGCGTATCTGGCCAGGTTTGCCAAGCTGTCGGTCGAACTCGGCGCATCGCTCGTGGGCGGCTGCTGCGGAACCGGCGCCGAGCACATCGGGGCCATCGCCAAAGCTGTGGGTGGCCTCAAACCCCGACCGCGGGTCGCCACATCAGTGGTCATTGCCGACCTCGAGGTGCCGGAAGATCGTCCGCAGCGTCTCGAGTCCAGCCTCGCCGCTAAGTTCGAAGCAGGCGAGTTTGTCCGTGTCGTCCAACTCGATCCGCCCAAGGGGACCAACGCCGATGCGGTGCTCGCCGCCTCCGAGGCACTCGCGCGCCACCCCGCGGTGGATGCCGTCGACATCAATTCAAACCCGCTGGCGAGGCTGCGGATGGACTCGCTGTCGTTGGCCGCCGAGGTCCAGCGCCGCACCGGCCTCGTGGCCGTTCCCCACATCTCCCCGCGTGATGCCAGCCTCATGGGTCTCCAGTCGCAGCTCCTCGGCGCGTGGCTCAACGGTGTCCGCAATCTGCTGGCGATCACGGGTGACCCGTCGCAGCTCGGCGACTATCCGGGTGTCCACGATGTCTATCACGTGGATATCTTCGAACTCGTGCGGGCGATCTCGCGGATGGCCGAGGGCTTCGACTGTGCCGGCAACCGGATCGGCGAACCACCGAGCTTCTTCACCGGGGTCGCGGTCAACCCGGTCGTGGACGATATCGAGCACGAAGCCGATCGCCTCAAACGCAAGATCGACAATGGCGCCCACTACGCCATGACTCAGGTTTTCTTTGAGTGGCCGCCCTGGGAGCGATTCCTCGAGCTCTTCGGCGGGTCGCTGCCGATCCCGGTCATGGTCGCCGTCTGGCCCGTCCAGTCGCTCAAAATGGCCCTGCGGTTGCACCACGAGGTGCCCGGTATCGAGGTGCCCGACGATTTGATCGAGGCCATGGAGGCCGCCGGTCCCGATGCCGCCAAGGTGGGTCGGGAGCGCGCCCTGACCATCTTCCGGGAGGCGCCGAAATACGCCGACGGTGTCTATCTCATCGCACCCTTCAAGAAGCCCGAGAACGTGATCCCGCTCATCGACGAAGCTACCGGCTGACGCGTTCTTTTCGCGCCAATCTGGGCGTCAACGGGCGAGGTTTTTCAAAGCGTGAGTTCTTTCCGATATCGATCGTGGCGTCGGACGCCCCTGCCAATCTCGGAACAAAAGGGGAACTATGGGGTTGCGGTTGGCTACTCAACTTTCCTCAAGCTCAGCGAGTGCCGGATGAGGCGGGTGCTCGACGAGAAAACGTGGGATTGACGTTCATCGGACGTGCCGTCCTTAACATTGTTCGGATTCATCCAGGCATCGTCGTCGGGTAACCATCGAAGCCGATCAATGTTAAGGGGGGCTCTCTCGGCCAATCGCTTTCCGGAGTATCGGGTTCGGAGGCCCGCCTACCTCTTGACCCCACTCGCTGAAAAATACCGGCAATCGGGATGGTGGAAAACCATGGCCGAGACGCTGGCTTCGGGCTCCATCATCATTCCCTCGGTGAGGTGGATCCCGATCTCGTCGGGGTCGAGAAGCGCCCAGATGCCCTGCTGCTGATCGAGATCCGGGCAGGCGGGATAACCGGGGCTGTATCGTTTCCCCCGATAACTCGCTCTGAAGCGGTCCATCATGGTGGTCTCGTCCGGGTCGGGGAATCCCCAC
>CBESWV010000291.1:0-4935 GCA_965533305.1 uncultured bacterium | reverse complement strand
GCGCACCGCATCAACGATGTGTGTGCCATCTATCCCATCACCCCCTCGTCCAACATGGGCGAGTTCGCGGACGAGTGGTCCGCGCGGGGTCGGACCAACATCTGGAACACGGTTCCCGATGTCATCGAGATGCAGTCCGAAGGCGGCGCCTCGGCCGCGGTCCACGGCTCGCTCCAGGCGGGCGCGCTGACCACGACCTTCACCGCCTCTCAAGGCCTGTTGCTCATGGTCCCGAGCATGTACAAGATCGCCGGCGAGCTCACCTCGGCGGTCTTCCATGTCACGGCGCGAACCCTGGCGACCCACGCCCTGTCGATCTTCGGCGATCACTCGGACATCAACGCCGTCCGCCAGACCGGCTGGGGCATGCTGTGCTCGGGTTCGGTCCAGGAAGCCCACGACATGGCCTGCATTTCTCAGCAGGCGACGCTGAGTTCCCGGATTCCCTTCGTTCACTTCTTCGACGGGTTCCGCACCTCGCATGAGGTCGCCAAGATCGACTACATCGAGGATGACGACCTCAAAGCGCTGATCGACGACGATCTCGTTCGTAAACATCGCGAACGCGGTCTGACCCCGGACAAACCGGTGGTCCGAGGCACCTCACAGAACCCCGACACCTTCTTCCAGGCCCGCGAAGCCATCAACGGCTTCTACGATGCCTGCCCGCAGCACGTCGTCGACGCCATGGAGGCCTTCGACAAACAGGTCGGCCGCGCCTACAAGCTCTTCGACTATGTCGGCGACCCCGAGGCCGAGCACGTCATCGTGATCATGGGCTCGGGCGCCGAAGCGGTGCACGAACTCGTCGACCACCTCAACGCCCAGGGCGAGAAGGTCGGCCTCGTCAAGGTCCGCCTCTATCGCCCGTTCTCGGTCAAGCACCTCATGGAGGCGCTGCCGAAGACCACCAAGCGGATCGCGGTCCTCGACCGCACCAAGGAGCCCGGGGCCATCGCCGAGCCGCTTCACATGGACATCGTCCACGCCCTTTCAGAGGCCCGTTCGCTGGGCATCAGTCCCTTCGCCACCGATCCGTTGGTGGTGGGCGGCCGCTACGGTCTGTCCTCGAAGGAGTTCAACGACGGCATGATCAAGGCGATCTACGACAATCTCGCCGCCGACAAGCCGCGCAACCACTTCACCGTGGGCATCGTCGATGACGTCACCCACCTTTCGCTCCCCGTCGACGACGACTACGACATCGCATCGGACAAGGTCTTCCGCGGTGTCTTCTTCGGTCTCGGCGCCGACGGCACGGTGGGCGCGAACAAGAACTCCATCAAGATCATCGGTGAGGAGACCGACAACTTTGCCCAGGGCTACTTCGTCTATGACTCGAAGAAGGCCGGCGCGGTCACCATCTCCCACCTCCGCTTCGGACCCGAGATCATCCGCTCGTCCTATCTGATCCGGAAGGCCAAGTTCGTCGCGTGCCACCAGTGGGTCTTCGTCGAGAAACTCGACATGCTCGACTACGCCCAGCCCGGCGCAACCTTCCTGGTCAACTCGCCCTTTGGTCCCGATGAGATCTGGGACCACTTCCCGCTCGAGGTCCAAGAGGACATCAAGGCGAAAGACCTCAAGGTCTACTGCATCGATGCGACCAGGGTGGCGAATGAAACCGGAATGGGTCGCCGCACCAACACCATCATGCAGACCTGCTTCTTCGCCATCTCGGGCATTCTGCCCCGTGACGAGGCCATCGAGAAGATCAAATACGCAATCAAGAAGACCTACGGCAACAAGGGCGACGAGATCGTCCAGCTCAACTACAACGCCGTCGACGGCACCCTGGCAAATCTCCACGAGGTCAAGGTTCCGGCCAAAATCACAGCCACGACCAAGCGGCCGCCAATCGTTTCCGAGAACGCACCGGACCTCGTCCAGCGCGTGACCTCCGTGATGATCGCCGGCAAGGGCGATCTACTGCCGGTCTCGGCCTTCCCGGTCGACGGCACCTGGCCCACCGCAACCACCCAGTGGGAAAAACGCAACATCGCCATCGAGATCCCGATCTGGGACGAGGACCTCTGCATCCAGTGCAACAAATGCGCGCTGGTCTGCCCCCACGCCGCCATCCGCGCCAAGGTCTACGATCCGGCCGCCCTCGAGGGCGCGCCCGAGACCTTCAAATCGGTGGACTACAAGGCCAAGGACTTCAAGGGCCAGAAGTACACCATCCAGGTGGCGCCTGAGGACTGCACCGGCTGCCAGCTCTGCGTCCGCGTCTGTCCCGCCAAGGACAAGTCGAACCCGAAACACAAGTCCCTCGACATGGCGCTGCAGATGCCGCTCAGAGAGCCCGAGAGCATCAACTACGACTTCTTCCTCGGTCTGCCCGAGGTGGACCGCACCCAGGTCAAACTCGATGTCAAGGGTTCGCAGTTCCTCCAGCCGCTCTTCGAGTACTCGGGAGCCTGCGAGGGCTGCGGCGAGACCCCCTACGTCAAACTCCTCACCCAGCTCTTTGGTGACCGCGCCCTCATCGGCAACGCCACCGGTTGTTCGTCGATCTACGGCGGCAACCTGCCCACCACGCCATATGCGGTGGACGACGCTGGGCGCGGACCGGCCTGGAACAACTCACTCTTCGAGGACACCGCCGAGTTCACCCTCGGTTTCCGCCTCGCTGTCGATCAGACCCGCGAGCGCGCCATCATCCTGCTCAAGGCCCTCAGCGCCGATCTCGGCGACACCCTGGTCGATGAGCTCATCAACGCCGACCAGACCAACGAAGTCGGTATCGCCGCCCAGCGCGAGAGGGTCAAGGCCCTGCGTGCCAAGCTGGCCGGGAACACCAACCCCGATGCCGTCAACCTCGCTCATATGGCCGATTTCCTGGTCCGGAAGAGCATTTGGGGTGTCGGCGGCGACGGTTGGGCCTACGACATCGGCTATGGCGGTCTTGACCACGTCCTCGCCATGGGTCGCGATGTGAACCTCCTGGTGCTCGACACCGGGGTCTACTCCAACACCGGTGGCCAGGCCTCCAAGGCTACACCGATGGCAGCCACGGCGAAATTCGCCATGGGCGGCAAGGACATCACCAAAAAGGACCTCGGTCTCATGGCCATGGCCTACGGTCATGTCTATGTCGCTCAGGTCGCCTTCGGCGCCAAGGACAGCCAGACGCTCAACGCCTTCAACGAGGCGGAGTCCTACCCCGGAACCTCGATCATCATCGCCTACTCACACTGCATCGCCCACGGTTACAACATGGCCGACGCATTGGATCATCAGAAGGCGATCGTCGACACCGGCGCATGGCCGCTCTACCGCTTCGATCCGAGGCGCGCAGCCATGAACGAAAATCCCCTCAAGCTCGACTCCAAACCGCCGAAGATCGCCTTCGAGCAGTTTGCCAATACCGAGGGCCGCTTCCGCATGCTGCAGAAGACCGACCCCGAGCGCGCCAAGAAGCTCATGGTCGAAGCCCAGCGCTCGGTCACTGCCCGATTCGATGTCTACAAACAGCTTGCCTCGCTGAGCTACGACTCTGAGGGCGGCTCGGACGCCAACTGAGTACCTGAGGAAAGGAACTAATATGGACCTCAAGACCACATACCTCGGACTCGAGCTGAAGAACCCTATCGTTGTCGGAGCCTGCCCGCTGTGCACCAGCGTTGACTCCATCAAAGCCCTCGAGACCGCCGGCGCCGCAGCCATCGTGCTGCCGTCGCTCTTCGAGGAAGAGATCATGGCCGCTGCCCACAGCGCCATGGAGATGGAATCGGCCGGTGCGGGCTTCGCCGAAGCGGGTTCCTACATGCCCAACCCCGAGGGCTATCACATCGGCCCCGGCCATTACCTCGACCACCTCAAGGCGGCCAAGGACGCGGTGTCGATTCCGGTCCTCGGCTCCCTCAACGGGACCTCGGCGGGCGGCTGGACCAACTACTCCAAGAAGATGGAGGATGCCGGTGCCGACGCCCTCGAGCTCAACACCTACCTCCTGCCTTTCGACGCCGATGAAACCGGCGCCGAAGTCGAGCAGCGGACCATCGACATCGTCGCGGCGGTCAAGGAAACCGTGTCGATCCCGGTGTCGGTCAAGCTCTCGCCCTTCTTCTCGTCGCTGCCCAACCTGGCCAAGCGACTCGAAGAGGTCGGCACCGACGGATTGGTGATGTTCAACCGCTTCTACCAGCCCGACATCGACATTGAGAACCTCGAGGTGGTGCCCAACTTGCGGCTCTCTACGGCCGACGAACTGCGGCTTCGCCTGCGCTGGCTCGCCGTGCTCTCGGCCCAGACCAAGATGTCGCTGGCGGCCACCGGTGGCGCACACAGCGCCGTCGATGTCATCAAAGCGGTCATGTGCGGCGCCAACGCGGTGCAGTTGGTTTCGGCCCTGCTCATCCACGGCCCCGATCACATCGGCCGGACGCTGGAGGCCATGTCCTTCTGGCTCACCGATCACGACTACACCAACCTCGAGCAGATGCAGGGAAGCCTGAGCCTGTCCAAGGTCGAGAACCCCAAGGCCTTCGCCCGGGCAAACTACATGAAGATGCTCGACAGCTGGGAAATGTAGACGCGAGCAACAACGACAAACGGCGGGCTTCGGCCCGCCGTTTTTTTGTCGCTGGATGCTGGATCATCGCACATCGCATTCGGAGATACCGCAGATGACGCAGATCGACGCAGATAACCATCGCAGGCATCGCAATACCCACAGATCACTCAGATGGACACAGATTCCATCGCAGAAAGCTGTCTCGGTCGGTTCACGGCCACTGACTTCTAACCCTGTCAACTGTCCCGGATCGCTGTCGCTGATTGGCGCCGCGAATTTGCCGCAGCCCCTGTTTCAGACTCTGACGCAGACTCGGACCTAACCGGATACAAACGGGTTGCTGGTTCGCTCTTGCCCGATGGTCGTGTCCGGTCCGTGACCGCAGATGACTCTCATGTCATCCGACAGCGTGTAGA
>CBESWV010000290.1:0-4946 GCA_965533305.1 uncultured bacterium | reverse complement strand
GTCGCCGCCATGATCCGGAGAGCACCTCCGTCGCCTCGAGCCTGCACAACGTCGGAGCCATCGCCTTGCGCCAGGGCGACCTCGAGGGCGCTCGAGAAGCACTGGAACAGGCCCTCGACCTCAAACGGAGCTTCCAGGAGGGCTCGCTGTGGGTAGCAACCACTACCTACGAACTCGGCGAACTCGCCCGGGAGGAAGGCGACTTCGAGACGGCAGCAGAGCGCCACCGATCCGCGTTGGACATCCGCCGACGAGTCGCGCCCCGGCACCCCGACGTCGCCGCGAGCCTGATTGCGCTCGGAGGAGTCGAATACGCTCGGAACCGGCCGGAAATCACGGTGGAGCTCTTGTTCGAGGCGGTGGATCTCATCGAGGAACAACGACGCCGGCTGAACATCTCCGAGGAGCAACGATCCCAATTCAAGGCTCGTTATCGTCTGTGCTACATCGGTCTCGCAGGGATCTGGATGGATCAGGGGCGAACCACCCAGGCGTGGAATCTCCTGGAACAGGCGCGCGCCGGCGCGTTGCGTTCGGTTGTGGACCGTCGCGACTCCATCCCCGAGGGAGTTCCACGAGACCTGTGGTTCGCCAAGACCCGCACCGAGAGCGGAATCTCCCGGACGGAAAACAGACTTGCTCGCCTCGATCCCGGTGAAGACGAAGCTACGCTCGCGAAATATAGGGAACGCCTGGCGGCACTCGAGACAGAACTGAAAGAAATCTCTGAAGCCATCCGCGAGGTCGCACCGGCCCTTGCCGAGCTCGAGAGCCCGGCGGCGTTGACCCTGGATCAGGTCCGGAAAAGACTCGATGCCGGAACTCTTGTGCTCTCGTACTCGGTGGGAGCGGATCGTACCATGGCGATGATGACCACTGCCGCCGACGACAACGGGTTCGAGATACGGTCATTCCACATACCCGTCACCTCGGAGGATCTCAGCCAGAGAGTGCAACGGTTCAATTCGTTGATTGGCCGCGGAGCATTGACCACCGAGGTGGAGCGGGCCATTCGTTCCCAGGCGCGGAAGCTCTTCGATCTTCTGGTCGCGCCTGCGTGGGACGAGGTCTCCAAGGCGAAGAGGATCCTTATCGTCCCCGATGGGCCCTTGCACGAGCTCCCCTTCGCGGCCCTGGCTGTCCCCGACGACGAGGGTTTGTTTCTCGGCCTCGCCAAACCGATTTTCGTCAATCCTTCGGCAACGACGGCGGTCGAACTCGGCCAGGATTCACGCCATACCAAACCGAAGACGAGAACCATCGCCGCGTTCGGCGGCCCGGAGTATCCGTCGAATTCTCCCGTCGTCAAGGAACACAACCTCCGGCCCCTCCCGGGCTCCCGGATTGAGGTCGAGTCCATCCAACGACTCTTCGGCGCAAACGCCACGGTCTTCCTCGGCCCGGACGCCACGGAGGCGAACTTTCGGGCCCATGTCGGGGATGCGACGATCCTGCATTGCGCTCTGCACGCTCGCAGCGACCCTCGGGCTCCCATGGACTCGGCGCTGTTCTTTTCGTTCCGCCCGGGCGAACAGGAGCCGGTGAATGACGGCATTCTGTCCGCCTGGGACATCGTCGACGGCCCATCCATCGGCGCCGACACAGTTGTTCTTTCGTCGTGCAGCACCGCCCGCGGGCGGGTGGTGTCGGGCGAGGGAATCATCGGTCTTGCCCGCGCATTCCACGTCGCCGGAGCGAAGACCCTGATCGCCTCGCAGTGGCCTGTTCCTGATCACTCGACGGCCGAGCTCATGACCGCGTTCTACGAGGAACTGGCCTCCGGCGCCAGCACCGTCGAGGCCCTACATCGCGCCAGACAGGTGGTCGCGAGCGACCCGGAACTCGCCCACCCCTACCACTGGGCGTCGTTTCAGATCAGGGGCGATTGGCGCTGAGGTCGAAGGACACCAACTCCGAATCCGAAACATCGGCCTGACGATTCCGGGTGATCACACGCCAGTAGAATCTGCCGGGTCCCGGAATCTCCCCCCCAGGCCACTTCACTTCAGTGGACCCCACTTCGGGACCGGTCCAGATGAGCTCGCCGTCGGCATCAAGAATCTCGACAAAGGCCGGGACCGGGCCCTCGACCACCGTCCATTCCATAAGAATGTCGTCGCCTCTCGACCAAACCACCGTTCCCACCGGAGAGACTGGAACCACCGCAGCCTCATCGCCCACCGAGCGGACCACCATGGTGGCGCCATCGATGACAGGCTCGCGTAGGAAATGCATGGGCAGAACCACCGCCAAAACCACCGTCGCAGCCATCGCGAGAAGGCCGAGGGTGCGAAAGGGAAATCTCCGAACGGTCGCATTTCGGTGAACGATTACCGGTTCCGGAGCCGCCTCATCGAAAGCGGTGGCTTCAGTGCGCAGAATCTCAACGGCACGATAGGTGTCGCTGCACAGCGGGCATTCGACGATGTGGTCGAAGACACTCTCCCGCTCGTCGGGAGCCATCTCATCGCATGCGAGACGCTCCCACTGATCTTCGCTGAGATGATCGTCTTCGCCGCCGATGACGGACTCGCAGAAAGCGGTGCGCAGGGTTTCGATCTCAGACATGGACCCCCCGATCGACGAGCTCCCGACGGAGATCGGCCATCCCCCTTGCGATGAGGTTCCGCGCTTTGTTGTAAGGCCAGCTCTGCATGGTCATGATCTCCTGAACGTCGAAGCCCATCAAGTGGGCCTTCACTGCACGCCGACGGTCCGGCGACAGGGTTGAGAGTGCGTCTCTGATCAGTGCCCCCAGTTCAGCGGACTCCGCCAACCGATCCGGCGACGGCATCGGATCCCGGTGATCCTTCACCAACCCGGTCTCTTCGGTGTGACGACTCTTCAGCGTCCTCACGGTTTCACGAACCGCCGCTCTGTAGAGATATGAGGAGGGGTGGTCGGGCATTTGCTCACCCGGCATGGCCTTCCACAGTGCGACAAGGACTTTCTGCTCGATATCGTCGGCAACGGCCTCAGCCATTGGGCCGGCCACGCGACCCACGGCGGAACGGATCAACCTGGAGTACCTGGCAACCAGGTCCTCCAGCGCGGTATTGCGAGCGGGGTTGGGAGAACTCACGGTTTTTTGAGTATAGCGGGAATCCCACATTCCGCTCGGGTTGAGAGACAATGGCGTGCGTGATTTCGGTGGAGGAGATTTTATGAACCAGACGCGGAAATTCGTTCTCGCACGCGCCCATCGTCTGATCGTCGTCCTGGCGGTGGCCGCAACGCTGAGCGCCTGCGCCGCACCGGTGGAGCACGACATCGTCCTGCGGGGCGGCACCATCTACGACGGCACGGGCTCGCCGGGTGTCGTGGGCGATGTCGCCATCGACGGTGACGCCATCGTCGCCGTTGGTGATATCGGAAAGGCCGTCGGCCGGACCGACATCGATGTCGAGGGCCTCGCCGTCGCCCCGGGTTTTATCAACATGCTTTCGTGGGCTGTCGTCTCGCTCATCGAGGACGGCCACTCCCAGAGCGACATCCGCCAGGGTGTGACCCTCGAGGTCATGGGCGAGGGCAACTCCATGGGCCCCCTCAACCAGACCATGAAAGAGGAGGCGATCAAGCGCCAGGGCGACATCAAGTTCGATATCGAGTGGACCTCGTTGGATGAGTATCTCCACTTCCTCGAGAACCGCGGTGTTTCAACCAACGTGGCGTCATTCATCGGCGCTGCGACACCCCGCGAGATGGTCATCGGCTATGACGATCGCGACCCCTCCGCGGAGGAACTCGACGAAATGCGCGACATCGTCCGCACCGCCATGGAGGAGGGCGCAATGGGGGTCGCATCGGCGCTCATCTACCCGCCGGGCAGCTTCGCCGAGCCCACAGAGCTTCTCGCCCTCGCGGAGATCGCGGCCGAGTACGACGGGATGTACATCTCCCATGTCCGCGGCGAAGGCGCCCATCTGATCGAGGCCATCGACGAGCTCCTGACCATCTCGAGGACCGCCGGGGTCAGAGTCGAGATCTATCACCTCAAATCATCCGGCCGGAAAAACTGGCCGCTCTTTGACGAGGCCGTGGCCATGGTCGAGCAGGCACGAGCCGAAGGGGTCGAGATCACGGCCGATGTCTACACCTATCCGGCCGGGGCAACGGGCTTGAACGCCAGCATACCGCCGTGGGTCCAGGAAGGCGGATTCGAAGCCTCCCTCGAGCGTCTGGCCGACCCGGCCCTGCGAAGGCGCATCGCAAAAGAAATGCAGCAGGAGTCGGACGCCTGGGAGAACATGTATCTCGGCGCCGGCTCGCCGGAGAACATCCTGCTCGTGGGCTTCAACACCGAGGAGCTCAAACCCTACACCGGCAAGACCCTCGCCGAGGTGGCCGCCATCCGCGGCACCTCACCCGAAATCACCGCGATGGATCTGATCGTCGAGGACGGATCGCGGGTCGACACGATCTACTTCAGCCAGTCCGAGGATGTCCTCCAAAGAGCGATCAGCCTCCCGTGGGTGAGCTTTTGTTCCGACGAGGCCTCCCCCGCCGCGGCCGGCGTCTTCCTCAAGAGCAACGCCCACCCCCGAGCCTATGGCAGCTTCGCTCGCCTGCTCGCCAAGTACGTCCGGGACGAGCAGGTTCTGCCCCTTGAAGAGGCCATCCGCAAACTCACCGGCTTTCCAGCCGCCAATCTCAAGCTCGATCGCCGCGGCCTCCTGCGGGAAGGCTATTTTGCCGATGTCGTCGTGTTCAACCCCGATAAAATCCAGGACCACGCCACCTTTGTCGAACCCCACCAGTACGCTACCGGGATGATCCACGTCTTTGTCAACGGAACACCGGTCATCAACCACGGAGAGCACACCGGCGCGAAACCCGGACGGGTGGTTCGCGGACCGGGGTGGAGGGAATAGTCGATCCTCGAAACTTGAAACTCGATCTGGTCCAGACTCGCGACAAGAAACGAGAAACTGGAACCTGACGTCGAG
>CBESWV010000289.1:0-4948 GCA_965533305.1 uncultured bacterium | reverse complement strand
TGCGAAAATACTCGACATACCAACGGGTATGCCTCCGTTTTTCGCAAACGTCAGAACATCAAGATCTTGGCGCATCTCATCCACCAGAATCGCTCACCTTAGGTAGAACGCAGGCAAGCTTGGGTTGGATGTGCTCGAAAGGTTGGACGGAAGGTCCGGCTGCCCTCGGCGGTTGGAGATGGAGAGATCGATTCGTGGAGGAATGGGGTATGACGCATTTTCAGCCTGAGTTGTTTGCCTTTCTGGCCGAACTCAAAGAGAACAACTCGAAGGAGTGGTTCCAGGCGAACAAGGACCGATATCGAAGCGATGTTTCCGAACCGCTGATCGGGTTCATTTCCGCCTTTTCCGAACCGCTGAGCACCATCAGCTCGAATTTTATCGCCGACCCGAGACCGAACGGCGGCTCGATGTTCCGGATTTATCGAGACGTTCGATTTTCGCGTGACAAGAGCCCGTACAAGGTTCACGCGGCGGCGCAGTTTCGCCACCGCGAAGGCCGGGATGTCCACGCCCCTGGATTCTATCTTCATCTCGAACCCGGCCAGGTCTTTATGGGCTCGGGTCTGTGGCATCCGGACGGTCCCACCTTGACCGCCATCCGGTCGGCCATCATCGACGAGCCGGAGCGTTGGCGCGAGGCCAGCCAGGGTCTCGATCTCGGAGGTGAGAGCCTCAAGCGAGGCCCGCGCGGCATCGACCCGGAACATCCCCTCATCGAAGATCTCAAGCGAAAAGACTTCGTCTGTTTCACCAACACGAACCAGGCGGCGGCATACAAACGTGGTTTCTTGGATTCGTTTGTCGAGCGTTGCCAGGCTGCATCGCCTTTCATGAGGTTTCTTACCGAATCAGTCGGTCTCGAATTCTGAGCGTCAAAGAGCTGTGAAAACCATCCGTGTGGATCGTCGTCGGCTTGTGTTGAACCGCGGGCCTGTCCATACTGGGGATCGATCGATGAGAAGCTGCGGATCCGGGCCACCGGAAAAACACCCAAGAGGAGAATCAAGAATGCCCAATCGTACCGAGGGAGCGCATGGTCGATTTTTTAACGTCGTCATCACATCATGTGTGGTGATCCTCATCGGAGTTGCCGGCCTGGCAATCGCCAGTGAGGCTTCCGATGCTGATGGTCGCGAATCTTTGAGGGTTGTCAGCTCCGATGAAACAGGGATCGTGTTCTCTAGTTGGCAGGAATCGGGTCAGCGCTGGGTTTCCATCTCCAAGGATGCCGGTGAGACCTGGTCGGAACCGCGAACCATGATCGACACGATTCCGCTTCAGGCAGGAGTGATCGTACCGGGCAGCTCGCTACCGGCCGTTCCGAAGAGCATCGGTGCCGGGGCCGAGCTCCGTCTTTTTCTCGTCCAATTTGAAACTCAGAGCCTCGCAGAGTGGCGACGGCAGGTCCGGTCGCTCGGCGCCGAGGTCCTGACCTACGTGCCGCACAATTCCCACCTCGTTCGGATGGACCCGGCCCTGGTCTCAACTGTCGAGTCCCTGCCTTTTGTTCGGTGGGTCGGTGTGTTTGAACCGGCCTATCGAGTCTCTCCGGAGTTGCTGGCGGACCTCAGCAGCCCCGATGTTCTGACTCGCCGTTTCCGGATTCAAACTCCGGTGGCCGGCCCGGATGAGAAAGCCGCCCTGGCGTTGGATATTCAGGCCGTCGGCGGTCAGGTGGTCCTTGCGAATCCTCAAGGCTATATCGTCGAGGCGACTCTCACCGACTCTCAGGCGTTCGAGCTGATGTCGTCAAACCACGTCCAGTGGATCGATGAGTGGTCAAGGCCCGAAGACGATATGGATATTGGTCGCGTTGTCGCCGGCGCTGACTATGTTCAATCATCCCCGGGAGGGTACGACGGCTCGGGCGTGCGCGCCGAAGTGATGGATGGCGGGGTCGATACCGATCACCCAGATTTCATCAACCCCGTACCCATCCACGGCGCTGTGAACTCGGCGGGTGTGAATCATGGAACGTGCACCTATGGGATCAATTTTGGAAACGGTAGCGGCAGCTCGGCGGCCACGGGAATGGTGCCCGCCGCCCATGGCTACTTTGCCTACTACTATGCTCTTTCCAATCGCTATACCCACACCGCGGAGTTGGTCGATCCTTCTCTCGAATACAAGTGCGTCTACCAATCCAACTCCTGGGGGGACCATCCTCAGGTACTGGTCTACAACTCGACCTCCGCCGAGCTGGATGACATCATCTGGCAATACGATCTTACGATTTTCCAGTCGCAATCGAACGAAGGTGACCAGTACTCGCGGGCGCAGGCGTGGGCCAAGAACATCATCTCGGTGGGGGGCGCGCGGCACTACAACAACACCAATTCCGATGACGACGCGTGGGCCGGTGGCGCATCGGTCGGGCCGGCAGCGGACGGCCGGGTCAAGCCGGATCTGACCTTCTTCTACGACTCGATTTACACAACCGATGCCGATCCGGGTGGCTATGTCTCGGGTGCCTACACCACCAGTTTTGGCGGAACATCGGGTGCGACACCCATGGTGGCCGGGACGTCGGGGCTGTTTTTCCAGATGTGGCAGGACAACGTCTGGGGGACCGAGCCGGGGTCGGGGACGGTCTTCGATGAGCGTCCTCATTTCTCGACCATGAAGGCCCTGCTCGTCAACAACGCCGAGCAGTACGACTGGACCACGACCAACCCGGATCTGACCCGGTTCCGCCAGGGTTGGGGACGCCCCAACGCCCAGAATGCCTACGACCGGGCGCCGCTGACGGCGGTCATCGACGAGAGTTCGGTGCTCCAGGAGTTGGAGAAGGACACCTTCACCGCGACCGTGCCGGCCGCGCAGGATGCTCTCAAAGTGACGATGGTCTATGCCGACCGAGCCGGTGTCCCCGGCTCGTCGGTGCACCGGATCAACGACGTGACCCTCAAGGTCGTCGCACCCGACGGCACCGTGTACTGGGGTAACTCCGGGCTCATCAGTGGACTCTGGTCCACCTCCGGCGGTTCGGCCGACACCATCAACACGGTGGAGAACGTCTTTATCCAGAACCCGGCTGCGGGTAACTGGACCATTGAGGTCGAAGCGGTTGAAGTCAACATGGATGTCCACGTCGAAACTCCAGGGATCGACGACCAGGACTACGCCTTGGTGGTCTACGGAGTCACGGGTCTCTCCGCTCCAGCCCTCTTCGCGGACGGTTTCGAGGCCGGAAACACGGACGCTTGGTCCGCCGTCACGCCTTGATCACCGGGGCCTCGTTCATCGGGAGGGCGTGTTGACGTCGGTTGTGGATACGCTCCTCGAGACCATCAGGAACGGAACCATCGGGGACGATCGGGCCGTCGTCGGCCCGTTCGGAGTTCGCCGCGTAACCTATGCCGATTACACGGCGTCGGGTCGCTCCCTCGACTTCATCGAGGACTTCATCCGCCAGGAGGTCATGCCTCTTTACGCCAACACCCACACCGAAACATCGACCACCGGTTTGCAGACGACTCGATTTCGCGAGGATGCCCGGCGGCTCATCCACGAATCCGTCGGCGGTGGTGCGAACGATGTGGTGATCTTCTGTGGTTCGGGCGCCACCGGCGCCATCAACAAGCTCATCGAGATTCTCAACATTCGCATTCCTCGGGATCTCGATGCGCGATTTCAACTCTCCGACCGGATTCCGGAGAATCAGCGCCCGGTGGTGTTCATCGGACCCTACGAGCACCACTCCAACGAGATCCCCTGGCGGGAGAGTCTGGCCGACGTCGTGACCATCGCCGAGGATCGGGACGGCCGGATCGATTTGGACCTCCTCGAGCAGGCCCTGACCGAGTTCCGTGAACGATCGCTGAAGATTGGGAGTTTTTCGGCGGCGTCCAACGTGACGGGCATCGTCAGCGACACCAGAGCGATCAACCGAAAACTGCACGAACACGGCGCGCTCGCATTCTGGGATTTCGCGGCGGCCGCCCCCTATGTCCACATGGAGATGAACCCCGAGGGCGAGGATGGGCCCGATCCCGATCTGTCCAAGGACGCCATGTTCATCTCGCCGCACAAGTTCATCGGCGGTCCCGGGACGCCGGGCGTGCTGGTGGTCAAGAGTGAGTTGCTGACCAATAGCGTCCCGACCGTGCCCGGTGGCGGGACGGTGAGCTATGTGAGTTCGGTCGATCACAGCTTCGTGACCGACCCGGCGCACCGGGAAGAGGGCGGCACCCCAGCGATCATTGAGTCCATCCGGGCAGGCCTCGTCTTCCACCTCAAGCGCGCGGTCGGCGAATCGGTCATTGAAGAACTCGAGCAAGGCTTCGTGACCCGGGCCATCGCGTCGTGGTCGGCCAATCCCAGAATCCAGATTCTCGGGAATCGGGAGGCGAGACGGCTTTCCATCGTTTCGTTCCTCATCCGTCACGGTGAGTACTATCTGCACCACAATTTCGTCGTGGCGCTGCTCAACGATCTCTTCGGGATCCAGGCGAGAGGTGGTTGCTCGTGCGCCGGGCCCTACGGCCACCGCCTGCTCGGGATCGGTCTCGACCATTCCTCTCGTTTCAAGAATGCGATCAACAGCGGCTGCGAGGGGATCAAACCGGGCTGGGTGAGGATCAACTTCAACTACTTCATCCCGGAAGAGGTCTTCCAATTCCTGGTTGAGGCGGTCGAATTCATCGCGGACCACGGCTGGAAGCTGCTTCAGATGTATGAATTCGAAGCGGAGACCGGGCTCTGGTTCCACGGTGAACGGCCACAGATGGCGGCCTTGCAACTCGAAGATCTGAGTTACAGCAGTGGCAGGTTGGAGTGTGATTCGGTGCGCCTCACCGAACCCCTCTCGGTGCTGCCGACCTATCTCGAGCAGGCTCGTGAACTCGTTGCCGGGATCGAGCCGGGAGTCGAGGACCCCGGCGCCAGATCGGATCTGAGCGATGAGTTCGAAGCATTGAGGTGGTTCCCGCTGCCTTGATGGACG
>CBESWV010000288.1:0-4952 GCA_965533305.1 uncultured bacterium | reverse complement strand
CGCGAGTTCGGTGGCGTGGCCCGGTGCTTCGGTGAAGACAACCTCGCTCTCGAGGTCCGCGGCCGCCAACCTCCGCTGCAACTTGGGCCATTCGCGGCCGAGACGACCGCCGGCAGCCGCCGGATTGACGATGGTCAACACCAATCCACCCTATCAGCTTCTCGGATGACCATCGAGATGAGGGGGCGATCACGTCCATTCCCGGCGCCGAATAATTGTGTTCCGGGGAGGGCTGTAATACTGTGTTTTCGATTGCAGATCGGTCCCAATTCACGGCGGTTCTCCAATCGCCAAAAATCGCACAAGGGTGGCAGATGGAATTCTTCCAGATCGCAATTCTGATTCTCTTCGGGCTGGCCCTATCGGATCTCATCGTCGGTGTGTCCAACGATGCGGTCAATTTCCTCAACTCTTCCATCGGGTCGCGGGTCGCATCGCGAAACGTGATCATGATCATCGCCAGCCTCGGGATTCTCGCGGGCGTGACCTTCTCATCCGGGATGATGGAGGTTGCACGAAAGGGCATCTTCAACCCGCAGTTCTTCACCATGCCCGAACTCATGACCATCTTCCTCGCGGTCATGCTCACCGACATCCTCCTGCTCGATCTCTACAACACCTTTGGTCTCCCGACGTCAACTACGGTCTCCATCGTCTTCGAGCTTCTCGGCGCCGCGGTGGCGGTCTCGTTGCTCAAGCTCTTCGAAGACGGCGAGAGCTTCGCCCGGGTGGTGGAGTACATCAACACCGGCAAGGCCTTAGCCATCATCTTCGGCATCCTGCTTTCGGTGGTCGTGGCCTTTGGGGCCGGCGCCATCGTCCAGTTCCTGAGCCGGCTCATCTTCACCTTCGACTACGAAAAACGACTGCGGCGATACGGTGCCCTATGGGGCGGGGCGGCGCTGTCGTCCATCACCTATTTCATCCTCATCAAGGGCTCCAAGGGCGCATCGTTCATCACCGCCGACACCCTGGCCTTCATCAAGGGCAACACCTGGTTGATCCTCCTTGTGTCGTTCGGAGCGTGCGCGGTCTTCCTCCAGATCCTGCTCAGCTTCACTAGAGTCAATATCCTCAAGCTCATCGTCCTGGTGGGCACCTTTGCTCTGGCCATGGCCTTCGCCGCAAACGATCTGGTCAATTTCATCGGCGTCCCGCTGGCCGGATTGAGCGCCTATGTCGAGGCGAGCGCGACCGCCGACCCGCTGACCGCAACCATGGAAGCACTCCGAGAGCCGGTTCACGGCAACACCCTGATTCTGCTTTTCGCCGGTATCGTCATGGTGGTCACCCTGTGGTTCTCGCGCAAAGCGCGCTCGGTCACCCAGACCTCCCTCAACCTCGGCCGTCAGGAAGAAGGGTTCGAGCGCTTCGAGGCCACTGTCCTGTCCCAGACCATCGTCCGCCTGGTGTCGACCGTGCTCGCGACAACGGGTCGGTTGTTCCCGGCAAAGCTCCGCCGAGCGGTCAACCAACGATTCGACCGATCGGAGCATCGCCCGACCCCGGACGCCGATGCTGCGGTGCCTTCATTCGATCTCGTTCGCGCGGCGGTCAATCTCATGGTTGCCAGCGCCCTCATCTCCCTGGCCACATCATTCAAGCTGCCCCTCTCCACCACGTATGTGACCTTCATGGTCGCCATGGGCGCGTCGCTGTCGGATCAGGCCTGGGGCCGCGAGAGCGCGGTCTACCGGGTGAGCGGGGTGCTGACCATTGTCGGCGGGTGGTTCTTCACCGCCATGATGGCGTTCACCGTCTCATCGATCTTTGGGGCCTTGATCTTCTACGGCGGAGCCTGGGCGGTCTTGGGCATCACGTTACTCGCCGGTTTCCTGATCTTCCGCAACCACCGAATTCACCGTAAACGGGGAGAGGCGGAGGACTCGGCCGAGGTCTTCAATCTACGCAAGATCAAGGATGCCAAGGCGGCGGCGGAGGCTACTTCGCAACATGCTGCGATCTTCCTCGCCGAGGTCAGCAAAGCCCTCGATCTAAGTTTCAATGCCCTCTTCGCCGAGGACCGAACCAAACTCAAGGAAGCCCGGGAGAAGCAGCGGAGGATCCAGCTCTGGTCGAACATCATCGCGGCCAATATCTTTAAGGTCTTCCGGCTCCTGCAGTGGGAGGCGGTCCAGGATTCTCGCCGTTATGCCCACACCATCAGCACCCTTCAGGAAATCTCCGAAAGCCTGCGAGACATCGCCGTGAGGGCCTATCTTCACGTGGCCAACAACCACTCGGGACTGCTCGAAGAGCAGAAGATCGAACTCGGAAAGATCCGCGACATCGTCTGCGAAATTCTTGATCGCACGTCTCGAAATCTCCGCCGAGGCGACTGCCCGGACTGCTCGGAAATCTCGGGGCGCAACAAAGAGATCCGCCTGCTGGTGGATGAATTCGACGAAAACCAGGTGATGAGGATCCAAGACAACGCGTCCAAGACACGTCTGAGCATCCTCTTCTATTCGCTGGCCTGGGATGCGCTCAAGATCGCCGAGAGCGCCACCCACGTGCTCGCGGTCTTTGAGGACTCCATGCCGGCTTCAGAGAACGTCAGTCATCTCGAGGATCCGTCTGTCGAGCCGGATCCGTCGACGACCTGACCACGCACCGCAGCGCCGATCAAGTCGAAGGGGCAGCGGCCAGGGCGGCCCCGGCGGTGGACAGAAAAGCAACGGCGAGAACTGACGGAGCGATGCGTTTCATAGTGGCTCCCTTCGCGGACCCCGCGCCGATGACGCGGTTTCCAGCGCAGCTGTTCGGGGTGCGTGAAGCTTGCATGAAGTGTGGGCTCATTCTTTAGAACTTGATGATGTAGTCGACCTGTAGCCGGTCCATGGTCGGGATGTCCTCGAGGTCCGACGCCGGTTTGGTGTGGTACCACGTGAAATTGAAGTAACTCCTCATGATGAATCCGAGCCTCAGGTCAAAGCGGTATCCGTCGACATCGGAGACCATGGACGTGTCCGACTGGGTGAAGACATAGAAAAGCGCGTCCGGCTGCGAGTAGTAGCGGCTCGCACGGAGGGCGATCTGGCCGGGTTTCTTGTAGTCTCCGATCTGGAAGCGGAGGAAGTAGCCGTCGTCGTACTTCGTGCCTTCGTAATCGGCGGCGCCGAAATTGTGATAGCCGAAGGCCGTGACCTTGATGGGCCAGCGATCGCTGAGCTTGTACTTCCACTCGGCGAAGAGGGTGCCGATCTGGAAATCGCTCACGAGCTGGAGATCGTCATCGAGAATATTGGTCACCCGGTTGCCGTGTAGCTTGCCCGACAAGGTGAGATCGGCGACATACTGCGGGTTGACCCAGTCATCGTAGCCGGCGCCGACGGTCAGTGAGTTCTTCGCTCCGATGTCGAAGGCGCCGCGGACCTGGCCACCATAGAGATACGAGTCGTCGCCATTGCTTCGCTCTTCGAGGAAATACTGGTAGAGGCTGGCCCCAAAGGCGCCGAACTCGAGCTTCTCGAGCAGACCCTCGACGGTGACGTCATCGTCCCACTGCATGTCGGAGACGACCCAGAGCTTCTGGGGGTCGAACTTACCGGCCCGGACGTAGAGCCAATCCGTCGCCTGGAAACCGGCGAAGGCCTCGGACATGGCAATCTGTTTCATCGAGAAGCCACCGTCCACGGACTGGTTGTCGGAGACCGGATCGAGGGGGTCGCCGCTGCGCAGCTGGAGGCCGACATCCATCCAGTCGGTGATATCGGTGTACATCCCGGCCCGGGCCCGCAGACGGAAACGGGAGCGGTGGTTGTTTTCCGACAGGCCTTCGACCCAGAAGCCCTCATAGCGGAGCCGGAGATCGCCTTTGAAGTCGATCTTGTCGTACCACTTCTCTTTTTTGGGTGCGGCCTCGGATTCAGGGGCGGCCTCTGCCACCTGGGCTTCGGCGGAGGCCCCGGAAACAGCGGCAGCTGCAGCGGCCGGCGCCTCACCGGCTTCGCGTCGAGCGACCTCGGCCTGCACTGCGCGCGCCTGCTCGAGAGTGATCACTCCCTGCTCGACGAGCAACTCGAGCAACGGGTCCATCGCTGGTTCGTCGGTCTGGGCGAGGACCGGAAGAGCCAGGCACACGATGAGCGCCGTGGCGAGAGCTGTCCACCGTCTGGTCATGGGTGTCTCCTCGGGATCCGGATCACCGTTGATCACTGATCAACGGCGTCGGGAGGATCATAGCGCTGGGGGATGTGTTCGAGGTGAAACTGATATGAAGTTGATGTTCAGTTTTGAATCTCGCCCACCCGGCGGCACGATGGGAGCGGCGCCAGGCACCTTTTCGCGGCGAAAAGAGAGCCAGGCGCCGAGTCCGCGTTCTCTTGAGGATCGGTGGGTCTGCGAGTTGACCGGACGTGCCGCTTCAAATCATTGTTTGGAGGAACAGCGTTGCAGTTGCTTCGAGCGCGAGGGCCAAACAATGTTTGAGGGGGCACTCTCGGCCAATCGCGATGCGGAAACCAAGCTCAGAAGCGCCCTACTGAACCCGATTCCACAAGCGTCCTTCCCGTGCGGTGCCAGGCACCTTTTTCGCGGCGAAAAAGAGAGCCAGGCACGCGCCGCCGCACGCGCCATTTCAATCCCTCTTCGTCTCTGGCGCGCTTATTCGCTCAAAGAGATCCCCAGCAGCTGCGCGACCAACGGCGCCACAGCCGCCGCCGGGATTTCGTCGACCCGCTTCTTCTTGATCCCCACGCCGCGGGCAAAGAGCATGCCGCAGATCTCGTCGTGGCTGGCGAGGAATCCGTGCTGGCCGTAGTAGCGGGAAGGGGTGATCGCATCGCCGGAGAGCCCGTTGGAAGCCGCGAAACCGGGGGCGAGGAAGACCACCAGATCGCCGCTAGCCGGGTGATCGAGCCCGATGGCCGCGAGTTCGTCCCGGGCATAGACCTTCTCCACCGCCGGGCGTCCATCGACCTCGAGATCGGCGAGCACCTTGGCCGCACGCA
>CBESWV010000287.1:0-5017 GCA_965533305.1 uncultured bacterium | reverse complement strand
GGGATGCTCAAACAACTCGAGTCCGTGGAGAAAGCCCACGCCGCCGGGGCCGATCCTACCGAGCTTCTGGCTCAGCTCGACGAACTCGATCGAAAAACTGCGGAGATATTCGTCCCCCGTTCCATGGTCCACGACTACATCGACGATCGGCAGTTTCTGCATGACATGCGCGAGCGGGTCGCGGCCAGCGAATCCACTACTCATGCGGAGAAGACCAGGAACTGACGTTGATACACTGACCGAGAGAGGACACCATGCAAAACCGCTATTTTCTGATCGCCGTCGCCTCGATTCTCGTACTCGTTGCCGGGCCCGTGTCTGCGCAAGAGACCGACGCCGATGCCCAGGCAACGGACCTCGCCAATGCCAACAACCCACTGGCGAACATGGTGGCCTTCAACATCCAGAATTACTACTACGCCGCGCTCTACGGCACCGATGAGACCGCCAACACCGCCTGGCTCCGCTACGCTCAACCCTTCGGCAAGTGGCTCATGCGCGCGTCGTTGCCGATTCAAACGGTGCCTTCGGGAGCGGGGCAGGACCCGGTCTCAGGCATCGGCGATTTCAACGTCTTCTTCGCCTACCTTCTGTCCGACTCATCGTCACCGAAACAGTTCGGTGTCGGTCCGCTGCTCGCCGCACCCACCTCTACCGACGAGGCGATCGGCGCCGATGTCTGGCAGGCCGGCGCCGCGGCTGTTTACTTCAACGCCGCGTCGCCCATCGTCCAGTGGGGAGGTCTCGTCACCTACCAGACGGACTTCGCGGGTGACGGCGACAGCACCAGCCTCGCCGTGCTTCAGCCCTTTCTCATGATCCAGCTTGGCAAAGGTACGTATCTCCGCTCGGCTCCGCTGTGGATCTTTGACCTCGAGAACAATACCTACAACGTCCCGCTCGGTTTCGGCATCGGCAAGATCGTCAAAAAGAACCGAACGGTTTTCAACATGTTCATCGAGCCTCAGTTCACCATCCTCCACGACGGCCTCGGCCAACCCGAGTTCCAGGTCTTCGCCGGGCTCAATCTGCAGTTCCTACCGAAGTAGCGGCGCCGAAACAGCAATGGGCTCGCGGTCCAAACCGACGTGATTCCAGGTACCGCCTCGATCATTGAGAGTCTCAATGATCGAGACGCAACGAAATCAAACCGTGTGCTGCCGTCTCTTTCGATCCCCCTGCGCATTGTTGACTCAAACCGCCGTTATAATCCGAGCCGATGATGCGCGTGTTTGTCCTCGTTGCCGCAGTCGTACTCCTCGTTGGCGGGCCCGTGACGGCCGCCGACGGTGTGCCCCCCGGGTTCGTCGATCGTCTGGTGGCGCAGACTGAAAACCTCCGTCCTCACGTTCTCGAACTCGCCTTCACGGCCTATGCGGAAGGCCTCGAGGACGGCCTCATCACCCGCGAACGGCTCACCATCATCGACTACAGCCTGGCATCCTTCGAAGAGCGGCTTTGGGTGATCGACATGGAGACGGCGACGGTGCTCTTCGAAGAAATCGTCGCTCACGGCATGGGCAGCCCACGAGGCTCGGGCGGCGACATGGAGACGGCGAAAGGCTTCTCGAACCTCCACGGCAGCAAGAAATCAAGCCTCGGTTTCTTCGTCACCGCCGAGACCTACCAGGGACAACACGGCTACACCCTCAGACTCGATGGGCTCGAAGAGGGCGTCAACGACAACGCCCGCGAACGGCTCATCGTGATTCACAGCGCCCACTACGTCACCGATGACCGGGCAGACGATCACCTTGTCGGTCGCAGTTGGGGATGCCCGGTTGTGCGGCCTGAGATCTCGCGACTACTCATCGACGCCATCAAGGGAGGGTCGGCCCTGTGGATCTACTACCCCGATGAGGAGTGGATCGAGGAGTCGGAGTTTCTCGACGAAGATTGAACCGGCGGTCGTCACAACCACAAAGACACTAAGGAATTCACCAAGGAAGTGTCACCGCGGGCCGTTCATACGGCCGCGATCGTAGTACCTCAAGGTCCCTGAAGCTGGGCCAAGGCCCAGCCTACCGACCCGATCCGCCACACGTCACCCAGAATTCAATTCAGGTGGGGTTGACAATTTATATTTGTACTATACATTTATTGTATGGAGCAAATATGATTAAACCCGCAAGCGATGAGCTTGCCGTTCGGCTCATGGAGGCGATCCGTGCTCTGGTTCGGCGGTTCTCCCTCGCCGAACGAGCGGATGTCGCCTGTTGCGGCATGACGGTGGCTCAGGCCGCCACCCTCGAAGCCCTGGCCGGCAGCGACGGTCTGCGTCTCGGCGAACTCGGCCGGCGGCTCGGCATCGCTCCCAGCACCTTGTCACGCAATCTCGATCGGCTCGAAGATCGAGGGTTCGTGGTCCGAGGTTCCGACCCGAACGATCGACGCGCCCTCCGCGCTTCCCTCACCGGCGCCGGCCGAAACGCCGCCGCCTCGGTCAAGAGCCAGGAAATCGAGTTCACGCGCACCATTCTCGAAAATTTGCACGGTGACACCGCTGAGACAACGGTGACCGGTATCGAGGACCTTCTGGCGGCCACCAGATCCGCGACCGAATCCTGCTGCCCGGGAGCCTTCGATCACCTTTCCGCCGTTTCCGGCATAGAACCGTTGAAAGAGAAACAAAGGAACAATCCATGACCGAACAAATCAAGCCGAGTACATCAAATGAAGAGATCGTCGCCACCGTCCGCGACAAGTACGGCGAAATCGCCCAAGGCGGCTCCTGCTGTGCACCGGCCACCAATTGCTGTGGATCCGCACCGGTCGGCCTCTCCACCGGCCTCGGCTATGACGTCGTCGATCTCGATCTCCTGCCGGACGGCGCCGATCTGGGTCTCGGTTGTGGCGCCCCGCTCGAGCATCTCGAGCTCCAACCCGGTGAGACCGTCGTCGATCTCGGCTCGGGCGCCGGCATCGACGCCCTCATTGCCGCCCGCGCGGTAGGTCCGGATGGCCATGTCATCGGCATCGACATGACCCCCGAGATGCTGGCCAAGGCCACCGCCAACGCCGCCGCGGCGGGGGTCGACCACGTCGAGTTCCGCGAGGGCCGGCTCGAGGCACTGCCGGTGAATGACGACACCGTCGATGCCATCACCTCCAACTGCGTCATCAATCTGGTACCGGATAAATCCAAAGTCTTCGCCGAGATCCACCGAGTGCTCAGACCTGGTGGGCGCCTCGTCGTCTCGGATGTCATGCTCGACGGCGAGCTGCCCGAGATCATCACCCAGGACGTCATGGCCTATGTCGGCTGTGTCTCGGGCGCGGTGCAGCGCGAAGACTACCTCGGGATGCTCACCGAGGCGGGTCTCGGCGACATCGAAATCGTCAAGGATGTCGATTTCATCGCCTCGGTCGCCGACTCCCTGCCCAAAGAGATCAACACCGCCATGGAGGAACTCGGTCTGAACGGTGACGATCTCAAGGGCGTGGTTCGCTCGATCACCTACCGCGCGCGAAAACGCGCACGTACTTAGTTTTGAGTTTTTAGTTCTCAGTTTTTAGTTTTTAGTTTCCATCGCAACGGTCCACCCGGCGCAAGGTGACATGCGCGATGTAACTCAAACCTAAGAACTTAAAACTCAAAACTAGATGAGGATGATCTCCGTCTGCGGTTGCTGAGAAACTCGGCGCCGTTCTAGTTTCCGAAACGCCTGAGGTACTTCATGAAGAGGAGCACCAGCACCGCCGCAAAGACCGACAGTCCCGACAACAGCATGAAGTACTGGTCGTGGGTCATCTTGCTGTAGAAAGAACCGAAGATGCCCGAACTCAGTGAGCCCAGCGCCGTCGAAGCGAACCACCCGCCCATCATGAGTCCCTGGATCCTCGGCGGCGCCACCTTGGAGACATAGGACTGCCCCATGGGCGAGATCAGGATCTCCGCCAAAGTGACGAAGAGATAGCACGTAATCAGCCACATGGGCGACATGATGGGGGTATCGCTGTTCCCTCCCATCCACGAGGCCACCACCATGATGAACATGGCGAAGCTCATGATCAGAAGACCGATGAAGATCTTGACCGGGGTCGAGGGCTCACGATCATATTTTCTCAAGCAGGCGAAGAGTGCGAGCAGCGGCGGCGTCAGGATGAGGATGAACAACGCGCCGAAGATCAGATAGGTCTCGGGTCGCAGGAATTTCAACGCCACAGTTGAACGATCGGCGAAAAGGGTGAGCCCCAGACCGTTCTGATAGAACGGGATCCAGAAGAGAGCAGCGATGAAGAACAGCGCACACAAGGTGGCGATACGCTGCCAGAATTCCTTGGTCTCGATGAACTCCGCGTCGTTCTGCTCTCGAAGTTCGACGGACTGGCTGGTGTCGACCTTGCGGAGGTTCTTCTGACCCACCTGCATGATGAGCAGGGCGAGCACCATACCGACCGCGGCCGCCCAGAACGAGATGTGGTAGTCCTCGTAGAGCACACCGAACACCGTCGCCACCGCGGGACCGATAGTGGCGCCCAGGTTGACACCCATGTAGTAGATATTGAATCCCGCATCCTTGAGCTCGGGTTTGTTCCGATAGAGATTGCCGACAAGGACCGACATGTTGACCTTGAAGATCCCGGTCCCGGAGGCTATGAGCGCCAGACCTATGTAGAAGAATGCGATCCGGTCCAGCGACGACATCGCCATTGCGACATAGCCGAGGGCCATCATTGCGGCGCCGAGACGAATAGTCCTCAGCTGCCCCATGATCTTGTCGCCGAGCCATCCACCCAGGAGCGGGAATGTGTACGACGCAAAGAGAAAGAGGCCGTAGAGAATGCCTTTCTTCGCGTCGTCGAAATGGAGGTCCTTCTCCATGTACAGGACATAGACCGCGGACATGATGTAGAAACCAAAACGCTCCCACATTTCGATGACAAAGAGATTCCAGATTCCGCTCGGGTGTTTTCGTTCCATATTTCCTCTCGCGGAGCGATCCCGCTCCTTGCTCGGCGCGGTTTCATTGTGGCACGGGCTCTCCGGTGAGAAGACACCTCAAGTGCAAGTCCG
>CBESWV010000286.1:0-5023 GCA_965533305.1 uncultured bacterium | reverse complement strand
CGTTGACAGCCACCCACTCGGTTGCTAAGATCCCGGTCCCTCTGGGTTTCCAGAGGCTGATCTTTACAAAAGAAGGACGAAGACAGGTTTCAAGAACCCCCACGGGGTCACCTGTCAGTAGCCTGATAGGCGCGTAGCTCAGCTGGTTAGAGTACTACCTTGACACGGTAGGGGTCAGCGGTTCGAGTCCGCTCGCGCCTACCATTTTTCTGTTCTGTGTAGGCGCGTAGCTCAGCTGGTTAGAGCGCATCCCTCACACGGATGAGGTCCGCGGTTCGAGTCCGCGTGCGCCTACCACCGACGGAACAGTGAAACCCGACCAAACCCGTGGTCGGGTTTTTGTGTTTTTGCCCGATCGAAAAGCAGACGGAGTGCCCTATGGCCGAGACAATTCAAATTACCCTGCCCGATGGCAGCGCCAGGGAGCTTCCCGCCGGTTCCACGGTCCTGGATGTGGCCGCAGCGATCGGCCCGCGGCTTGCCAAAGACACCGTCGCCGGCGAGGTGGATGGTCAATTCGTGGATCTGCGGACCCGGCTCACCGAGGACGCGAGCTTGAGAATCATCACCGTCAGCGACCCTGCGGCGGGCGATGTGATCCGGCACTCGGCCGAACACGTGATGGCCGATGCGGTCAAACGACTGTGGCCGGGAACCCCCATCGACGCCGGTCGCCAGGATCATTCGGAGAAGTACCAGTACGACTTCCGATTCCCGCGGCCCTTCAAACCCGAGGACTTCGAGCGCATCGAGGACAAGATGCGCGAGATCATCGCCGAGGATCTGCCGTTCGAGCGGACCGAGGTCAGCCGGGAGGCAACCCGAACGGTCATGAACGGCCGGGATGAAGACATCAAACTGATCCGCCTCGAGGACATCCCGGAAGGTGAGACCATCACCCTCTACCAACATGGCGAATTCGTCGACCTGTGCCGTGGTCCCCATCTCCAGCGCACCGGGCAGATCGGCGCGGTGCGGTTGCTTGAGTCTTCGGGCGCCTACTTCAAGGGCGACGAGCGCAACGAAATGCTCCAGCGGCTCTACGGCACCGCGTTCGGATCCAAGAAAGAACTCAACGCCTACTTCGAGCGGCTCGAGGAGCTCAAGCGACGCGACCACCGCAAACTCGGTCGTGAACTCGATCTCTTCAGCTTCCACGCGGAAGCGCCGGCAAGCCCGTTCTTCCACCCGCGGGGCACCATCGTCTACAACGGGCTGCTCGAGCTCATGCGCGAGAAATACCGCGAGTACGGCTACGAAGAGGTGATCACACCGCAGATCTTCGATGTCGAGCTGTGGAAGCGCTCGGGCCATTACGACAACTACCGCGATGACATGTTCTTCGCCGACGCCTTCGACGAGGTCGAGGAGCGCTCATCGAGCATCAAACCCATGAACTGCCCATCGCACTGCCTGATCTATGGATCTCGTGCTCATTCTTACCGCGAGCTGCCGCGCCGGATCGCCGATTTCGGCCGGCTCCACCGCTACGAACGCTCGGGGGTCGTGACGGGGCTGACCCGGGTCCGCACCTTCAGCCAGGATGACGCTCATATCTTCTGCACGCCGGAGCAGATCGGTCCCGAGATCGAAGACCTCTTCGAGTTCATCTTCGAGATCTACGAGATCTTCGGCTTCTCCGATGTCAGAGTGTTTCTCTCGACCAAACCCGAGAAAGCCATCGGTGACCCCAAGGTCTGGGAGCACGCCGAGGCGGTGCTCGCCCGCTGTCTCGAAGATCGCGAAGGTATCACCTACACCGTCAAGGAGGGCGAAGGCGCCTTCTACGGGCCCAAGATCGACTTCGATGTCGCCGACGCCCTCGGTCGTTCCTGGCAGTTGGCGACCATCCAGCTCGATTTCCAGATGCCCGATCGATTCGGGCTCGGCTATATCGACTCGGAAGGCTCCGAGAACCAGCCGGTGATGATCCACCGCGCCATCCTCGGTTCCCTCGAGCGCTTCTATGGCGTGATGCTCGAGCACTTCGCCGGCGATCTCCCGCCGTGGCTGGCACCGGAGCAAGTGCGGGTCCTGCCGATCACCGATTCGGTCCTGGACTATGCCGAGCAGGTTGCTGAAACCATACGGGGGCACGGCCTCCGCGTTGATGTGGATCGGCGGTCGGAGAAGCTCGGTTGGAAGATCCGCGAAGGCGAGACCATGAAAATTCCATACCTGCTGGTCGTTGGTCAGCGGGAAGCAGACGAAAACACCGTTTCATTGCGACTCCGTCACCGACGTGACGAGGGAGTTCAATCTCTCGACGCGGTCGTCGAACGAGTCGTCAACGCGGTGTCCACCCGCTCACGCGAAGCGTGAAGACGGACATGAAGAAAAGGAGTCAGAAATGCCAAAGTTGAAGACCCATCGTGGGGCGGCCAAGCGAATCAAGCGGACCGCGAGTGGCAAGTTCAAGCGGCACCATGCTTATGCGTCCCACATCATGACCAAGAAGACCACCAAGCGGAAGCGCAAGCTCCGCAAAGCCGTGATGGTCTCGCCGGCCAACGCCAAGGTACTCAGGTTTATGCTCGTCGGGATGAAGTGAGGAGACTGGAATGCGCGTCAAACGATCGTCCAATCGCAAGGATCGCCGGAAAAAGATTCTCAAGCTCGCCGAAGGCTACTGGGGGGGCAAGTCCCGCCTTCACCGGACGGCCAAGATTCAGGTCGAAAAATCGCTGCAGTACGCCTATCGTGACCGCAAGCAGCGCAAGCGGCATTTCCGCAGCCTCTGGATCACCCGTATCAACGCTGCCGCGCGGCTCAACGACAGCAGCTACTCGCTCTTCATCAACGGACTGAAAAACGCCGGCTGCGAGCTTGACCGCAAGGTCCTTGCCGATATCGCCGTCAAGGATCCCAAGGCCTTCACCGAGCTGGTCGAACTGTCCAAGAGCACGGGCTGAGGTTGTCTTGGGGCTCGAGCGCCTGAAGCAGGTGCGTGCTTCCTTTGTTGCCGACCTCAATGCCGCGGGGACCGATTCCGCGGCGGTCGAGAAGCTCCGAGTGGCCTATGTCGGGCGAAAGTCCGGTCTGCTGCTGGAGCTGACGGCCGCGTTGCGTGAGTTGCCCAACGAGGACAAACGCGATTACGGGCAGGCCCTCAACGAACTCAAGAAGTTCGTCGAGAAGGAACTCGAGCAGGCCAAACAGTCCGTCGCGGTGACGGCGGACGACTCTGCGGCCCACCGGGTCGATGTGACCCTGCCCGGTTTGGCCCCACCGCGCGGAGCCGAGCACCCGGTCCACCTCGTGCGGCGCCGGATCGAGGAGATCTTCCTCCGTATGGGTTATGACGTCGAGAGTGGGCCCGAGATCGAGGATGACTGGCACAACTTCGAGGCGCTCAACATCCCTCCGGACCACCCGGCGCGCGACGATCAGGACACCTTCTATGTCGGATCGAACCTCCTGCGAACCCACACCTCGCCGGTTCAGGCGAGGGTCATGGAACGTCGGAAGCCGCCCATCCGAATCGTTGTCCCCGGCCGCGTCTACCGTCGTGATTCGGATCTTCGTCACTCGCCCATGTTCCACCAACTCGAAGGGTTGGTGGTCGATGAGGGCATCACCGTCGGCAATCTCAAGGCGACCCTCGAGACCTTCCTCCACGCATTGTTCTCCGACGATGTTCAGGTCCGTTTGCGGCCCGGCTATTTTCCCTTCACCGAGCCATCGGCCGAGGTCGATATCTCCTGTATTTTTTGCAAAATGGCCGGCTGTGGCGTGTGTTCGGGCTCGGGCTGGATCGAGATTCTGGGCGCGGGGATGGTCGACCCTCGGGTTTTCGAGGCCGTCGGCATCGACCCCGAGCGCTATACCGGGTTCGCATTCGGCCTCGGTCTCGACCGGGTGGCCATGTTGCAGTATGGAATCCCCGATCTCCGGCAGCTCTTCGCCGGTGACCAACGATTGACGAGGCAGTTCGAATGAAGTTCGATGCCGCCTGGTTGATGGATCTATTGGAAGGCGCTCCCGGCGCCGAAGAAACAACCGACCGGCTGACCGCCTGTGGATTCCTGGTGGAACTGCGCGAAGAAGGCGACGGCGGAGAAATCTGGGATGTCGAGGTCACGACCAATCGACCCGACGCCATGAATCACTATGGTCTCGCCCGTGAGGCCGCGCTGGCCACGGGGGCGAAGCTCAAACCCCTCGACTTTACGCTCACCGAAGGCAATGGGCCGGTGGCTGATCACGCCTCGGTGGAGATCGTCGATCCGTCGATGTGCACACGGTTCTGCGCCCGGGTGATCCGCGATGTCAAACCGGCAAGCTCGCCCGAATGGATGCAGCGCCGGCTGCTCAACTCGGGGATCCGGCCGATCAGCGCCATCGTCGATATCACCAACTATGTTCTGCTCGAGCTCGGGCAGCCGCTCCACGCCTATGATCTCGCCAAGGTGCGCGGCGCCAAACTCGTGGCCCGTCGAGCCGAAGCAGGTGAGACGCTCGTCACCCTGGACGGCGAGACCCGAAAGCTCGAAGCTGGGATGCCGGTCATCACCGACACCGAAAGGGTCGTCGGTCTTGGCGGGATCATGGGTGGAGCCGACTCCGAGATCGGCGACACCACCGTCGATGTGCTCCTCGAGGCGGCCAATTTCGACGCTCTGACCGTGCGCCGAGCCGCACGGAAGCTCGGGATGCGCACCGAAGCCTCGCATCGGTTCGAGCGTGGCGCGGATCCCGAACTGCCGCCGCTGGCCATCGACTATGCCGCGGCTCTCATCGCCGAGTTCACCGGCGGCACAGTGTGCGCCGGTCGCATCGATGTCCGGCCGCGGCCCTGGAAGGCGCACGAACTCAAAACCACCGCAGCCGAGGTCTCGGCCTTTATGGGTCTCGAAATCCCCCTTGAGCGGATGGTCGAGATCGCGACGGGCCTCGAGCTCGAGCCGCGCACCGAAGGCGATGCAATCACCGTTACGGCGCCCTCTTTCCGGGTCGATCTCGAACGCGAGGCCGATCTCATGGAAGAGTTCGTCCGTCACGTGGGTTTCGATGCGATTCCGGC
>CBESWV010000285.1:0-5032 GCA_965533305.1 uncultured bacterium | reverse complement strand
ACTCCGGCAGCGTGGTGAGGAACCGATCCGCCTCGGCGATGGAGGACCGCATGTCGGCGAGGAGGGCCTCGATGTCGGCTTCGATGCTCTCGACCTCGGCGCTCAGTCCTCCGATGGCGGCGGCGTTGAGGTTGTGTTTGAGGTAGAGGACGTTGTCTTTGAGCTGTGTGAGCACTGGCCCCATGCTTGCCTTCGATTTGTCGAGTGAGGCAGCGAGGCCGGCGTACTTGGTCTTTGTTTCGTCGAGCTTCTGACGGCTCTTTGATCGGTAGTCCGGGTTGGAAATCTCGTCGATCTCACCGGCCCACTCGTCAAAGAGGTCGTTGGCGATGGAGTCGATCTTGCCGATCCGTTCGTGGATGTCGTCGGCCCGGCCCTCGGCGTCGTCCAGATCGTCCTTCAGCTTATCGTAGATCTTCTCGAGGTCTCCCGCATCGACGTCGTAGAGGCTGCGAAGTCGGTCGAGGGCGTCTTCGAAGCCGTCGGCCGCCTCGCGTTGCTCTTCCTGCACCGCCTTGACGTTGCTCCTCAGAAGATCCCGCTTTTCCTTGCCGAGCATCTCCCACGCCGAGTAGTAGGTGCTGGAACAGGCCGACATTCCTGTGACAACAAGACCGACCACGACGAGACTGACCAAGATGTTCTCAGTTCGACGCATGGCATGGTCCCCCTTTGAGCCTAGGTGAATGGCATGATAACCCGGCAGGCAATCGTTTTTGAAGCACAGAGACCGCCAAGCTCGCGAAGACCATCGCAAAGGCATCGCAGTCTTGACCCGGGCACGTGTGGCTTGGACGACGGTGGTATGGATGGGCCGAATTGGTTGCCGGAACGTGGTCGCTTCGCAATCGTGAGTCATCAGACTGGCGTGGAAGAGTGGTGGCTAACCGAACGCCTCTGAAGGTGGGCCCAGGCCCACCCTACATCGGTTCATTGATGCGGAAGTGAAAGTCCTCAATGAAATGGTGCGATGGGTCAATAGCGCGATGTCTTGGTGGACCTCTTTGTGGCTCTTAGTGCCCTTTGTGTTTCAAAAAAAAGACCCACAACCCGCTCAGCGCCAACCCTCAATCGCGATGGCTTTGCGGCGTCTTGGCGATCTTTGCGTTTCAACAAGTGGCGCATCTGAGAACCTCCGATCGATCAGCCGAACCCCCGAACACCGCTCGAGGACCGAGCTCCCATTTTTCAGCTGCGGGCGCCCTCTTTTGGGGTTTCAGTCGTCGCTGGCGAAGAACTTGTAGATGAATCCGGCGGCGATGGCTCCGAGGATTGGGGCAAGCCAGAAGAGCCAGAGCTGCTCGATGGCCCAGCCGCCGACAAAGAGGGCGGGTCCGGTGCTCCGCGCGGGATTCACCGAGGTGTTGGTTATCGGAATCGAGATGAGGTGAATCAGAGTCAGGCTGAGTCCGATGGCGATCCCGGCAAAACCCGCGGGTGCGCGTTTGTCGGTGGCGCCAAGGATGATGAGCAGGAAGAAGCAGGTGAGAACCGCCTCGGCGATGAACCCGGCCGCCATGGAATAGCCGTCCGGTGAGTGGGCGCCATAGCCATTGGCAGCGAAGCCGCTGGCAACCGCGTCGAATCCTGCCTTGCCGCTGGCGATCAGGTATAGGACACCGGCGCCCGTCGCCGCGCCCAGGACCTGTGCGCCCACGTAGGGGCCGATCTCTTTGGCTTCGAACCGGCCGCCCGCCCAGAGCCCGATGGAGACCGCCGGGTTGAAGTGCCCGCCCGAGATGTGGCCGAAGGCGTAGACCATGGTCAGCACCGTCAGCCCGAATGCGAGTGAGACGCCGAGAAAACCGATTCCAAGTTGTGGGATTCCCGCTGCCAGCACCGCGCTGCCGCAACCACCGAAAACCAACCAGGCCGTTCCGAGAAACTCCGCACCCAATTTCTTGCCCATAAGAGGACCTCCTTTAAAATTCCTACTGATTTTGACCAGCCGATGATACCTGATCTCACGGTTGCGAAAGGAAACGCGGCTCGCGAGTGTTCATAGGTGAGAGACAACCAAAGACCGAAGCGAATCGGAGACACGCGAATGACGGATGACGAGCCCACGATCGGATCGGACTGTGACGACCACGACGAGACGATCAGTTCGCACGACCACGAAGAAGAGACGATCGGGGTGCCTGATGGCACAAGTTCGGATGGCGCGCCCCTGCCGGAGTCCATTGGCGACTATCGAGTCATCGGTGTGCTCGGCGAAGGTGGGATGGGGATCGTCTACGAGGCTGAGCAATCGAGCCCTCGTCGCCTGGTTGCCCTCAAAGTCATCCGTGGTGGTCGTTTCGTAGACGAGAACCACGTCAAGATGTTCCAACGCGAGGCGGAAACGCTGGCCCGCCTCAAGCACCCGAATATCGGCGCCATCTACGAATCCGGCCGCACCGAAGACGGTCACCATTTCTTCGCCATGGAGCTTGTCCGCGGTGAGACTCTGGACCGCTACCTCGCTCAACGGCCCGGCCCGATCGATCCCGCCGAACTCGATCACCGACTCGCCCTTTTTCGCAAGATCTGTGATGCGGTGCAGTACGCCCATCAACGAGGGGTGATCCACCGCGATCTCAAGCCCTCGAACATCATCGTCACGGACGAGAGTTCGACTTCCGGTATGACATCGAGCGCCTCAGGGGCCGCGCCCACTGCGACGGTGAAGATCCTTGATTTCGGCCTTGCCCGGATCACCGAGGAGGACATCGCCATGACCCAGATCACCGAGATCGGGGTGATCAAGGGGACCCTCCCCTATATGGCGCCGGAGCAGGCGAAGGGTGACGTCGAAGGCATCGACATCCGTACCGATGTCTACGCCCTCGGGGTGATCCTCTACGAGATGTTGGCAGGCCGAAGGCCTTATGACACGGCGCGTTCGGCCCTCCTCGAAGCGGTGCGGGTGATCTGCGAAGATCCACCGGCGCCCCTGAGTTTGACCTGGAGCGGCACCCGCAAGCTCGATCCGGATGTGGAGACCATCGTCGGCACCGCCCTCGAAAAAGAGCCTGAACGCCGATACCCTTCGGCCGCGGCCCTCTCGGAGGATGTGGGCCGGTTCCTCGAGTCGCAACCGATCCTCGCCCGGCCGCCATCGGCGGTCTACCAGCTGAGGAAGATGGTCACGCGTCACCGCGCCGCCTTTGCCGCATCGGTGGCGGTGGTGGTTGTGCTGGTGGTCTCCTCGGTTGTCAGCACGAGCTTGTTCTTCACGGCCAAGCGGGAATCGGAGCGAGCCCGGGTGGAGGCCCTCAAATCGGACCAGGTGGCAACATTCATGACCGGCATGCTCGAAGGCGCGGGCCCGGCGGTCGCCATGGGCCGGGACACAACCATGCTTCGCGAAATCCTCGACGAGACCGCGGCGCGCATCGGGGAGGATCTCCGAGACCAGCCGGAGGTCGAGGCGACTGTTCGTATCGTCCTCGGTTCGACATATCGTGATCTCGGCGAGCTCGAGGAGGCGGAGGCCCAGCATCGAAAGGCCGTCGAGTCCAACCGGCGGCTCCGGGGAGACGATGACCGAGAGACCCTGGTTTCCATCAACAGTTTGGCGCTCACGCTGCAAAGGAGAGGCAAGCACGAAGAAGCCGAGATGCTCTATCGTGAAGCTCTCGAGGGGATGCGGCGGGTTCTCGGGGACGATGACCAGGAAACCCTGCGCGCCGTCGGCAACCTTGGTCAGATGATCTCCGAAACCGGTCGGCTCAATGAGGCGGAACCCTATCACCTGGAGGCGCTCGAGGGATGCCGGAGAATCGACGGCCCCGAGCACCTCGACACGCTGACGGCGGAGACCAACCTCGCGGTTCTCCTCCACGCCATGGGACGAATGTCCGAGGCCGAGACGATCTTCGGCGAGAACCTTGAAATCAAGCGGCGGGTGTTGGGTGACGACCACCCGTCAACGCTGATCAGCATTAACTCGCTCGCGGTGGCCATGGAGGCGCAGCAGAAGTATGACGAAGCCGAGCCGTTGTACCTCGAGGGTCTGGAGCGATATCGGCGGGTCATGGGTGAATCCCACCCGGAAACCATGAACATCCTCTCCAACCTCGGGGTCTTCATGACCCGGATCGGTCGGCCCGACGAGGGTGAGGCCTACCTAAAGGAAGCCCTCGACACTCGCAGACGGGTGTTGGGTGACGACCATTTCGACACCCTGCTCTCCATGAACACGATGGCGTTCTGGTACTACCGGCAGGGGAGAATCGATGAGTGCGAGGTCCTGCTCAAGGAGGCGATCGATCGGGGTCGAAAGGCCATGGGCAACGACCACCCGGACCTCCTGGTGTGGATCTACAACATGGGGACGCTGCTTCAGCTTCGTGACCGCCCGATTGAGGCGGAGGTCTATATCCGCGAGACGATGGAAACCCGCCGGAGGGTCCTCGGGCCGGCCCACCCGGAGACCCTCAGGGTTCTCTACGACCTGGCGGAACACGTCGACGGCATGGGTCGGCCGGGTGAGGCCGAGCAACTGCTCATTGAAGCGGTGAACGCGGCTCGAACAAACAACGGCGAGGCCGATGCTTCGACAATGGAGATGAGATCCCGTCTTGCAGGGTTCTACCTGGCTCATGACCGGGTGGACGAGGCCCGGCCGGTGGTCGTGAAACAACTGGCGGCGATGAGGACGGCGGCGGAGACATCGGACGATCCGGCGGCAAAGAACGCCTTCGCCTGGGAGGCGCTGACATGTGAACCGGCCGATCTCCAGAATCCCGAAGCAGCGCTGGTCTTAGCCCTCGAGGCCGTTGAACTCGGGCAGTGGCAGGACCCCGATGTGATGGATACCTTGGCGCTTGCCTACCACCGGACGGGCGACAATGCCAATGCTGTGGAGGTGGAGACGAAGGCCCTCGAACTCATCCCGGTGGAAGACACCGCTCGAAGAGAGCCCTTCGAGAGCGCCCTGGCAGAGTACCGGAGCGCAATCGAGGATTGATCGGCACAGCACCAACGGAACGCCGCGATGGTTCAATCATGCGATGTCCTTTGCGATCATCGCGGTCTTTGCGGTAAA
>CBESWV010000284.1:0-5080 GCA_965533305.1 uncultured bacterium | reverse complement strand
ACCATCACCCTGTGGGATCGCAGCGAAATGATCGTGCCCAACAAGGAGTTCATCACCACCAAACTGGTGAACTGGACGCTTTCGGACTCGAAACGTCGGATCGAGATTCCACTTCGAGTCGCGTACGGCGCCGATCTCGAGCAGGTCAAGACTCTGCTGATCGAGGCCGCCGAGGCCCATTCCCTGGTCCTTGACGATCCACCGCCCCAGGCACTGTTACTCACCTTCGGCAACGACGCCATCGATGTCGAGCTGAGGTTCGTGGTCGATTTCGGAAATGGCGTCCAGGCGAAGGACGATGTTCAGATGGCGATCGATCATGCCTTCAAAGATCACCACATCGAATTCGCTCTGCCGCAGCTCAGGCTCCAGCTTCCGGACACCGAGTCCACTGCGTCTGCACCTGCTCAACAAGAGAAAATGGACACCGAAAATCTCGGTTGACCTCGAAAAATCGGGAATCAACCGAAGATCTTGTGGGTTTCCACGCTTCAGAAGTCATGAAATCGACGCAGTCACACACGACGCGTGGCGTCAACCGGTAAGAGCGATAAATCAACCGTGTTAACATCCTTTCCGTTAAAAATCGTGAATTGAAACCAGAATTTAAAACGTTTTCGAACAAGGAGGCAGGAGATGTCGATGAAGAAGAATCTGATGATTGCCCTGGTCGCCGTGGTGGCCATGGGCGCCAGTGTGGCCATCGCCCAGACCACGACTTACGAAATTAAACAGGGCACCGTGCTCCATGTCTACGGCAACCATCTCGTCGTGCAGATGGCCGACGGCACCGTCCGCGATGCGGATGTCCCGTCCGATTTCCTCTTTGAGGTGGACGGTCGGAAGGTTCCGGTCAGCCAGCTCAAGCCGGGAACCAAGCTCACCCAGACCATCGCCACAACCTCGACTCCGCATGTCGTCAAGACCACCGAGGTCAAAGAGGGCACCGTCGTCCAGCGCATCGGCCAGACCCTCATCTATCGGGACAAGCTCGGCCAGATCCATAAGGTCACCGGCATTCCCGAGGGCTTCCAGCTCTATCGCAATGGCAAGGCCGTGCCCATCGAGGCCCTCGCCGGCGGCGACAGGGTCACCGCCCACATCGTCCACAAGGAAGAGTCCATCATCACCGAAGAGGATATGAGGGTTGCCGGCGCTGCCCCGAAGGCGCCCAAGGCGAAGCCCGCCCCGGTGGCGAGGCGCGCGGCACCCAAGCCGGCCCCGGTTCTGCCCAAGACCGGTAGCGATCTGCCGCTCGTCGGCTTCGCCGGTCTCTTCGCCCTGGTTTTCGGTCTCGGCATCGCCGCGATCCGCCGCTTCTAGCGAATACCGAATTCAGCAACAAACGCCACCGGGAAACCGGTGGCGTTTTTTTGTCGGCTACAAAATCCGCAGCCGCAACCGGACACGCGGGAACACCGCTGAAACCGGCTGTCCCAGCTCAGAAGGAGGCCGCCGGCTCGCGAGCAGCGCGGTCACAGACCTTCCAATCGACCACCGAATGACCACGCTGATTGTGCGACGCTGGGTCGCCAGGGGCGGCCCAGAAGGCCGGAGCTGATACACAACCAATCGTTCCATGAGCAGGCTGGAAGCCCGCTCCACAACAGCACAACGGAACCATTGTGGGGCAGGCATCCTGCCTGCCCTTCACACATTCTCCGGTCGAGAAATCGCCACCACGAAGTCTGACGACCTCGAAGCAACGCATCACCCACTCCAACGCGATGCCTTTCGGCCACTTCGTGTTCTTCGCGTCTTCGTGGTTGCGACGGTTCGATGTATGCGACGGCTCTATCTGCGGCTATCTGCGCTAACTCCTGCTTCTCCTTTGGATGTTTGCGAAGCCCTTTCGCCCTCGGGGTTCAACCATGCGATGGCGCGCCGACTCAAGGATCCATAGTGCCTTCACCTCGCGCGCGGGTTAGAATACTGTCACCGCACGACCCGGTCGGGTCGGTAGATTCGGTATTCATCTCGTCTTGGAGGGAGACCCATGAGAAGTACGTTCGATCACAGTTTGTCCGCGAGAGTCCTCGCGATATCCGGGTTGGCGATACTCGCCTTGGCCGCCGCCTTACCCGTATCAGCCCAGGAGATCGCCCACACCCAGTTCTTCCCCATCCTCGCCCGCACCGCCGGAGCCGGGGGAACCCAGTGGGTGACCGACATGACGGTTCACAATCACTCCGACAATGATCTCGTGGTGGGTGTTCAGTTTCTCGAAGCCGACAAGGCCAACGTGTTCAACCCCAGCTTCCCCGATCGGTTTCCCATCGGAGCGCGAGAGACCATTCTGATCCAGGATGTGCTCAACGAACTCTTCGGATTCGAGACCGACATCAAGGGCGGGATGGTGGTCACCGTCGATCCGCAACTCGTACCGGGCTCCGGCAACCCGGTCGGCTCGGAAATCATCGCCACCACCCGAACCTACAACACCGGCGACCCGGCCGGAACCTTCGGTCAGACCGTTCCGGCCACCGGTAAGGTCATCAACGCCGCGCCGACAAAATCCGTCGTCACGGGGGTCATCAACAGCACCCGGTTCCGGTCCAATCTCGGCGCCATGAACATGACGTTCATCGACGACCTCAGAATCAAGATCAGGGTTCTCAATGCGGCCGGCGAAGAGGTGGTCCCAGTCAAAGAAAAGACTCTGTTTCCCGCCTCGGTCAGCCAGTGGTCGCTGCAGAGCCTCGGTGTGCCGAAAGCCGACGGTCCGCTCACCATCGAGCTCTGGATGCACCCCGATGACGTGCTCGCCGATCCCTGTGCCACGAACTTCCCGACCATGTTCATCGCCTACGTTTCGAAGGTGGACGGGAACCCGGACGGCACCGGGGACGCGGAGTTCATCTACGCCGCCCCCAACGATCCCTACGACTGTCTGTACGAGCCTTAGAAATTACGGTGGACCAACGCCTGATGAAATCCGGCGAAAAATTCGGGCTACCGGATCTTCGCCAGCGCCTCTTCGGCCTGGGTGATCCAGTCTGCCGCTTCGGGATCGCCGGCGGCGAGCCTCGCCCGAGCGAGTTCGACTCCTCGTTCGAGGGTGTGTTTTGCCTGATCTCGCCGGTCGTTGTCGCGGAGCGCCTCACCGAGGACCAATTGGTTTGGCGGGTAGTCAGGAAAGGCTTCGACCGCGGCCTCGGCGAACTCCAGAGCGTACTCCGGATCTCCAGGACCCGTCGGCCATCCAGGCGCCCGGACGAGTACCAACGCGAGGACCCGCTGCCCGCCGGCGAAATCGAGTTCGGGGGCCTCGGCAATCACCTCTTTGAGGAGCTCCACCATGACATCGAGCCCATCGGTGGCGGTAGATGTCCGCTCACGAGCCTGTTGTCCCACCGCGAGCGCCAGGCGATAGGTGCACTCCGGCACCGAGGGGTGCAATCGTCGGCACCACTGGCCGATCTGAACTCCCTCGATGGCGAGTTCCTTTCGGCTCGCGCCGTCATCGGTGTGCTCGATCAGCCACGCGGTGGTTCTCGCTGCACCGAGATAGGCTTCGATCGGTGCTTCCTCAACGCGGGCCGCTTCGAGATAGAGTTTCTGAGCTCGTTCGACCGCCGCCGCATCCGGCATTTTTCCGAACTCGGCATCGGCTCGGACAAGGGTATCGCCGAGATCAGAGTCTTCGACGGTCCGCTGAACAGCAGGTGCGCCGATCTCTGCCACCGGTGGCGGCTCTTTGAGGGCGGATGTGCACGCCACAAGCACGGACAGCGCCGCAGCGCAGCCTGTTCTTCGCAGCACCGCAGGGATCACTCGGCGACTCCGTTGAACACGGTCTTCACAGTTCCAAGCGCCTCGAGGTCCGCGGGTTCGAATCGTTCCAATCGGACCCCGGCCAGCGCGTCGGCGGCATCCGGTCTTGCATCGAGCCCATCCAACGCCTGCAGGAGCTCCGCCTTCTTCTCCGGACTCATACGATCGCCGATGGAACACACAACCGACACCGGAAGCGGAGGCGATGTGTGGACGACTTCGAGATCCCCGGCGAACGGCAGGCGGTCGAGGGCTTGCGTCTGCTCAGCGTCGAGAAGCACGACGATCTTCTCTCCCCTGGCCGCCTTGCGCAACGACGAGAGCACAGCCCCGGAAAAGGTAATACTCAGGGTCGAGGGAAGCTCGCCCCAGGCCCCGAGCGCCGGCCCACGGACAAATGCCTCGGAATGGCCCGCCAGACTCAACAGTTGCCAGCCATCGAGATCCTCGGGTCCGTGCACTTTTGCCTTTCCGGCCACGAGGGACCAGGATTCTTCCGCCTGCAGTCCGGTCGGCACCGCCAGGAGTTCGGGTCTGAGGTCGAGGGCATCGCAATGCTCGAGGAAGAACGGCAGAGTGACCAGGCTGAGACCGGCATCGGTCGCCGCCAGCCGTGCCACGCCACCTTCTTCGGTTTCGAAGTACTCCGCAGCCAGATCATCGCTGCCCCACCCGGCGGCATCGGCCACCGCCACGGCAAACCCATCCATGGCCGATTGCGCCTCGGCGGTGGAGCCCGGGTACCCCGGAGCACAGACAACCATGGTCAAATCCGCGGCCGCACTCGACGATGCAACGAGCATCACAACCAGCAGCATCGGGACCAGCCGGCAACACACTGCAACCCGTAGTTCACACATGAGGTCATCATACCGTGGCACTTGTTGACCGTTCCCTCGAGCATCGGATCGAGCCGTTCTTTGTCTGGATCATAGCCAGACGGTGGATGGTCATCGCCATCTATTTGATCGTGGTGGTCGGGGCCGGATTTCTGGCTAAGGACATCCCGAGGGACAACTCCCTCGAGAACCTCGTGGTTTCGACCGACCCCGATGTCACGGCGTCGCACGAGTTCGAGAAGATCTTCCCTGAGGCGGCCACGGTCTTCCTCATGCTCGAGACCGACGAACCCTTTTCCGCCGGGCCACTCACCGATCTCGAGAGGCTCGAGTCCGAACTCGACGCCATCGATGGAATCACCGCCTTCTCCATGGCCACCGTCTGGAGACGCAGCCGACCAGGGGCGGGTCCACCCGCCGACGACCTCGATGCTTTTCGCGAGATTGCCGGAGGGAGCGACTTCTTC
>CBESWV010000283.1:0-5117 GCA_965533305.1 uncultured bacterium | reverse complement strand
AGTTTTTAGTTTTTAGTTTTTAGTTTTTAGTTTCATCGCAGAGTTCATCGAATCCTCACCGCTTCTATTGTGATGTAACTCAAAACTAAAAACTTAACATTGAGAACTACAACGGAACTCATCGTCCCCTTGACACCTCACTGAACACGACTTATCTTTCGGTTTAGACCGATCGGTCGAACCATTAGGTAAAACCAATTGGTCCTTGATTCGTAGAACAAGGCGAGGAAACAATGGCACGACCACGATTCAGCAATCTCGATGAGGCCACGAGGAAGAGGATCCTCGAGACCGCCGCGGTGGAGTTCGCGGCGAACGGGTTTGACGGGACCTCGCTCAACCGGCTCATCCAGGGCCTTGGCATCAGCAAGGGATCGTTCTACTACTATTTCGACGACAAGGCGGATCTCTTCATCACCGTGGTCGACCATGCGTGGTCGGTTCTCATGCCGGCCGAGATCGTCGAAATGGGCGAACTGGATCGAGAAAACTACTGGCCGACTCTCGAAATCGTGATGGGAGAGGCGCGACGGCGGGTTCGCGAAAATCCGTGGATCGTCGGCTTCACCCGATTGGTCTACGATCCCCCGGAGAATCCGGGCATCCGAGATGCGTTGTCCGAGAGATTCAAGCAGGCTCGCGAGTGGCAGGCCGGCCTGATCCGGCAGGGGCGCCGGCTCGGAACCGTTCGCGACGACCTCCCGGTGGAGTTGCTCCAACTCCTTCTGGTCGGGGCAGACGAGGCCGGCGACCGGTGGTTCGTCGAGAACTGGGACCATCACACCGAGAAGGAAATCAAGCGGCTCTTCACGGAAGTCTTTGCCATCTTTCGTAGGATGATGGAGCCACCGCCGAAATGACGACACGCCAAATGGAGAAGCCAATGACCAAGAAAACTCTGTGGACCGCGACCCTGATCGGAATCCTGGCTGCCGGTGTGCCGGCCACCGCGCAGGACGCCCGCGAGATCGTCAAGCGGAGCATCGACAACTGGCGTGGGCTCTCGTCCTATGGCGAGATGACCATGACCATCCACCGGCCATCGTGGGAGCGCTCCATGTCCATGCGCGGATGGACATCGGGGTCGAAGAAATCATTGATCCGCGTGACCGCACCAAAGAAGGACGCCGGCAACGGCACCCTGATGGTGGACAACAACATGTGGTCCTTCGCACCCAAGGTCAACCGGGTCATCAAGGTCCCGTCTTCAATGATGGGCCAGAGCTGGATGGGTTCGGACTTCTCCAACAAGGACGTCTCGCGGGCCGACGACATCGTTGATCAGTACGACCACACCCTCCTCGCCACCGAGGAGATCGACGGTCACACGGTGTGGACCATCCAGTCGATCCCGCACGAGGAGGCCGCGGTGGTTTGGGGCAAAGAAGTGCTCCGAGTCCGTGATGACGACGTCCTGTTGAAGCAGGAGTTCTGGGACCAGGACGGTGTTCTGGTCAAGACCCTCGAGTCCCTCGAGATCGGCGAGATGGGCGGCCGCACCATCGCTCTGAGACAACGGATGGCCAAGACCGAAACCGACGACGAGTGGACCGAGTTCTCCATTCAGTCGATGGAGTTCGACATCAAAACCTCGGACAACGTCTTCACCCGGTCGAATCTGCAGAACCCGAGAGACTAGCCGATGAACAACATCACCTTCCGCTTGGCGTGGAGAAACCTCTGGCGGCGCAAACGCCGGACCTGGCTGACCGTGGGCGCCATGGTCTTTAGCAACATCATCCTGGTCTTTCTGATCTCCATGCAGCTCGGGATGTACTCGATGATGATCGAAAATACCTTAAGGGCCCAGACAGGACACCTCCAGATCCAGGCGCCGGGCTACAAGGACGACCTCAAGATCCGCCAGGTGGTGCCGGATGTTGTCACCCTTGCCACCGAGCTTCGAAATGAACTCGGAAGCGACGAGGTTGCGGCCAGGGCTTCGGCCTTCGCCCTGGTTTCGAGCGCCGAGCGCAGCTATGGCCTGCAGATCTCCGGCGTCGAGCCCAACTACGAGGCGCGGGTTTCGAGCCTGCCAGGGCTCATCACCGAGGGGCGATTCCTCGACGACCCAACAACCGAGGAGATCGTCATCGGCAGCGTGCTCTCGCGCAATCTCCGGGCGGGGGTGGGTGACGAGTTGACCATCATCGGCAGCGGTCGTGACGGATCGTTCGCCGCCGCTGTGGTGACGGTGGTGGGGATCTTCGAAAGCGGCGCGCCCGATTTGGACCGCAGCTTCGCCGAGGTCCCCCTCGGCTTTTTCCAGGACGCCTTCTACATGGACGGCGCCGGTCACTCGGTCGTGATCATGTCGCCCTCGCTGATCGGAGTCGGCGCCCTGAAGACCCGCGTCGAAGGTCTGCTTCCCGAAGGGGAAGAACTCGTCGTTCATGATTGGGACGCGCTGCTGCCCGGGCTCAAGCAGTCGATCCAGGCAGATTTCGTCAGCGCCTGGTTCATGTACGGAATCCTGATCATCCTCGTCGCATTCAGCGTGCTCAACACCCAGCTCATGTCGGTGCTCGAGCGGACCAAGGAGTTCGGAATCACCCTGTCCCTCGGGGTGACCCCGGGTCGGCTGGGCCGGCTGGTCCTGCTTGAATCGAGCCTCATGGGCGCCATCGGCCTCATCCTCGGGATGGTCTTCGGCGGCGCACTTGTGTTCTGGCTAGGCCGAATCGGCTTCACCTACCCGGGACTCGAAGAGATGGCGGGCAAGTTCAATCTTCCGGCTCGGATCTACCCGCAGTTCTCGGCCGCGGGGCTGCTCATGGGGCCGGTCATCCTGCTCCTCGCGAGCATGGCGGCCTCCATCTACCCGGCGCTGAGGATCCATTGGCTCGAGCCTGTCGCGGCCATGAGGACGGCAGAATGAATCAGTTCAAAATCGTCCTTCGTCTGGCCTGGCGGAACCTCTGGCGCAACCACCGCCGGACCCTGATCATGATCGCAGCCATCGTCATCGGCGCCTGGTCCATGATCTTCATGACCGCGCTCATGCGCGGAATGGTCGACGACATGGTCTCCGACGGGATCAGCGTCCTGCCTGGCCATGTCCAGATCCACCACCCCGACTATCGTGACGACCCCACCATCGCCAACGTCATCGCTCCCCCATCCGGCGAACTGCTTGAAGCCCTCGGGAATCCCGAGGTCGTCGCGTGGGCCACCCGGGTGCGGGTCCCGGCGGTGATCTCGTCTGAGCGCGACACCCGCGGAGTCACCCTGATCGGGATCGATCCCGAGCGCGAACGCGATATCAGCTTTGTCGCCGACGACATGGCCGAGGGCGAGTTCCTCTCGTCCCGGGACGATCGCGGACTCATCGTGGGCCGCAAACTGGTCGAAAGGCTCGAAACCGGTCTCGGCAAACGCGTCGTCATCATGAGCCAGGATCAGGACAACGAGATCGCTGACCGGGGTTTTCGGATCGTCGGGATTTTCGAGTCCAAGCTTGCCGTGTACGAGGAAGGCTTTGTCTTTGCCGGCGAAGCCGTCATCCAGGAACTGCTCGGGGTTGGTGACGCCATCTCGGAGGTGGCGATCCTCGGCAGCGACTACCGCAATATCGAGGGTCTCAACCATCTCATCGAAACCGCAGCCGGCGACGATGTCGAGGTCCTGCCGTGGAACGAGCTCGATAGGTATCTCGGTTCCATGCTCGCGATGATGGACGGCTTTGTCATAGTCTTCATCGTCGTTGTTTTCCTCGCGCTCTCATTCGGACTCGTCAACACGCTCGTGATGGCGGTCTTCGAGAGGGTTCGCGAGATCGGCCTCATGCTCGCCCTTGGGATGACACCACGTTCGATCCTCGGTCAGATCGTCACCGAGTCCATCCTGCTGCTCATCATCGGGCTGGCCATCGGAAACGTAGCCGCCATCGCCACCATCGAACCGCTCAAGGGCGGAATCGATGTCTCCATCGTCGGTGAGGGGATGGAGATGATGGGCGCATCAAGCGTCCTCTATCCCGCCCTCTATCTCAAAGACATCGTCATGGCCAACGTCATCGTCATCGTCCTCGGTTTCTTCGCCAGCCTCTCACCGGCCTGGCGAGCCTCGAAATACGACCCCATCCGTGCCATCACAAAGGTATAGCACCTAAAATGACCAATTCTCACCGGCGATCTGCACCCACTCCTTGCGCTCTAGGCGACTGCGAAAAGCCTCGACATACCGCTCGGTATGCCTACGTTTTTCGCAGACGCCAGAACATCAAGGAGCAGGCACATCTCATCCGGCAAAATCGCTCAATTCAGGAGCAATTATGAACACCACTCAAAACAGCGTGAAGTGCACCGATCTCTGCAAGACCTATCACCAGGGCGATATCGAGGTCACCGGACTCGACCACATCGATCTCGAGATTTCAGAGGGTGGCTTTGTCTGTCTCTCGGCGCCGTCGGGCGGTGGCAAGACCACCCTGCTCAACGCTATCGGCGGGCTCGACACCCCGGACAGCGGTGAGATCTGGCTCGCCGGCGAGCGGATCGACAATCTGGGCAAGGGCGAGCTCGCCAGCATGCGGCTCCACCGGATCGGCTTTGTCTTCCAAGCATACAATCTGATCCCCGTGCTCACTGCGCGGGAGAACATCGAGTTCGTCATGGAGATCCAGGGCGTCCCCGCCGACGAGCGAGAGAAGCGCTCCACCGACATCCTCGCCGAGGTCGGTCTCGAGGGTCTCGGAGATCGTCGACCGGCCCAGATGTCGGGCGGCCAGCAGCAGCGGGTAGCGGTAGCTCGGGCCATCGTCTCCAAACCGGCACTCGTCCTCGCCGACGAGCCGACGGCCAACCTTGACTCGCACACCGCCGAACAGCTGATGGAGCTCTTTGTCGAACTCAACGAGCACCACGGAACCACCTTTGTCATCGCCACCCACGATCAGCGGGTGATGCGGTATGCCAAACGGGTGGTCCACATGCTCGACGGCAAGGTGGTCGAGGACGAGCGGCGGGACGTGGCGTAGGGGACGAAATGAACTCGGGTTTGATGGCCAAGGCGACTTGTGCGAGCGGTCCGTTCGATCCCGATCCCGATCCCGATCCCGGATGGACCTCTTCGTTTCGGGATCGGGAACGGGATCGGGATCGGGATCGGGATCGGGA
>CBESWV010000282.1:0-5127 GCA_965533305.1 uncultured bacterium | reverse complement strand
TGGGCCATGTCCTCGAAGCCCTGGGTGACGATGCTCGAGAGCACCCCCAGGGCGACGAGGGCAACAATGGCGACGAGGATGAGCGGCAGTCGTTTCATGCTCTCCGTTGATTCTAGCGCTTGAGGACCGCTCTGCCGCGGAAGCGGGCGGCGTCTTCGAGCTCCTCTTCAATCCTGAGCAGGCGGTTGTACTTGGCGATGCGATCGGTGCGGCATGCGGATCCGGTCTTGATCTGTCCGGTGTTGAACGCCACCGCGAGGTCGGCGATGGTGGTGTCCTCGGTCTCACCCGAGCGGTGCGAGATCACCGCTGTCCAACCGGCTTTGTGGGCCATCTCGATGGCTGCCATGGTCTCGGACAGAGTGCCGATCTGATTGAGCTTGATGAGCACCGAATTGGCGACTCCCCGTTCAATTCCTTCGGTGATGATCTCGGTGTTGGTGACGAAAAGGTCGTCCCCGACCACCTGGACTCGGTCGCCGATGGCGTCCATCAGCCTCTTCCAACCATTCCAATCGCTCTCGGCGAGGCCGTCCTCGATAGAGAAGATGGGGAAGTCCTCGACCAGGCCGGCGTAGATATCGACCATCTCTTCAGAGGTCAGGCCGACACGACCCTCTCCGGTGAGGTTGTACTTTCCGTCGGCGAAGAACTCCGAAGCAGCCGGGTCCATGGCCAGACCGATCTGTTCGCCGGGGGTGTATCCGGCCTTCTCGATGGCCTCCATGATGAGTTCGAGGGCGGCACGGTTGGACGGGAGATCGGGGGCAAAGCCGCCCTCGTCGCCTACCGCGGTCGCGAGTCCTCGATCGGAGAGCACCTTCTTGAGCGTGTGAAAGACCTCGACACCGGCTCGGAGGCTGTCTGAAAAGGCGGTGAAGCCCACCGGCATGACCATGAACTCCTGGAAATCAACAGAGTTGTCAGCGTGCTCGCCGCCGTTGAGGATATTCATCATGGGGACCGGCAGCTCACGGGCGCCGCAACCACCGAGATATTGATAGAGAGGCAGACCCGTCGTGTCCGCAGCTGCGTCGGCCACCGCCAACGAAACGGCGAGGATGGCGTTGGCGCCGAGCGACCCCTTGTTGTGGGTGCCGTCGAGGTCGACCATGGTCTGGTCAACCCCTATCTGATCCCGGGCGTCGAGGCCTTCGATGGCTTCTGCGATGGGGCCGTTGATGTTCTCGACGGCGCGCAGGACGCCCTTGCCGAGGAAGCGGCCGGCATCTCCGTCGCGAAGCTCGAGGGCTTCGCGGGAACCGGTCGAGGCCCCCGAAGGGACGATGGCGTGGCCCATGGAGCCACTCGAAAGAAGGACTTCGGCCTCGACGGTCGGGTTGCCGCGCGAATCGAGGACTTCTCTGGCGCTGACGAATTCGATATCGAACATTTCTAGAGCCTCCGGTCTGAAAAGAGTTGTCGAGCCAGGTACATGAGGTGCCGCATTTCTTCGGATGATCGGCCTTCGGCATAGAGCCGGATCTTAGGTTCGGTGCCCGCTATGCGCACAGCGAGCCAACTGCCGCCATCGAAGACAAGTTTGAGGCCATCGCGACGATCGACCTTGACCACCTCGCGACCCTTGATCTTGTTCCATTTCTGTTTCAATCGGCGGTCGAAGACCTGCCGGGAATGACGGGTCAGGGGAATCTGGGTGCGACGGAACCAATGGCTGCCGACCCGCCGCTCCAGATCGGCGCTGAGCTCGGCAAGCCCCTTGCCCTCCACTGCCACCATTTCCGCCGCCAACAGGCAGGCGAGGACGCCATCCCGCTCGGGCAGGTGCTTTGCCCAGGTGAGTCCGGCTGACTCCTCGCCGGCGAATTCGAGCTCGCCGTTGACGAAGAGCGGACCGAAGTGTTTGAAGCCGACTGGTGTCTCGATGATCTCGAGACCGTGTTCGTTGGCAACGGCGTCGATGAGGGTTGGGGTCGCCAGGGTCCGGCCGACCCCGCCGGTGAGACCGCGCCGGCGGGCCAGGTAGTCGAGGATGAGTGCGATGCCGGTGGACGAATCACACATCCTCGCGCCACGGTCGAGCAGACCGAATCGATCGCCGTCACCATCGGTGGCGAGACCGAGGTCGGCGTCGGTGGATCGCATGACATCACGCAGTCGCGAAAGATTGACCGAGGTGCAGTCCGGAGCGTATCCGCCGAAGTAGGGATCTCGGGTGTTGTGGATGACGGTGATCGGGATCTCGTTTTCCAGCAGGATGTGATCGAGATACTCACGGGTGGTCCCGTAGAGGGTGTCGACCGCGATCTTGATTCCGCTCGAGCGAATGGCGTCCCAGTCGATGAGCGGCTGAAGTCGGGCGAGATAGCTCGGTTTCGGATCAAAGCTCTCGATGAGATCGGCCTGTGGGAGAAAAGTGTCGTCGTAATCCTCCGTGAGTTCCTCCACCCGCGCCTCGACCCGGTCGGTGAACTCGGTTGCGGCGAGGATGCCGTCGGCGGTGTAGATCTTGAGCCCGTTGTACTCGGGTGGGTTGTGACTGCCGGTGAAGACCATCCCGGCGGCGGCGCCGAGTTCAACCACCGACGCGGCCAGCACCGGCGACGGCACATCCCGGCTCGCGAGCCGAGCCGGCACGTCTTCCGAGGCGATGAGCTCGGCCGCCACGCGGGCGAACTTCTCGGACAACATGCGGGTGTCATAGCCGATGACGATGAGGTCCACATCGGCATGGTCCTCACGCAGTGTGTCGATCAGGGCACTGGTGACGATCCGCACATTGCGGAACGTCACTTCCCGGCCGATGATGCCGCGCCATCCGGAAGTTCCAAACTTCACCGGCATCTCTCACCGACCCTTTGCTGCGGTCGGCGTTGGGCGGCGGATCACCGTAAGCGAGACGAGCCTTGGAGAGAGATTCCGGTGGATCATGCGGCTGAAGATTATCACGATGGCCGGTGGTGATCAGCCGAGTGATGAAGTCGTCGGATCGACCTCATCCACCGGACCCAGGACCAGCTTCGGGACCTCGACCTCAGCGTCGGAAATTTCGAAGGCCGCCCCGATACGTCCGGCGAGGCTCTCGACATCCACTTGGCGCTCGCCGATCTCGAGGGTGGCCAGCGGTTGACCCGGCTCAACGCGGTCGCCGAGCCTTGCGTGGACCGTAATGCCGGCGCCGAAGGCGAGCGCCTCGTCGAGCCGGCTTCGGCCGGCTCCCACCGCAGCCGTGACCCTGCCGAGGGTGTCGGCTGCAATCCCCGAAACAAAGCCCGAAGTTGCCGCGGTGATCTCGTGGGTCCGCTCGGGCCGAGGCAGGCGCTCGGGGTCGGGGTCGCCCCCTTGCGCAATGACCATCCGGTTCCAGTACTTGAGAGCGTCACCCGAAGCCAGGCTCGCTTCGAGCCGCGAAGCGGCTTCGGCGGCATCGATTCCGCGGAGAATCATGGCCTGCTCGGAGAGTCTGAGGCTGACCTCGCGAAGACGCGAATCGCCCTCGCCGGAAAGGACGTCAATCGCCGCGCGAACCTCGGAAGCCGTTCCGAGAGCATCCCCGAGGGGTTGGTTCATGTCTGTGATGAGGGCTTCACACTTGACACCCGAGTCGTGGGCCACCTGCCGGAGGGCGACGGCGAGTTCGTGCGCTTCAGCGACGGTTTCGCGGAAGGCGCCCCTGCCCCATTTGACATCGAGGACGAGGGTCGCCGCCCCGAGGGCGAGCTTCTTCGACATGATCGAGGCCACGATGAGGGGCAGCGACGGCACCGTGGCGGTGATATCGCGTAGAGCGTAGAGCGTCCGGTCGGCCGGGGCGATGTCCTCGGTCTGGGCGATGATGGCGGCGCCGGCGGAATCGAGGATTCGCTCGAGTCCGGCCCGGTCGTGATCACACGAAAAGCCTGGGATCGCCTCGAGTTTGTCGAGGGTGCCCTGAGAATGGCCGAGCCCGCGTCCGGCCATCATGGCCACCGGCACGCCCACCGATGCGAGCAAGGGTGCGAGAACCAGAGAGACCGTGTCGCCGACCCCACCGGTCGAGTGTTTGTCGATGACTTCGGGCCGGGTTGCGCCGAGATCCCACGCCTCACCGGAGTGAAGCATGTCGCTGGTCAACCAGGTGGTTTCGTCAGCGGACATGCCGCGGCAGCAGATGGCCATGAGCATGGCCGCCAGTTGCTCGACGGGGAGGCTATGGCGGGTCGCGCCTTCAACAAAGCGCCGGACGTCATCCCGCTCGAGATCATCGCCGCTGCGTTTGCGAGCGATAGCTTCAACAAAGCTCACGGCGTCATCTCCACGATCAGGTCAAAATCCGGCCTCAGCCGATCTCCATCAGCCGTGTTTGGGCGAGGTTGCCATAAGGCGATTCAGGGAACTCGTCCACCAGCTTCTGGAAGTACTCGCCGGCCTGAGCCTGGTTCTGTTCCGCCATGTAGAGCTGACCGAGTTCATAGAGCGCGACATCGCGGGGCAGACCCGGGTTCGCTCCCGCCACCATGGCCTCGAGCTCGGCGGCGACCTCGGTGGCCTGGCCGGCTGCAATGCGGAGGTGGATCAGATCGAGGGTGGCGATTCGGCCGATGGTGTCACCACGATGGCGTTCGGCGAGGCCGACGAGCAGATCTCGAGCGGCATCCGTCTCGTCGCGGTCGAAGTAGATTCGCGCCAGATAGACCCGGGCCATATCAGCCTGGTTGGTCTTGCCGTAGTGCTCGATGACCTGGAGGAACTCGACCTCGGCGGCATCGGGATCTCCGGTGGGGATGAGCTGACCGACGCTGTCTTCACCCTCGTAGACGATCACGGCGTGGTTCAGGGCGTATGATGCGTCTTCGCTGCGCGCATCGCTCCACAGACCGTACATCCACCAGATGGCGGCCGCGGCGCAAATGCCGACCAGTCCAGCTGCGATGGGGCGCCAGTTTTCTTGTAACCAGTGCAACACCACGTCCATGGTCGAAACGAATTCGTCACTCTGCTTGAGTTGTTTCCGAGTGATTCGGCGTGCCATTTCTCCTCCAGGAACCCAGTGGTGTCGGTCGGTGCGATGGACACACCCTACCCGCCCCACGCATGGGGCCATTACTCTAGCCCGTTCGTTTTCTGATGTCCACCTAAATTGAGCGATTCTCACCGGCGATCTGCACCAACTCCTTGCGCTCTGGG
>CBESWV010000281.1:0-5128 GCA_965533305.1 uncultured bacterium | reverse complement strand
CCGGGACCGTTCACTCGAACCGGAATATGCCGCTGCTCAATGAGTTTGCGCTGCGGCCCGGGAGGGTTACATTGGCTCGGTTGAGCCAGGCCGGTGGGGCGCACTCCCTCGTGATTGGGGGCGGGACGATGCTTGATGCGCCGCTGGCGTTCTCGGGCACTGCAGGCGTGGTCGAGTTCGACCGTCCGGCACCCGAGGTCACGGCGACAATCATGAGAGAAGGTCTCGAACACCATTTCGGCATTGTCTACGGTGAGTATCGCGAGGAATTGGAAGCGTTGGCCGAATGCTGGAGAATCCCAGTAGTCGACCTGTAGAACCTAGCAAGGAGCAGCAGATGAGCAAGGTGAAAGTCGGCGTTGCCGGCTACGGAGTTATCGGGAATCGCCTCGCCGCAGGCGTGGCGATGCAAGAGGACATGGAACTGGTCGGTGTTGCCGACGTTGCTCCAACGATGGCCGTGCGTGCGCTCAAAGAGCGCGGCATGCCGTTCAAGCTGTTTGCCGCGGTTCCTGGCTCAGAACAGGGTCTCGAGGAAGCCGGTATTCCGGTGTCCGGCGGTTTTGATGACTTGCTGGGTGAGGTCGACATCATGCTCGACTCTGCACCAGGCGGGATTGGCGCCAAGAACAAAGAGAAGTATGTCGCTGCCGGGGTCAATGCCGTGTTCCAGGGTGGCGAGTCGGCGGAGGTTGCAGACGTCTTCTTCCATGGGACCGTCAACTACGAGAAGGGTCTCGGGGTCGACTACCTCAAGCTGACCTCGTGCAACACGACAGGTCTCATCCGTTCGATCGACGCCATCCACAAGGCTGTCGGGGTCTCGAAGACGTTCATCACGATCATCCGTCGTGTTGCCGATCCGGGCGACATCCATCGCGGTCTCACCAACGTGCTGCAGATGGAGGCCATCCCAAACCACCAAGCTGTTGACCTCATGAACATCATGGAAGACGTCGATGCCACCGGCCTGCTGGTGCACGCCCCGGTCACCCACGGCCACATCATCACCATCTCGGTATCGCCGAAGCAGAAGATGTCGGTCGAGGAGGCCGTCGCCGCCTTCGAGGCGTATCCGCGGATCATGGTCGTCCGCATCGACGAGGGATTCAACTCGAACACATCGCTGTTCCAGTGGGCTCGCTACATGGAGTACCCGCGTGGTGACATGTACGAGATCGGTCTGTTCGAAGAGACCGTCGGTCTTTCCGGTGACGATGTCGTGTTCGCCATCAACATCCCGCAGGAGTCGGTGACGATTCCGGAGACGATCGATGCGGTGCGCGCCTCGTTGGAAATGCAGGCGACGGGTGCCGAGGCGGTTGCGCTGACCGACAAGTACCTCGGGATCAAGTAGCGGGCCCGGCAACAGGAGAGCCAAATGAGTGACGTGATTCGGTACGGCGTGATCGGTTCCGGGATGATGGGCCTCGAGCACATCAACAACGTGAACGCGATCGCCAGAGCCGAGGTTGTGGCGATCTCCGATCCTGATGTGACCTCTCGCAAGTACGGCAAGCACGCCGCCGGTATTGACGACTCCATGGTGTTTGAGAGCCACACCGATCTGCTGGCGGCGGGGATCTGCGATGCCGTAGTGCTGGCTTCGCCGAATCACACGCACGCCGACATCATGGAGGACATCCTTGCGGCGGGTGTGCATGTGCTTGTCGAGAAGCCACTGGGGATCTCGGTCGCGGAATGCAGACGCATTCTCGACGCGGCCGAGGGTCATCGTGGGGTCGTGTGGATGGGTCTCGAGTATCGGTACAAGCCACCGATCCAGGCCCTGATCCACGAGGTGCGCGCCGGCAGTGCCGGCAACATCAAGATGGTTGCCATCCGGGAACACCGGTTCCCGTTCCTCGAGAAGGTGGAGAACTGGAACAGGTTCAACCGCAATACCGGCGGCACGCTGGTGGAGAAATGCTGCCACTTCTTCGATCTGATGGTGTTGATCGCAGAATCGAAACCGATTCGGGTCTACGCCTCGGGAGCCCAGGATGTCAATCACCTTGCCGAGAGGTACGACGGCGAGACCCCCGACATCATCGACAACGCGTATGTCATTGTCGACTTCGAGAACGGCAGCCGCGGTCTTCTCGATCTGTGCATGTTCGCCGAGGGTTCCCGCAACGAGCAGGAGTTGGCGGTGACGGGCGATGTTGGCAAGATCGAAGCGTTTGTGCCTGAGGCGGTGCTCCGTCTCGGGCGTCGCGCCGAGCGCACCGTCGAAGAACGGCCAGTGTCCGACGACCATGTGGCGTATGCCGGTCTGCACGAAGGTGCCAGCTACTTGGAGCACGCCGACTTCATCGATGCAATCCGCAACGGCACGCCTCCGAAGATTACGCTCGAGGACGGTCTGCTCGCCGTGGCGGTTGGAGAAGCCGGCCACCGTTCGATTGACGAGGGCCGACCGGTGACGCTGTCGGAGGTGCTCGACGGTTAGGCCCCCTTGGCATACGACTAGCAGGAGAAGCCCCGGCCGTGACAGGCCTTAATCGGAGGTGCCCAGCACATGAAACCGGACATAGTGATCCACGACACCACCGACTCTGTCGGTGTTGCTGTAGTTGAAGGGATAGAGACGGGCCAGGAGCTTTCCGTGTGGATCATGGATACAAACGAAACCAAGTCAATCGTCGCTAAGGACGCCATCCCGCTTGGTCACAAGATCGCCATGGTCGATCTTGCCGAGGGCGATACGCTCATCAAATACGGATACGACATCGGCAAGGTCGTAGAAGTGTGTGGCGTAGGCCACCATGTCCACGTCCACAATGTCAAGACCAAGAAGTGGTAGGGAGAAGACGATGACCGCAGAGCGGACTATCAAGGCATATCGTCGCGAGAATGGACGCGTCGGCATCCGCAATCACGTCATCATCCTTCCGGTCGATGACATTTCCAATGCTTGCGCCGAGAAGGTCGCCAACAACATCGTTGGCACCCTCGCGCTGCCCCATGCCTACGGGCGTCTCCAATTCGGCGCCGACCTCGAGTTGACCTTCGATACCTTGATCGGCACCGGCGCCAACCCCAATGTCGCTGCCGCCATCGTTATCGGTATCGAGCCAAAGTGGACCCAAAGGGTCGTCGACGGGATCGCCGCTGCCGGCAAACCAGTTGCCGGCTACTCGATCGAGGAGCATGGTGACCTCGAGACCGCCGCCGTCGCCGGGCGCAAGGCCCAGGAGTTTGTGCAGTGGGCCACCGAGTTGCAACGCCAGGAAGTTCCCTTGCAGGAACTCTGGATCGCCGCCAAGTGTGGTGAGTCCGACACGACATCCGGTCTTGCTAGCAATCCGACTGTCGGCAATCTGATGGACAAGTTGGAGCCTGAGGGCTCGTATCTGTGTTTTGGCGAAACCTCAGAGCTCACCGGAGCCGAGATGGTCTGTGCCGATCGTGCTGCGACCCCCGAGGTACGCCAGAAGTTCATCGATACGTGGAATCGCTATAACGACATGATCGAACGTCACAAGACGAGCGACCTGTCAGACAGCCAGCCAACTGCCGGGAACATCGCCGGCGGGTTGACCACCATCGAGGAGAAGGCCTTCGGCAACCTCCAGAAGATCGGCAAGAATTCCAAGTACATCGATGTCCTTGAGCCGGCGCAAGCGCCGACCAAGGGCCCCGGCCTGTACTTCATGGACACGTCGTCGGCGGCCGCCGAGTGCAACACATTGCAGGCAGCGGCTGGGTTTGCGCTGCATGTCTTCACAACGGGTCAGGGCAACATCATTGGTCATCCGATCATGCCGGTCATCAAGGTGACGGCAAACCCGAAGACGGCCCGGCTGATGGCCGATCATGTCGACCTGGATGTGTCCGGCTTGCTCAGCGGCGACATGGTCCTCGACGAGGCGGGTGACGCGCTGATCGACATGGTGGTTCGTACCGCCAACGGTCGGAGAACGGCGGCAGAGACGCTCGGACATCGCGAGTTCATCTTCACGAAGCTATATCAGAGCGCCTAGGGAACTGAACAACCAACGGAGCCACCCGGGGCTTGCTCCGGGAGGCTCCGTGAAAATGGGGAGTCATCATGATCCGCACTGCAGCGGAACTCGAGAGTCTTGCTACCGAGGTCTTGAAGAAGGCGGGCACCGCCGAACCGGCCGCCGCGTCGGTCGCCAGTGCGCTGGTGCGCGCCGATCTGGATGGTCTCAACTCGCACGGTCTGGCCCGGCTGAAGTCGTATTCGGCCCAGGTCGCCGCCGGCAAGGTGGTTGGCGATGCCGTGCCGGTTTTGGAGAAGCTGGGATCTTCTGCTGCTCGTGTCGATGCCAACGATGGGTTTGCCTTCCCCGCCTTCGATCTTGCCATCGATGCTTTGGTCGAGATGACCGAAGAGACTCCGGTTGCCGGCATCGCCGTCACTAACTCGCACCACTTTGGGGTCGCCGGCCACCACGTGGAGCGGCTTGCCGAACGAGGTGTGGCCGGCTTGGTCTTCGGCAACTCACCCGCCGGCATTGCCCCGTGGGGAGGGTCGCGGCCGTTGTTTGGGACAAACCCCGTTGCATTTGGGTTTCCTCGAGATAGGAAGCCACCTGTTGTTGTGGACCTCTCACTATCGAAGCAAGCTCGCGGCAAGATCAAACTAGCCGCCGACGAAGGACGTGCGATTCCAGAGGGGTGGGCTCTCGACGCCGACGGCAATCCCACCACTGACGCTCAGGTCGCGATGAGTGGCTCGATGCTTCCCATGGGGGATGCCAAGGGTGCCGCCCTGGTGCTGGCGGTCGAGATCATGGCGGCGGCGATGACCGGCGCCCACTTCGGCTACGAGGCGAGTTCCTTCTTCGACGATGTGGGCGGTCCGCCCCGGGTCGGCCAGTTCCTGCTCGGCTTCCGTCCGGGACCGCTCAGCGGCGGAACCTACGCAGAGAGGATCGAGGTGCTGTTGCAGGCTGTACTCGATCAGCCAGGAACTCGGCTTCCTGGGGCGAGGCGGCTTGAGATCCGTGACAAGTCCATGCGTGAGGGGATTGAAATTCCCGACGAACTGATTGCCTGGGTCGAGGCTGCAGCGGCATAGACATACGCACACCGTCGAACGATGAGAGCATCCCCATGTGGAGGGAACGCTCTCTTGACGGGTGGAGAGGGTCAGTCG
>CBESWV010000280.1:0-5134 GCA_965533305.1 uncultured bacterium | reverse complement strand
TATCTTGGGCCTCGAGCCCGCTTTAGATTTGGCGAGCATAGTTCTACGCCGTTTTAGGAGACCGGCCTACTCATCCCATCTGGCACCTTTTTTTCCGGGTGAGGTGTGCCCGGAACACCGTCGTGAGGGGTCTTCCCAAGGGTTATCCCACGGTGCAGGACGGATAGGTGGGAGGCGAGGAAGTTCTGGGGGGCCACCGCCCTTAAATGGCAGCTCTTGAGGGGGTTTGGGGTTCGGCATGCGTGGTACGCTCGGTAGTGTGAGAAAGGAAATTCCTATCCGTCAAGCCATCCGCACCATCGCCTGGAACAAGACGGGCAAACTTCTACGATGGATCGGCCGGCAACATGTTTGACTCTCTGACCCGCACCAACCGCAGGCGCAACCCTTCTGCGGCCTCGCAGCCTCGCCGGCTTTCTGTGAGCAAGGCCCCCGTCCTTATACTGATGCTGGCCGCGATGCTATCGGTCAGTGGCTGTGTCTATCTGCGCCTGCTCGAGTTCAAGGGTCAGCTGTCGGATTTCGAAGAAAACTTCGCGGTCGACGTATCGGACGGTCTTTCGATCACCTTTCGCGATCCGGTGATCCTGGAAAAGGACATGTGGAAGATCGGTCTCCCCCCAACCCTGCAGATAGCCGATGCCGAAGGCGTCACCTGGGTCCTCGTCTTCGACAAGCAATCCGAAGATGACGAGCCGGAGACGGTTGGCCGTGAGGTTCAGATCGACCTGCGATTCGAAGACGACAAACTCGCCGCCTTCGCAGTCGGGGAGGAGCTCTTTGCCTTCATCCCCAAGGAAGCCGTTCTGAAGACCCTCAGTTCCTTGGGTGATCTTGAGATCAGCCTGGCCAGGCGAAAGGCACGCCTGACCGTGGGCGGCGGGCCCGATTGGGATTTCCCTTCGCCAGACAAGGCTGAGATTGTGGGCACCCTGGGGCCGGCCTCATCCGAGGAGATGGATGATGATCACAGCATCCTGACCTACAGTTACCGCCTCCGGCCCGCCTCCCCTCGCTCGGCTGCCTACGATCCCGAAAAACACGGCCTGCCCTACAAGTTTCTGATCGAGTTCGATCAGGAAGATCTGCTCAGCAGCATAGCTGCAGCGTTTCCGTTCATGGGCAGTATCACGATCGATTACGCCGAGGACGAATAGCCACAACAGCCCTCGGAATTCATCCGTTTCGCCGAGCAACTGTTGTCCGCTGACCCAATCGTCCCAACGATCCATGATCTTGGCACCGATGTAGATCTGAGAAAAAAATAGTCAGACGGCGAAAAAATATCAGGCATAAGAAACTCAGAGAAAGCCACTTACGGGTTTCTCGAAGACAAGAGAGGGATTCTCAGTAGAGAGAAAAAAGCGCCTCCGGCTCTCACCGGAGGCGCTTGAGTTCAAAGTGAGTGGACTCAGTTGATGTCGGTTGCCTCGAGGAATCCGAATATCTCGCTGCCCGGTCCCGGGGCGTGAATGTCCATCTTGATCAAGACCCCGAGATCCTTCGAAATACACTGTCGGGTCCAGGTGCCGATGCCCTGCCCACCGGTAACGGTGATCGTCGAACACACACAGTCGAATGTCCCGGCACCGGTCGTCACACTCTCGCTCGTGCTGTCGACCACACCGTCATAGGGTATGGAGGGCTCTGACGTGGTCCCACCAGGATTGGAGACGATTGTCTCGGTCACCGATGGAGTGGTCCAGGTCTCGCCCTCGCACCACCGACTGAAGGGGCCGACATAAAGGGCCGGGCTGTACGTGGTGTTGCTGCTCGAATCGGGCAGCTGGAACCCACCCGCTACCGCGGACACCTCGTCCATCGACGACTCGATCTCACCATGCCCGGTGGGGTTCGACAGCACCCGGTGGACATCTCGACTCTCGGTGGTCACGGTCACGATCAGGCCCATCCCGGCGTCCAGGCTCATCACCGAGGTGTCGTGGCTCTGATTGGCATCGATGGAGTGGTGCGTCCGGACCAACTCGCCCTCGGCGGTGTCGCCGTCGTACTCCGTAAGGACGTGGTAGGTCACCTGGCGGCCCGGAGAGGGGAATGGGAGGGTGAAGCAGGCTCCGCCACCGCCACCGCCACCACCACCACCGCCGCTGATCTCACAGAACCAGATCTTCGCGGCGCCCTCGAAGGTGGGGTCGTCCGATTGGCTGTCGATGACCGAGAGACCCACTGATACAGGTCCGCCTTCGATGACCTTGACGATCAACGTGTACGGACCACCGGAGGCCGGCGCCCCGAAGAAGCCGAGCACGTTGTTGATCTGATCGGTCTCGCCGACCTCGAGGTTGTAGGTCTTGGTTCCGACGATTGATCCGGTCCTCGAGACCAGTTTCAGCTCGAGTTCGGTTTCCGCCGGACCACCGTTGAAGAAGAGCGCGTTTGACCGGAAATCTCCGCCGAGGACACCCGACAGTCTCGCCTCATCTCCCTCCTTCAAGAGACAGGCGGCCTGATCCGCCGGGATGGACTGACCATAGGTGCCGCCGGGGCTTTGGTTGTAGGTGCGGGCCAGCGTAATCAGCGGCATGGGCGCCGTGACCCGAAGCGCTCCGTTTGCGCTCGGCATATCGAATGCCGACGACATGACATCGTCGAGGGCCAGGAGCTCACCCGGCCCGACGGTGAGCAGAACCGTCAGAGGTTGGGTCACCTCGGTGCCCTTGGGGTGATAGGCCAGGGTGACTGTGCCCTTGGTTGAATCCAATCCGAGAATCCGAAGATCCGTGCGCCAGAGACTGGTCCCGACTCCCGCCGCTCGGGCAACACCCTGCAGCAGGAGATCAGCGTTGTCTTCGGGGTACGGCTGCGCAAGCACGGCGACCGGATCCCCGGTTCGATTGTCCACCACCGAGGCGTAGGCCACCAACCGAACCGTAGGTCTCACGACCGCATACGCGGTTTCAGTGGGCGCTGCGCCGACGGCGGCAAAGATGTCGTTGATCTGGTTCGGACCGTAGGGTTTGACGGGGTAGGTCTTGGCGGTTCCGATCATGGATCCGCCGGAGTTAAAGAGCGTCACCTTGATCGTCCCCGCGTTGGCGCCGGTCGCGGCCCATCCGAGGTTGGTTCGAAAATCCGATGATTTCGCCAGAAAAACAAGGTAACTGTCTTCCCCCGCCGCAAGCGCCTTGTCGGTCGGAACGCCGGGGATGAACTGACCATAGGTTCCTCCAGGGACCTGATTGTAGGTTCGGGATGTCACCACCAGATCATTGCCGGGCGCCTCGATCAGGAGGGCGCCGGTACCGGAGAACGAAAACCTCGTCGCCAGAACGTTGTTGATCTGGACCTGCCCGTTGGCCGGAACACTGACGTTGGTAAAGGTATCCAGAGCGCCATTGTCAGCGCCATTCTCGAGAAAATAGATCCGCACCGAAACGACGCTGTCCTCGGTGTTCACCAGGCGGAGGTCGGTTCGCCAATTGGTTCCGGCGCTCCCGGAAACATTGGCAGACGCGGGCACCATCCACCGATCGGCGTGGGCGGTCGGCACAGCGGCCATGCTCAGACAAAAGACAACGAGAGCCGCGATGGACACAGAACGAACGACGACGAAACACTGTTTCATGGATCTCTCCTCACGGATCGCGATCGAATCACGATTTCGGCAAAATTATTGACTGGGACGCAATCTCATATTAACACGAGATTCGCCCGCCGAAAAATCCCGCGGACGAAATCGGCGCCGCCACCGCGGCGCTGATCATCGGAACCGCGGCGATTCCGTGGGTGGGGATGACCGCCACGGCCCTGGGTCTCGCGGTGTTCGGGACGGCAGGAATCCCGGCGGCGATGAGACGATGAGTTTTACAGACGATCGTCGACGATCCGCAGGAAGAGTTCGATACCCACTGGGATCAGATCGTCGTTGAAGTCAAAATCGGTGTGGTGGCAGGTCGGGGTGTCTTCACCTTCGAGTTTGGCGCCGAGGAAGAAGAATGCCGACGGCAGCGCCTCGGCGTAGTAGGCGAAGTCTTCGCCACCGGCTATGGGAAGCCCGTCCCCACTCACCGAGCCCTCGCCGAGGACCTGTTCGCCGATGCGTTTGACCACCTCAACGCAACCCGCATCGTTGACCAGAACCGGGAAACCCTCATCCACGTCGAGGGAGATTTCGACGCCGAACGCCTCCGCCGAACCGCGAACCACCTCATCGAGGCGTTCCAGGATCCGCGCGGTCGTCGCGGCATCGAACGAGCGGATGGTGCCGCCCAGTTCGACCGTGTCCGGGATGACGTTGTGGGTGGTTCCGCCGTGGAAGTTGCACACGCTCACCACGCCTCCCCCATCGCTGCCGAGGCCGCGCGAGACCACCGCCTGAAGAGCGGTCACCAGGTAGGAGGCTGCCGCGATGGGGTCGCGACAGAGCTGTGGCTGGCTGCCATGGCCTCCGACACCCCGCACGGTGATGTCGAAGCTGTGGACCTGGGCCATGACCGGACCCGCCGTCACCCGCAGCTCACCGAGGGGCCAGGCCGGCCAGTTGTGCTGACCGTAGACCTCGCCGGCGCCATCGAGAGCGCCCTCGTCCACCATGACCCTGGCGCCGCCGCCGCGCACCCCTTCCTCCGCCGGTTGGAAGATCAGCCGAACGTTGCCGCGAATCTCTTCGCGGTGCTTCGCCAACACCGCCGCAACCCCCATCAGCGTCACCGTGTGGCCGTCGTGGCCGCATTTGTGGGCACAGCCCGGGTTCACCGATCGGTATGAGAGATCCGTCGTCTCGGTCATGGGCAGTGCATCCATATCGGCGCGCAGGGCGATACACGCTCCCTCGAACCCGGGCCTGAGATCCGCCACCAGGCCGGTGCCGGCGCTCTCGCGCGGTGCGTAACCGTGACGCTCGAGCCAGGTTCGCACGACACCCTGAGTCCTGATTTCCTCGAAGCCGATTTCCGGATGGCGGTGGAGGTCGTGTCGAATCTCGGTCAGTTCCTCCCGGAGCCCGGCGATGTCGTCGCTGACGATCGTCCAATCCATGCTGATCCCTTTCAGGCGGCGTTTTGGGTTTCTTCCTCGGCGAGCAGACCTTCGAAGCGCTCGATCAGCGCCGCATCGGGTCTGGGAGTCACCAGGGTGACGACCACTGTCACGATGATGTTGACGGTCAGAGCCA
>CBESWV010000279.1:0-5167 GCA_965533305.1 uncultured bacterium | reverse complement strand
CTTACCTCGCATTCGCCAGGTCCTTCATGAGAAAGTTGGACATCGATTCGGCGGGAGAGTACCAATGAGCACAGAATACGTTCCCGAGCATTTCCAGAGTTAGAAAGATCGATTTCCTTCCGTGATGTCGCCGTCGGAGGATCTTGGAAGAACCGCCAAAGCTGCTGGGCCGATCGAGGGGAAGACCGTCCATCTCATCCAGATGGCAGCCGCCGCCACTATTCGATCTCATGGGGCTGTTCGCAGTCACGCCCGACGGGCACTCGAAGCGGGAGCCAAGCCCGAAGAGCTGTTTCACGCGATGCTCGTCCTCATCAGTACTTTGGGCATTCCGGTTGTTGCAGCAGCGATCGGCTGGATCGATGACGTTGTTGCGGCGAAGGACTGATCATTCCCAACGGAGACGACCTCAGTGTCCGATTCTTGAATTTCGCAAAAGACTCACAAATCGACCTGTGACTCGAGGCCCGGGCGATCGGCCCCCATGGTCACGATGTGATATGTGGCACCTGATCATTGTTGCCTACGAGGCTGGAGCGGCTATCCTGGTAACAGGTGGGCGCCACCGTCTGCCGGTCGGTAAACGCCATGACTGATCAAGAAGAAAACACCCATCTCAGGGAGCGCGTTGCCTTTCTGGAGGCGGAGTTGCGAGAGCTCCGCACCCGGATCGATCCCCCCACATCGCCATCGGTGAATGTCTCCGGCATAAACATCAAGTGGAACCCCGAAGCCGGGGTGTGTTCGATTGCTGACCTCCCGGTTGCCATGATGTGGGTAGATTCCACCCTTGCGGGACTCATGTCGGGTGTCGAAGCCATGGTCGGCACTGAACGCTTTTTGCTCGCGCTGCAAAGCGAAGGACGCCAGAGCGTTGAGGCGGACTGGAGTGTGATCTCCGGTTTCGACCGATTCGAGGACGGCTTCAAGGCGATCGCCGACGTCGCAGCTGTCGCGGGCTGGGGCAAGTGGGAGCTTGTCGAGTTGGACGAGGTCGATCTTCGTGCCGTATTCCGGGTCACCGACAGCTGGGAGGGGCTTTATCAGCGCACTCTCGGGGTGCACTGGGGCAGCGGCATGCTCGCCGGAAAGCTGACCGGGTACTGCTCCAGGCTCTTCGGCACCAACTGTTGGGCCGAGCAGATCGAGGCAATTCACCAGGGCGACCCGGCCGACGTGTTCGTCGCCTCACCCTCTGATCGCTCCATGGAGAACGAAATTTCCGCTCTGCACGATTCCATGCTGTACCGCCTGCGCAAGAGCGAGGAGGGTTTCCGCACGATCGTCGAGCAGTCCCCCATGGGCATGCTCCTGTACGAGATACGCGACCGCGACCGACTCGTGCTCACGGCTGTGAATCCCGCCGCCGAGAGAATCCTGGGCATCAGCAGGTCTGGATTCCTCGGCAAGACCATCGAGGAGGCCTTTCCTCCACTGGCGGAGACGGACATCCCGGATCAATACCGTCGAGTAGCCCGCTTCGGAGGGACCTGGTCCATCCACGAGCTGAGCTACGAGAGCCAGAACATCCGAGGCGTTTACGACGTGGTGGCCTTCCAGACCAACCCCAACAAGGTTGCGATCAATTTTCTCGATGTGGCCGAACGCATTGAGGCGCAGACCGAACGAGAGGAGCTCCAGGCCCATCTGCGCCGTTCACGTCAGATGGAATCTCTCGGCTTGTTGGCAGGGGGGGTCGCCCACGATCTCAACAACATCCTCTCGGGACTGGTCACATACCCGGAACTCCTCCTTACCGGTCTCTCACCCGAGGACCGGATGTTCAAGCCCCTACAGACCATCGTCGAATCGGGGACCCGTGCAGCTGCGGTTGTCAACGATCTGCTGACAATCACCCGAGCCAGCGCAACAGAGAAAGTCACCCTCGACCTCAACCGGTTGGTAGGGGATCACCTGGAGTCACCCGAGGTTCGGCTGCTTGGCGACAACCATCTCGGTGTTGTCGTTGAGAAGGACCTTGCCGGGGATCCTCTTCTGATCATTGGGTCGGACGGCCACCTGCGCAAGGCGTTGACCAATCTGGTGTTCAACGCGGTTGAAGCTTGTGAAGGCAAGGGGAGGGTGACGGTCCGTACGCGACGCCAGTACGTCGATCGACCGAAGAGGGGCTTCGAGCGAATCGAGGTTGGGGATTACGTGATTCTGTCCGTGGAGGATGATGGAGCGGGGATCACAGAGCCGGACCTCGATCGGATCTTCGAGCCGTTCTTCTCCCGCAAGGTGCTCGGCCGCAGCGGCACCGGGCTCGGTCTGACCGTCGTGTGGAATACGGTGCGCGACCACAACGGATACATCAACATCGAGAGTCATCCCACCGGTACTGCTTTTCATCTCTATCTTCCGTCCTCGGCGGGATCGATTCTGCCGACCACCACACACCTTTCCATCGATGAATTGAAGGGGCGTGGCGAGACCGTGCTCGTCATCGATGATGAGGAGCAGCAGCGCTTTGTCGTCAGGAGTATGCTCCGCGAACTCGGCTATCTTGCACGCGCGGTTTCCAGCGGTGAGAACGCTTTGACGGCCCTCGAAGGCGAATCCGCGGATCTCCTGATCCTCGACATGATCATGCCCGGAGGTTGGGGTGGTGCTGAAACCTACCTGCGAATCCTGGAGAAGCATCCCGGGCAGAGAGCCATCATCGCCAGCGGTTTCGCCGAGACTGACGACGTACGAGCCGCACAGGCCGCCGGCGCCGGGGTCTTTCTCCGCAAACCCTACACCCTTGAACAGCTTGCCAACGCCATCCGAAACGAGCTGAGTGCCACCCACGGCGAAGGGGATCAAGATTCGACCCCATGATTCGTCAGTTGCTCCTGATCACTGTCCCACTGCCTGATTGCCGGCTCTGCCCCTGACCGTGGACGCTAGGAGCGTGTAGTGAATAGAATTGGCGGCGCCTTTCGGGTGTCGTTTGACCCGTTTCTCGGCGCATTTTTGCCCCATACCACCAGTATGAACCGGTAAATCCGCCAAAAAACGGCCTCAAACGACCCTCCGCAATCCATCCATCATCTGTCCACTACACGCTCCTAGGGCCGAAGATCTCATCGGGCGCGGGTCAGATCGCGATCTCCTCCACCTCGACGCCCGAAGGTCTTGACTCGAGGGTGAGAAAGACCAAGCCCGAGAGGAAGAGTGGGATGGCGACGAAGAAGGAAAAGACCGCGTTCCAACCCAACCACCCGATGGCGTAGGAAACCACCAGGGGGCCGATGGCGAGCCCGAGGTGGCCGACTGGGGCGGTGTGATCCCGGTCCTGGAGGACGGTCAACACCCCTGCAGAGTTCGCTACAATCCCGTGTCTCGGGCCGGCCGCGATCGTTCGGTGGGAGAGGCAGCACAGATGAAAGACGACCAGTCAGCACAGATCATCATTGAAGAGCAGGGTCCGCGCGATGGGTTTCAAAGCGAGAAGATCGTGGTGCCCACCGAGCGCAAGCTCGAAATCATCGACGTGCTTGGTGATGCCGGGATCCCCCGGATCCAGGTCTGCTCATTCGTCCATCCCAAATATGTTCCCCAGATGGCCGATGCCGAAGCCGTCTGCAAGGGTTTGCGGCGGCGCCCCGGAGTCGTCTACAGCGGGCTGGTGCTCAACCTTAAGGGGGTCGAGAGGGCCGTCGTCGCCGGTCTCGACCATGTCGCCGCCTCGATCTCGGTCAGCGACACCCACGGTCGCAAGAATACGGGCAAGTCTCTCGAGGAGGCCCAGACCGGCTATGCCGAGATGGTTCGTACCGCCAAGAACGCTGGACTGACGGTCCGTGGTGGCCTGCAGTGCGTCTTCGGCTGCCGCTTCGAAGGCCGGATCGATCCTGAGGTCGTTCTTGACCTCGTCAAGCGCCATCTCGATCTCGACATCGACGAGCTCGCCCTGGCCGACTCAACCGGGATGGCCGATCCGCGGGCCATGGAAGAGCTCATGGGGCCGGTGCTCGATCTCGCCGGTGATCGGCCGGTGATCCTCCATCTCCACGACACCGAGGGCCGAGGCTTGGCCAACGCGCTGGCCGCGATCCAGACCGGGGTGAGGTATTTCGACACCGCCTTCGGCGGGATGGGTGGTTGCCCCTTCATCAAGGGAGCGACGGGCAATATCGCTACCGAGGATATGGTCGCCATGGTCGAACGGATGGGAATGACCACCGGTGTCGATATCCGAGCGGTGGCCGGGATCAGCCGATCCATGGAAGAGTTCTTCGAGACGCGGTTCCCGGGCAGCATGCACCGCGTTCTCGGCAATGAAGAGATCAAGGTGGTGCTCTGATGGCTGGGATGACCGTCGCTGAAAAGATCCTCTCGCGTCACGCGGGAAAACCCGTGATGGCGGACGAACTGACCGTGATTGATGTGGATGCCGCGCTCATGAGCGACACCACGGCGCCCCTGGCCATCAAGGCCTTTCGCGAAATGGGCGGCAAGGCGCCGTGGAACCTCGATCGCACCTTTCTGGTCATCGACCACGCCTCGCCCGCGCCCAATGAGCGGATCGCACGACTCCACGACATCATGCGTGAATTTGCGGCCGACACCGGGGCGGTGCTCTACGACGTGGGCGAGGGCATCTGCCACCAGTTGATGATCGAGGACGACCGCGTCCGGCCCGGTGAGGCCTTCTTCGGCGCCGACTCCCACACCTGCACATATGGCGCCCTCGGAGCCTTCGCCACCGGGGTTGGATCCACCGATCTCGCCGCCGTGATGCTCACCGGCAAGACCTGGCTCAAGGTCCCGCGCACCATCCGGCTCGAGATCACCGGACACATCAGCCCAGGGGTCGAGTCCAAGGATCTCGCGCTCGCCATGGTCGGGAAGCTCGGCTTTGCCGGCGCCACCTACAAGGCGGTGGAGATCTGTGGCGAGGCCATCGCGCCCCTGAGTCTGGATGAGAGGATGACCCTGGCCACCCTCACCGAAGCGGGTGCGTCCTTTCTGCCGAGCGGCTGCGGCCCCTGCGTCGGCACTCACCTCGGCGTCCCCGGGGACGGCGAGGTGGTGGTCTCCACGGCCAATCGGAACTTCCGTGGCCGGATGGGAAACCCCGAGGCGTTTGTCTATCTCGCCTCTCCGACGGTGGTTGCCGCCGCTGCGGTGGCTGGTGAGATTGTTGATCCTGCGGATCTGAAGGACTGAACCATGGAAA
>CBESWV010000278.1:0-5303 GCA_965533305.1 uncultured bacterium | reverse complement strand
ATCAGGGTCGCGCTGTGCGTTGGATTGATCATCGGCCTGGCCTCGGCGGCATCGGCGCAGCGGGACGCCGAAGACCCCGAGCGCGAGGAGTACATCCGCTCGCACTACACCAAGTTCGAACACCGAATCCCCATGCGCGATGGGGCAAAGCTCTTCTCCTCGGTCTATGTGCCCAACGACACAACCGAGCCCTACCCAATCCTGCTCGTCCGCACTCCCTACTCGGTGGGACCCTATGGCGCCGACCAGTACAAGACCAAGCTCGGACCGACAACCGACTTCGAGCGCGACGGATATATCTTTGTCTTTCAGGATGTCCGGGGTCGCTTCATGTCCGAGGGCGACTTCGTCAACATGCGGCCGCACATCCCCGCAAAGGACGGGGCCAAGGATTTCGACGAGAGCACAGACACCTACGACACCATCGACTGGCTCGTCGAGAACCTGCCGAACAACAACGGCCGGGTCGGTCTCTGGGGCGTCTCCTATCCCGGGTTCTACACATCCGCGGGGATGATCAACTCCCACCCGGCGCTCAAGGCCGCATCGCCCCAGGCGCCCATCGCGGACTGGTTCTTTGATGACATGCACCACCATGGCGCCTTCACCCTGTCCATGAGCTTCGGGTTCTTCTCGACCTTCGGCAAGGCCCGTGAAGGGCTGGTGACCGACTGGCCCGAGCGTTTCGATTACGGCACACCCGACGGCTATCAATTCTTCCTCGATCTCGGTCCGCTCCAAAACGCCAACGAGGTCCACCTCCACGGCGAGATCGCCTTCTGGAATGAGCTCATCGCCCACCCCGACTACGACGAATTCTGGCAGTCCCGGAACATCCTCCCCCACCTCGATGGAATCACCTGTGCGGTCATGACCGTCGGCGGCTGGTTCGACGCCGAGGATCTCTATGGGCCTCTCCACACCTACGAGGCCATCGAAAGATCCAACCCGGGAATCAGCAACACCCTGGTCATGGGGCCGTGGCGCCACGGAGGCTGGATCTGGACCGAAGGCGACTCGCTCGCCATCGCCGATTTCGGTTTCAAAACCTCGAAGACCTTCCAGGAGGAGGCGCTGCTGCCGTTCTTCCGCCACCACCTCAAGGGCGAGGGTGATTTTGACCTGCCGGAAGCATGGGTCTTCGAGACCGGCGCCAACCGCTGGCGTGAATTCCCGGAATGGCCACCCGAGGAACTCAGAAGGGAGAGGCTCTATCTGCACGAGAACGGCGCCCTCGCATTCGCCGCGCCGACCGCGAAGAAAGAGGCCTTCGACGAATACATCTCGGATCCCGCCAAACCAGTTCCCTACACCCCGGATATCTCGACCGGGTGGCACTCCGAGTACATGGCCGAAGATCAACGTTTCGCCGCGTGGCGCCCGGATGTCCTGGTCTACCGATCAGAACCTCTCGAGGAGGACCTCACCCTCGCCGGTCCTCTGACCGCCGAGTTCTGGGTCTCGACCACGGGCGGAGACGCCGACTGGGTGGTCAAACTCATCGACGAGTACCCGGGCCGTCTGCCGGGGTGGGAGAAAGACTCCGAAGAACCGGATCTCGGCGGCAGCCAACAGATGGTTCGATCAGAAGCATTGCGCGGCCGTTACCGGTCGAGTTACAGCAAGCCCGAGCCATTCACCCCCGGAGAGGTCGAACAGGTCGAGGTCAAACTCCAGGACGTGCTCCACACCTTCAAACGCGGCCACCGGATCATGATCCAGATTCAAAGCAGCCTCTTTCCACTCCTCGATCGAAACCCTCAGAGTTGGGTCGAGAACATCTTCGAGGCCGAGGAGGAGGATTTCGTCAAGGCCACCCACCGAGTCTACCGGTCGGCCGAACATCCATCATCGATGGTGGTTGGAATCCTGAACTGACAGGCCACCAAGCGACCGACGGCCACGCCGTGGTCAGCGCTGCCTCTCCCCGAAAATCACTCGATCGAGGGACAGACGACCCGGTCCGAGGGCTATGAGCAGCAGCGAGATACAGAGGTAGATCAGCGCGATTTCGTAGGATGGTCCCCCGTCCGACGCCACAAAGGGGTGGCCCCACAGAACGGCGTGCGAGTAGACCGCGACCGCCATGGTAAACGCCATACCCAGCGAGGCGAGCGGGACCAGCAGACCGAGAACCCACGCCAGGCCGCCGCCAAATTCGGACAGCGCCGCGAGCGCCTGAAAAAGCCCGGGAACATCCGCATCCGGACCCATCCAACCAAACGGGTTCTGGATCTTTCCCCACCCGTGCATCATGAAGGCCGTACCGCCGACGAGCCGGACCACCAGCAAGGCGAGGTCACCAAAGGTGGATTGTTCGGGCACCGCAAAGACTGTCTTGAGATTCATCGTTCCCCCACTTCTAACGCTGCTGTTTTTCTGGATGGTGCAACACAGGGCACTCCGGTTTTGTTTCGACAGCTCGGGGTGGGAGAAACAGCGCCCCATCTCGTCTGGGTCGACGGCGCCGGTGTGTTAGCCTTTGGGCCGGGGGTCGCATTCTTCGTGACTGGCCTGTTTTCCCACATCAAATTCAGTAGTCCCAGCCATCAGTGAGGGTTTTATGAACAAGAAAACGCTGTCGATGATCCTGTGTTCGGTGTTCTTTGTCGGAGCGGCAATCGCAGTTCCACCGGAGCAGGTAACGCCGCCTGATGAGTTCTTCGGTTTCCAGTTGGGCGCCGATCGAAAGATCGCCCGCTGGGACGCGATCGTCGAGTATTTCGAAATCCTCGCCGAAGAGAGCGACAAGATCGTGGTGACGGACATGGGACCCACCACCAACGGACACCCATTCCTTCTCGTGGTGGTGTCTTCAGCCGACAACCTGGCTCGCCTCGAGGAACTGAGGCAGGTGAACAACACCCTTTTCGACGCGCAAGGACTCGATGCGGCAACCGTCGATGAATTGGTGGCCAAAGGAAAGGCAGTGGTCTGCCAGTCCATGAGCCTCCATGCCACCGAGATCGGCGGCACGCAGATGGCGCCCGAGCTCGTCTATGACCTCATCACCGGAGACAACGACGAAATCCGGCGGATCCTCGATAACGTGATCCTCCTACTCATCCCGAGCTTCAACCCCGATGGCCAGATCATGGTCACCGACTGGTACAACGAGACCCTCGGTGGTGAGTACGAAGGCGTGAACCTGCCCTGGCTCTACCACCCCTACTCCGGTCACGACAACAACCGCGACGGCGACTACCTCAACCTCGTCGAGTCGAAATACGCCGCCGAGATCATGTATCGCGACTGGAAACCCCAGGCCTACATCGACCACCACCACATGGGGCCCTATGGCGCGCGCCTCTATGTGCCGCCCTACAGCGAGCCGATGAGACCCTACGCCGACCCACTGGTCTGGCGTGAGATGAGTCTCTTCGGCGGGCACATGGCCTACAAGCTCGAGGAAGCTGGAATGACAGGGATCCTCAACAAGGCCCAGTATCCCGGGTGGGGTCATTTCGGATGGCACTGGATCACGCCCTTCCACAATATGGCCGGGATGCTCACCGAGTCCGCCAGCGCCAAACTCGCGACCCCGATCTTCATCCACCCCGATCAGCTCCGTGGCGACGCCCGGGAATGGAAGAAGTACGAGGCCCAGACGACGATCCCGAGCCTCTGGCCGGGTGGCTGGTGGCGGCTCCGCGACATCGTGGAGCAGCAGGAGGTTGCGGCGCTCGCCATGCTTGACATTGCCGCACGACATCGAGAGACCGTGGTCCGCAACGCCTACCTCAAGAGCAAACGACAGCGGGAACGCGGCGCCGCCGGAACCCCCAACGCCTACGTCATTCCACACGATCAGCACGATCCACTCACCGCGGTCAAGATGATCAACACGCTGATGCTGTCGGATGTCGAGGTCTTCCAGGCCGGCAAAGCCTTCATGTTCGGCAATGTGTCCTACGGCGCAGGTTCCTATGTGATCCCGCTGGCGCAACCCAAGATGGGTCTGGTGCGGAACCTTCTCGGCCGCACTTTCTACCCCGACAACGAGTGGACCCGGGACCGTGATGGAGCCCCACTCCGGCCCTACGACTCCGCGACCCACACCATGGCCGAGGCCATGGGCGTCCGGGTCGATCCGATTTCGACCGCATTCGAGGCCGAACTCGTCGAAGTGCCCGGCCAGGTGCCCTTGACCGGAACGGTCGAACCCGGCGAGGACGGTCATCTCCTCGACGGCAGACTCAACGACAGTTTCAGGACGGCCAATCAACTCATCGCTGAAGGCGTCACCGTACGTCGGGTGGACGAGGCATCCCCGGGCTTTCGGCCGGGTGACTTCATCGTTCCCGCCGGATCGAGGGCTACGTTGGAGCGCGTCGCCGCCGCCACCGGTGTCGATTTCGAGGCCCTCGCCGCCGAGCCCAAAGCCGACCACGTGGTCAAGCAGATGCGCACTGCCATGTACAAGCGCTATTGGGGCGGCAACATGGATGAGGGCTGGACCCGCATGACCCTCGAGTCCTTTGACTTCCCCTACACATCGTTGAGAGACGCGGAGATCCAGAAGGGAGACCTCGGATCAAAATACGACGTCATCATCCTGCCCCACGACCAGACCGCCACGTTGATGGGCACACCCGAGAGCCGATACGGCCGACCGACCCCCGTCTACCCTCCCGAGTACCGAAGCGCCATCGGCGATGAAGGTGTCACGGCTCTGAACGCCTTTGTCGAGGCCGGCGGCACCGTGGTCGCTCTGGGTGACGCCACCGACTTCGCCATCGAGAAGTTCGAGCTCAAGGTTCGAAACGTCATCGACGATCTTCCGTCGACGGAGTTCTTCTGCCCGGGCTCAACCGTGAAAGCCACCTTTGACACCAGCGACCCCCTCGCATATGGGATGCCCGATGAAGGACTGGTTCTCTTCTGGAGCAGTCCGACCTTCCAAATCGAACCGTCGCAGCACAACGAGCGGTACAAGACCATTGTCCGATACCGCGACCGCGACCTACTGCAGAGCGGTTGGCTCATCGGCGAGGAACACATCGCCAAGAAGGCCGGGATGGTGGTCGCCGAAAAGGGCGAGGGCAGGGTCATCCTCATCGGGTTCCGGACCCAGAACCGATCCCAAACCCACGGCACCTTCAAGCTGTTGTTCAATACGCTGCTGCAGTGAACACATCGCAGGCTTCGCCCGCAACCCAATGAGGCCCTGTGCGAAACCTGGTTCGTGGTGGCGAAGGGTCAACCGTGGTGGCCGGGTTTTGAAACACAAAGGGCACAAAGGACCACGAAGGGTCCACGAAGCATCCCATTTGTTGACCCGGGCTCCCTCCGACCTTGAAGGC
>CBESWV010000277.1:0-5353 GCA_965533305.1 uncultured bacterium | reverse complement strand
GGGTCTCTCTGGCGAGATCGGTGAGACGGCACTCGATGTAACGCGGCGCCGCGGCTCTGTGTCCGGTCACGATATTGCCGAAGTTGCCCTGACGCTCGATGAAGAACTCTTTGTTGGCCAGAACCACGAGGGCGTCGCCGATGGAAGCGTCGCCGTGCGGGTGGAGTTTCATGGTGTCGCCGATGACGTTGGCGACCTTGTGGAACTTGCCGTCGTCCATCTTGGCGAGCGTCGCCATGATCCGACGCTGCACCGGTTTGAAACCGTCGCGCAAATCGGGGATCGCGCGATCCATGATCACGTAGCTGGCGTACTCGATGAAGTTCTGCCCCATGAGGGACTTGACTCTGGTCATTTATCCATGGCTCCCGGTCCCGAACCCTAACCGATCCCGATCCCGATTCCGAACACTCGCGTTCCCGCAACAGATCCATCGGGAACGGGATCGGGATCGGGAACGAAGGAAACCGCCGACATCATGCGATGTCGGCAATCAACCGCTCGATGATGTATTCCTTGCGGGCGGGAGTGTTCTTGCCCATGAAGAAGTCGAGCGCTTCTTTGACATCGCTCATGGATCCCACCGTCACTCTGCGGAGGTGGTCGTCATTGGAGATGAACTGCTTGAACTCCTTCGGCGAGATCTCGCCGAGGCCCTTGAAGCGGGTCACCTCGTTGTTCTTGAGTTTCTTGAGAGCCGCGTCCCGTTCGGCCTCGGAGTAGCAGTAGATCGTCTCCTTCTTGTTCCGGACTCGGAAGATCGGTGTGTCCAGGATGAAGACGTGGCCTGACGAAACCAGTTCCTCAAAAAACCTGAGGAAATATGTCAGCAGCAGATTGCGGATGTGCATTCCGTCGACATCGGCGTCGGTGGCGATGACCACCTTGTTGTAGCGCAGGCGATCGAGATCCTCCTCGATACCGAGGGCGCGCATGATGTTGTAGAGCTCTTCGTTCTTGTAGACCGCTTCGCGGCCGAGACCGTGGGTGTTGAGGGGCTTGCCCTTTAAAGAGTAGATCGCCTGGGTCTGGACATCACGCGCCTGGATCATGGCGCCGCCCGCCGAGTCGCCCTCGGTGATGAAGATGGTGCTCTCCTCGCGTCGCTTGCCCTTGGCGTCGGAGAGGTGGACCTTGCAGTCGATGAGCTTGGGGATTCGGATGGCGACCTTCTTGGCCCGCTCACGGGCCTCTTTCTTGATCGCCGAGAGTTCTTTGCGGACCCGCTGGTTGTTCTTGACCTTTTCGATGAGCTTGTCGGCGTCCTCTTTGTTCTTGTGCAACCAGAGGACCACCTGCTCCTTGATCGAGCTAACCACCCACGAGCGGACATCGGTGGAGCCGAGCTTGTTTTTTGTCTGGGACTCGAAGACCGGATCCTGGACCTTGACCGCCACCGCACCGATGAGCCCGTCACGGACATCTTCTCCGGCGAAACCGTTCTTGGCGAACTCGTTGACCCCCTTGAGGATGCCTTCGCGGAAGGCGCTCTGGTGGGTGCCGCCGTCATTGGTGTACTGGCCGTTGACAAAGCTGAAGTAGTTCTCGCCGTATGCGTGGGTGTGGGCAAAGGAGAACTCGAGGCGGTCGAGCTTGCAGTGCATGGGCTCATACAGCGCCATCTCGTCGCCGAGTTCGTAGGCGAGAAGATCAGCAAGGCCGTCCCGCGAAACGAACTTCATTCCGTTGTAGTCGAGGGTCAGCCCGCTGTTGAGGAAGGCGTAGTAGCGCAGCCGGTGCTCGAGGTACTCCTCGCGCCACGCGAAGTCGCCGAAGATCTCGGGATCGGGGACAAAGCGGACGAAGGTCCCGGCCTTCTCCTTGGTCTCCTTACCGCCCTTCTCACCGGTCTTCCTGCCGCGTTCGAAGGTTGCGCGCTTGAACTTCTTGTCCCGAAAACTGACCACCTCGAAATCTGAGGACAGCGCGTTGACCGCCTTGTTCCCGACACCGTTGAGTCCCACCGAGAACTGGAAGACATCGTCGTTGTACTTGCCGCCGGTGTTGATCTTGGACACGCAGTCGACGAGCTTCCCCAATGGAATGCCCCGACCGAAATCGCGGACGGAAACCTCGGATCCATTTCGGATGATGACAATCCGCTTGCCCTGGCCCATGATGAACTCATCGACTGCGTTGTCGATGACCTCTTTGAGCATGACGTAGATGCCGTCAGCGGGGTTGGAGCCGTCACCGATGCGGCCGATATACATTCCCGTGCGCAAGCGGATGTGTTCGAGGGCATCGAGGGTCTGGATCGCCTTCTCGTCGTAGACTACTTTTTCACCAGCCATGATCGCCTTGATTACACCCCTTTCCCATGGGCTAGAATAGCATTCCTGGTTGCGGTGATATTTCGGTACTCGAAGAACCGTGAACGATGGTTGACCGTATGAAGTTACGAGTGATGGAGGATTCCCATGCAGAGCAGAAAAGCTGTGAGTTTCATCGGTGCGTTTTTCCTGATTGCCGTTCTCGCCGCGGCGCCGGCATCGGTCGTCGATGCCAAGACCCGGATCGAGAATCTCGATGAATTGCCACGGTTCAGCTACCCGGTCGAGGGATCGGTCGTCGGAGTCATCACTTCGGACGATACGTTCAACGAGTTCGCGGGCAAGGTCCGTGCGGACATCGAAGGCGTTCTCGCTGAATACGAAATCGATGATGCTGCCACTCTCCAGGGTTATTACGGCGTCCTCGCTCGGCTCGATCTCATGGAGGGGAACTACAAAGAAGCGCTTGCCCTCACCAATCAGATTCGGGATCTCGAGTCCAAGGAGGCCGGCAAGCTCATGACCGGCCTCTTCGCCAGGGCCTGGGTCGCCGCTCGCGACGAGGCGGATCCTGCCGCCGATTTCGAGGCCTTCGCCAAGGCGTTCGCCACCCATCTCAACGCCCTGGCCTCGGAGCTGCCCTGGGATGTTGTTCAAGACGAGATCAAGGAAGCCAAGGGCCGCGCCGAGGTCTTTTCCGAGAACTTCGTGATCGGTATTGCCAAGAGCCAGGTCGATCCGGCGGTCACAGCCAGCGGCGCGGTGAGTTCGGATCTCGTGCCGACGGTGGTGGGGCTTCGATATGCGCTGACCACGGGTATCCCGCTCAACAACGAGGTCGTCGATGTCTACGGCCGGTTGATCGACGCCAACAAGGTCACCAAGGACAACATCTGGCTGACCCGCGAGTACATCCTCGGAGCTGACGAAGGGCAGAAACCGGTCACCATCGGAATCTGGGACTCGGGCACCGACGTCTCGGTCTTCGAGGGCCAGCTCTGGATCAATCCGAGCGAGACCATCGACGGTGAAGACAGCGACACCAACGCCTTTGTTGATGACATCAACGGCATCGCCTACGACATGGAGGGCAACAAGTCGCCGTTCCTGCTTCACCCCAAGGGCGACATGGCCGGACGTGCTGATGAGGCAATAAGCTACACCAAGGGGTTTATGGATCTCACTTCGGCCATCGACAGCGACGAGGCCACCGAGCTCAAAAAGCACCTCGGTGCCATCGAGCCTGAAAAGGTCAACGACTTCATCGAGGAACTCGGCTTTGCCGCGCTCTATATGCACGGCACCCACGTTGCCGGAATTGCGGTCGAGGACAACCCCTTCGCCCGCATCATGGTCGCCCGAACCAGCTTCGACTATCACAATCCGCCGACCCCCCTCACCGTGGCGAGCGCGAAGAAAATCGCCGAGTCATTCAAACGCACCGTTCGCTATTTCAGGACGTACGGCGTGCGGGTGGTCAACATGAGCTGGGGTTGGTCGCTCAAAGAAATCGAATCCATGCTCGAGGCCAACGGTGTTGGGGAGACTCCGGAGGAGCGGGCACAGCTGACCCGGGAACTCTTCGACATCCTTTCTGATGCCCTCCTCGCCGCCATGCGCGATGCGAGGAACATCCTCTTCGTCACGGCGGCCGGGAACTCGGACAACGATGTCGAGTTCGATCAGATGATCCCATCGAGCTTTGATCTTCCCAATTTGATGGTGGTGGGCGCCGTCGATCAGGCAGGGGACCCGACCGGTTTCACCAGCCAGGGCAAGAATGTTCGTCTCTATGCCAACGGTTTCGAGGTCGAGAGCTATGTGCCGGGTGGCGGTCGCATGGCGATGTCGGGAACCTCGATGTCGTCTCCTGGGGTCGTCAACCTCGCGGCGAAAATCATCGCCGTGGAGCCGTACCTGACCCCGCAGGCGGTGATCGAGTTGATCATGGAGGGCGCAACGCCGCGCGAGGGCGACGATGACTTCCTCCTGCTCCACCCGAAGGACACCATGACGATCCTCGAGGCCAAACGGGTCGACAACAAGCTCAAGAAGGCGTTCAGGCCCGATCCGGTGCGGATGGAAGTCGAATAGTCAATTATGAATTTTGAATTTTGAATTGTGAATGATATCGCACATCACAGGCTAGCATTGGCTGAGAGCTCAGCCTCTTGCAATAACCCTGTTTCCCCATGGTTCGTGGTCTGTGTGCCGGCGAGACGCCAGCACTACAAAGGGCTGAGATCCATTGTAGGGCCGGTGTCTCGCCGGCCTGATGGTGAGGAGGGTCGGAAGACCTTAGTGTCCAATTCTCGAATTTCGCAAGAGGCTCAGCTGAGAGCTGAGGCATCACCTCACGAGGGTGAACTGACGGTCCCAACGGGTCTTGCTGAAGAAATTCAACGGCGTGTAGAAGAGCCTGCCGACACCGCTGGCGGCCTCTCTGTCGTCGCTGTCGAACGACCAGTAGACAAGAAATGCGCGTCCTCGGATGGTTGATCTGGGCACCGGTCCGAAGACCCGTGAATCCTGCGATTCATCGCGATTGTCGCCGAGGCAGAAGAGGTGGCCATCCGGGATGACCAGAGGTGCGAGGTTGTCACGCACCCTTCTGCTCGGTGGTGTCGATGGGTCATTGGGCCAGATCTGCGGATCGGTGAACTGCGCCCACGGTTCGTCAACCGGCATTCCATCTCGAGTGAAGGTCTTTGATGTGATGGCCACGGTGTCGCCGGAGAGCGCCGCCACTCGTTTGATGAGATCGCGGCGCGGTCGATCGGGCTGGGCAAAGGTCACCACATCGCCGATGGTCGGGTCCCGGTAGGGCAGCAACCGGTGCAGCGGCGTGTCCAGGTGCGGGGCGTAGACAAAGCGGTTGACCAGGATGTGGTCGCCGACCAGGACTGCCGGGACCATCGAGGGTGTCGGAACATTGATGTGAGCGACGACAAAGGTGCGAACGAAGAGCGTGAAGATCACGAAGATCAGCAGCATCTCGATGAACTCGCGCGGCCACGATCTGGAATGCACGACGGGATTCTATCTCAGTCGGTCAAGGGCCCCGGACTGCTTCCAATCCC
>CBESWV010000276.1:0-5357 GCA_965533305.1 uncultured bacterium | reverse complement strand
CGGTGCCTGGCTCTCTTTTCGCCGCGAAAAGGTGCCTGGCACCGCTCCCATCGCGTTTCAACAGGAGCGGGACCATGCGCCTTGCACCCCTCCCATCGCCTTTCTACGGACCGGAACTGCGCCTCAGTCGGTCTCGATATTCGACAGCGCGTAAGCGTGGTTGGGATCATTCAGGGCGGCGAGGTCCGCGGCGGTCTGCTCGATCTGGCGGAGCATCTCATCGAGGGCCGAGGCGCTCGAGAGATCCTGATCGGTGACATCCACGGCCTGGGCGAGCATTTCGCGGATCATCTTGTCCTTGAACTTTTCTTTCTTTTCAATGTAGGTCACGGCGTAGTCGTCCCCGAGTTCGGCGAGCTCGGCGGCCGCTACGACGGCGTCATCGAGATCACCCAGGTGGTCAACCAACCCGAGCTCATATGCGTCAATCCCGCTCCACACCCGGCCCTGGGCGACGGCGTCTACCTCTTCGGTGGTCATCCCGCGCGAGTCCGCAACCCGTTGGAGGAACTCGCGATAGCCGTGCTCGATCATCAGCTGGATGACATCACCGATCTCGGGAGAGAGCGCCCGATCCAGCCTCACACCGGCCAGGGGTGCGGTGCTGATGCCATCGACGTGAACACCGAGATACTCGGCGAGGGGCCGCTGATAGGTGGGGATCATCCCGAAGATTCCGATGGATCCGGTGATGGTGCTCGGGTGGGCCCAGATCTGGTCCGACGAGGTGCTGATCCAGAAACCACCCGAGGCGGCGACGCTGCCCATGGAGGCGATGACCGGCTTGCCGTCGGCGCGCGCCGCTTCGCACTCGCGGCGAATGACCTCGGAGGCGAAGGCGCTGCCGCCGCCCGAATCGACCCGAAGGACGATGGCCTTGACGTCCTCGTCGTTGCGCGCCTGACGGATGAGGGCCGCCGTCGAGTCGCCCCCGATCTTGCCCGCCGGCTGGGTGCCGTCGAGGATCATCCCGCGGGCGACGACGATTCCGACCCGATCGCCCTTGGCGTCGTGGCCAAACCGATCGTCATCAAGCGTCTTGAGATACTCGGCGAAAGCGATCTTGTTGTAGGAGTGGGTCTCTTCGTCCTCACCGACGAGTTCGATGAGGTAGTCCCGCATTTCAACCCTGGTCAGGGCTTGGTCGGCGAGACCAAAGTCAAGGGCGGCCTTGGCGGTGTCGCCGTTGGCTTCTCCCATGACGGGGGCAAAGCCCTGGGCATACTCGTTCAGGCGCTCGGGCGTGGTTCCCCTCGCCGCGGCGACGTCCTCGAGGTAGATCCGCCAGAGATCGCCGAGCCACTCACTGTTGGCCTCTTTGGCGTAATCCGACATGCCGTTGAGGAGGTAGGGTTCGACGGCCGATTTGTAGGTGCCAACCTTGAAGATGTGGACATCGAGCCCGAGCTTGTCGATGCCCTCCTTGTAGTACATCCGATAGCGGCCGTAGCCCTCGAGGATGACGGCGCCCATGGAGTGGGTGATGATCTCATCGGCGTGGGCCGCGAGATAGTACGCATCCTGGCCGTAGAAATCGGCCATTGCGACGACCTTCTTGCCGCTGGTCTTGAAGTCGTCGATGGCCTTGCCCACATCCTGGAGCTTGGTCAGCCGCGCCCCGCTGAAGGATGAGAGATTCAGAACCAGAACTTCGACCCGATCGTCGTCCTTGGCCGCTTCGATGGCGTCGACGACATCCTTGAGCAGGGTTTCCGGGCTTGCGGTGCCGCGCGCTTCGTCGATCATCTGTTCGATGCCCTTGGCGGTGAGCTGCTCGACCAACTGACCTTTGGGGGCGATCACGAGCGCCGTCTTGTCGGCAATCTCGGGGTCATCGCTGCTGAATACGATCACCAGAAGTGCGACGACGATCACGAGAAAGAGAAGATTCACCGTGACTCTACGGGTCGCGTCGATGGCACCCCAGATTCCCTTGAACAATCTCGACAGTGGGTTTGTCCGTTCGTGCATGGTCAGTGACTCCTTCTTTTCATGGATCGTTGGCGAGAGCGGTACGGTCACCACTGACGCTGCGAGAGAGTATCACCCGCAGCCGACCACGGGCCCAGCACCCGCCTCACCGGCCTCTCCCTAGTTCAACGAGAAAACTTCGGATTGGTTATCACCTAAGATGAGCGATTCTCACTGGCGATCTGTACCAAGCTCTTGCGCTCTGGATGGTTGCGAAAATACTCGACATACCAACGGGTATGCCTCCGTTTTTCGCAACCACCAGCGCATCAAGATCTTGGCACATCTCATCCAGCAGAACCGCTCACCTTAGGTATCAGTCGGATTCGAAGCTTGACCTTTGTTGAGAACCCATTATCGTTTAAACGTGCGTCAACTCGCTTTCCTCCTTCTCGTATCGATCGGGCTCGGCTGCGGCGCGGCCGGCCCGAACAATGCTTCGACCAAGATCATCGTCGCCACCAGCGTCCCGCCGCATGCGTGGTTGATCGAACGGATCGGCGGCGACTCGGTCGAGGTCCACACCGTGCTGCGACCCGGTGAAAGCCCCACGACCCACCAACCGAGCGATCTCCAGGTGAGCCGGGTGCTCTCCGGTCGGGTGTTCTTTCGCTCCGGGGTGCCCTTCGAGTCGAGCGCCTGGTTTCGCGCCCTCGAGGGCCACCTCGAGATCGTCGATCTGCGGGACGGCGTGTCCACCCGAACCATGGACACCCACACCCATGGCGGGCAGGCCGCTGAGGACTCCGATCACCATCTTCGCCTCGCCGTCGATCCGCACATCTGGCTGAGCCCGAGGCGGCTCGTGGTCCAGGCCAACCATGTGGCCGAGACTCTCAAACGACTGGATCCCGCCCACGAGACCGACTACGATACCCGCCTCGCCGATCTCACCACCGAACTCGGAGAACTCGACTCCTGGATCGAGAACACCCTGGCTCCCTATCGAGGCCGGGCCTTTGTCGTCTTTCACCCATCGTGGGGATATTTTGCCGATGACTATGGTCTTCGCCAGATCGCCATCGAGACCGAGGGCAAGGAGCCGTCCGACTCCGAGCTCACCGGGATTCAAGAGGCGACCCAATCGCTCGGTGTCTCTGTGATCTTTGTCCAGCCGCAGATCGCCGGCAAGTCGGCGCAGGCCATCGCCGGCGTCATGGGAGCGCGACTCGAAACCCTCGATCCCCTGGCTCCCGATATCACCGGCAACCTCCGCCGTGTCACCGGCGCCATCGCGGAAAGCCTTGATGACTGACCGGCGGTCTTCGCCGGTCGTCAGGGTCGCGGACCTCAGCTTCCGTTACCCGCGTCGTCGAGAAGAGGTCCTCAGTGACGTCGGGTTCTTGGTCGGCGAGACCGAGTGGGTCGGTCTCCTCGGACCCAACGGCGGCGGCAAGACTACGCTGCTGCGGTTGCTCCTCGGCCAGCTCACACCGCAAACGGGATCCATCGAAGTCCTCGGCGACGCACCGGCGAAAACACGCCGCAAAGTGGGGTATGTCCCGCAACACGCAAGCATCGATTCCAGCGTTCCTGCATCGGTGGAGGATGTCGTCCTGCTCGGGCGGCTGACAAAGTCGAGCTGGGGCCCCCGTTACCCGCAGCGGGATCGCGATCTCGCCCTGGAGGCGCTCGAAGAGACCCACACCGCCGATCTCGCCGGCCGCGCCTGGCGGACGCTCTCCGGTGGCCAACGTCAGCGGATCCTCATCGCCCGGGCTCTCGCCTCACAGGCCGACCTCCTCCTCCTCGACGAACCCACAACCGGAATCGACATCCACCGCGAGAAGGAATTGCTGCGACTCCTGGAACACCTCAACGACCGGCTCCCGATCCTCATGGTGAGCCACGACATCGCACTCGTGAGTCACCACATGGATCGCGCTCTCTGGGTCGACCGCACGGTTCGCGAGATCGACGCCCGCAACCTCGACTCGGACTCCCTCGAAAGCTTCTTTCACGGGGAGCACAGTTGAATCAGTTCTTCACCGATGCGGCGGTCAACCCCTTTCTCTTGTCGGGGCTGATCGCCGGTCTGCTCTCGAGCATCAGCTGCGGGATCGTCGGTCCCTATGTGGTCACCCGGCGTCTGCTCTTCCTCGCCGGCGCCCTGGCCCACATCGCCATCGGTGGCGTCGGCGCCGCCATCTACCTCTCGACGGTCCATCCGGCAGCCTTCGGCTGGCTCGAACCCATCCACGGTGGTCTTGCCGCCGCCCTGGTCTCGGCGCCGCTCCTGGCGGTGCTGAAACACCGGGTCAGGGAACGGCTCGACACCGTGGTCGGCGCCCTCTGGGCAGTGGGGATGTCGGTGGGGATCCTGCTCATCAAGATCACGCCCGGCTATCACACCGAGCTGATGAGTTACCTCTTCGGCAATATCAGTTTCGTCACCCGGCGCGACCTCGTCTTCCTGGCTGCACTGAGCGGGGTCGTCATCCTCACCGCCACCGTCTTCCACCGCCGCTTTCTCGCGCTCTGTCTCGACTCGGAACAGGCCGAACTTCGCGGGATCCCGGTCCTCGCCACCGATATCGTTCTTTTTCTCCTCATCGCGGCGACGGTCATCGTGCTCACCCAGATCGTCGGCCTGATCCTCGTCATCGCCCTACTCAGTCTGCCTGCCGCCATCGGCACCCGGCTGAGCACCCGCCTCGGCCCGGCCATGGCCGTCACCTTCGGGGTCTCGGCCCTGGTGACGACCCTTCCCCGGATCGCGGTTTACGGCACCCCGATCAGCCCCGAGGCGGCCATCGTCCTCGCCACCGCCGGGCTCTATCTCTTCGTCATTCTCCGGCAGCGACCGGAGGCGCGCTGATGGTGCGTATGACCCGACAGCGCATGGCGATCCGACGGGCCTTCGAAGATGCACGGCGTCCGCTGGGTCCGCTGGAGTGTCTCGAGCTGGCAAGTCGGTCGGTCCCCGATCTCGGGGTCGCCACCGTCTATCGCAACATCAACACCCTGGTGGGGGCCGGTTGGCTGCGGGTCGTCGAACTGCCCGGCCTGCCCGACCGCTACGAGACCGCCGGCCGCTGCCACCACCACCACTTCCACTGCCGACGGTGCGACGGCGTCTTCGAGATCGAGAGCTGTCCCGGTGGCTTTGCCGCATTGGCGCCGACCGGCTACCGAGTGGAGGATCACAACCTCACCCTCTATGGCATTTGCCGATCGTGTGTCAGCTGACGGTTCCTGATAACCAACGTCATCCCGTAACCGCCTCAGAGTCCGCGTCCGATCCCGATCCCGATCCCGGTCGAGGAACACCCGTGACGAGTTCTCCGGTGCCACCCGTTGCATTGATCGGCATCTGCGATTCACCTTCGCCGGACCGTGTACAGCCGAACAATGCAACAAATGGCACCACGCCACGCGGCCCTGGT
>CBESWV010000275.1:0-5371 GCA_965533305.1 uncultured bacterium | reverse complement strand
TCAGAGCATCAAGATCTTGGCGCATCTCATCCACCAGAATCGCTCACCTTAGGTTGGTAACAAAAAACGGGCCCCGTTTGTGGGGCCCTTCGAAGGAGGAGATTCATGGGTTCGTTCTAATAGTCAATATAGGTTCGGCTGTCTATTTTGGCAGTGAGCTGGGTCACAACCGAGTTTGAATCTCAAGAATCCTACGATGGCGCAAGCGTGCATCAGTCCGTCTGCGGGTAGAGGAGAATCCGGTCATGGGCCACCAGAACCAGGTCCTGGCGTCCGTCGCCGGTGAGATCGGCGATGACGATCTCTCGCGGTTGATTGACGGCCCCGCGCTGTCCCTCGTAGTGCGGGTCCACCTCGAAGACCGTGAAATGAAGGAGGCTTGTCCAGTCACCGTCGGGTCCCGGGCGAAGGACCTCGAGGACATGGGAGTCCCGACTGTCGACGGCGACGATTTCGGGGTTCCCGTCGGAATCGAGGTCGCCGGCTCCGAGCAACTGGTAGGTGACCCCTTCGAGGTCACATTCCCACGAGGCGGTCGGGCGTAAGACCGGATCCTCGAGCCCGATGGGAAGCCAGACCAGGCGATCGGTGCCGAGCAGGACGAGGTCGTCGGTCCCGGATCCATCGAGATCGGTGGAACGAACCTCGGTCAGGTCGATGGCCGGGAGATCGAGCGACTCGGTGAAACGCCACACCTTGCCGCGTTGCTGGGTCAGGATGTGGATATGATCGTTGGTCGGATCGAGGAGCGCGACCGTCCGCCCACCGGACTCTGCGGCGCCGAGGATCGAGGCCGCCGCAATCTCGGCGTCACCGGATCTCGGGTTGAACTGGGCGACCACCTCGAGGGATCCCTCCTCGTTGAGGCGGAGAGCGCGGGCAAAACCAGAACCCGCGATGATCATCTCTTCGATCCCATCGCCGGTGACATCGCCGGTCGAGAATGCCGACGGCTCGATCTCGGACACCAGGGACCGGCCGAAACCGGTTGTCTGCTCGATCTCGGTGAATCCGCCGCCGCCATTCTGGATCAACAGCCGAAGCGGATCGTGATCGACAAAGAGTACGAGATCCGAACGTGTGTCGCCGTTGAGATCCGCCACCCTCAGCGCTGCGGGATCGGTCTCGAGATCGGCGATCTCGATCTCCACGGATTCAATCCAGTTCGACGCGCCGGAGAGCATGAAGAGGCGCCGATCACGCTTGTCCACCGAGGCGTAGACGAGATCGACATGAGCGTCGCCGTCGAATTTTCCAGCCGCTACCGTTTCGGGCTTGCCCTGGGTAGGGATCACCGAGGGAAGTTCAAGGACGCCGTCGGCGGAGAGCCGGGTCCATGCGAGAGTGTGTTCCTTCGGGCTGGCCATGATCAACTCGTCGCGGCCGTCCTCATCGCGATCGATGGCGATGAGCTCGCGGATTCCGGCGAGGGTGGGGAACTCCACCGGGGCGGTGAAGATCCCCGGCGTGGTCTGGCTCACCAACCAGATTCGGGCGCCGCGCGGATCGGCCACGGCGAAATCGGAGAGACCATTGCCATCGAAGTCGCCGAGGGCGGTACGGGCGGGCGCTTTGCCGTCGGTTGGAAATGCGAAGACCCTGGGGCGGGCATTGGATAGAACTGTATCCGGCGACTCGGGTTCCTCGAACGCCAGTTTCTCGATCAAACCGGTATCGGCCTGGATCCGAACAAAATCACTGCCCCGGCCGCCCTCTGACGGCATGGTTTGCACCACACCGCGGCTCGGCCCCGGTCGGTAGGCGATCTCGGGGCCGAATCCTCCCGCTGCAAGTCCGTGTCGTACCCGCAAGGAATCCTCGGTCCCGGAGACCTGGTAGAAGATATCCATTCTCGAGTCGCCGTCGACATCGAGGATTTCGAGCGCGAAACAGCCGTCCGAAAGCCGCCATCGCTCGGGGCCCGCGAGGTCTCCTCCGGCCGACTGACGATAGAGGAGCAGTTGCTCCTTGGTCAGGACGGCGAGGTCGGTTCGGCCATCGCCATCGAGATCGCCGGTGGCGACGGTTCCACGCAGTCCGGCGGGTTCGGAGATGTCGAAGACCTGCTCCCGATCGAAGCCGCCGCCCTTGTCCTGGAAGCGTACGCTGAGACCTCCGGGAGACCCGGTGAAGGCGAGATCCACCCGCCCGTCGCCGTCGAGGTCGCCCGCAGCGAGCGCGTACATCCGGCCTCCGGTCGGGATTCCGCGCCGCTCGAACCGCGAGTCCTCGAGAACGGGCTGCCACCGATCGAGTCCCGATGGCCGGTTACGATTCGGGGCGGTTCCGGGGGTCCGCTGGAGGAGCAGTTCGATCCGCGCCCGGTCATTGTTGAGGATCGCGAGATCGGTTCGCCCGTCGCCGTCGATATCGGCCGCGGTGAGGGCTCCGGAACTCCAGCCGATCTTGATCACCTCCGGCCCATCGAACTCGATAGCTCCTCCGGCGGCCGCGGTCAGGAACAACACGGCAGCGATGGCGCACAGTCTGACGGTGTCTCGCGGCATTCCTTCGGTCATTCCTTGCCGGCGGGCAGAACGAGGGCGCGAACGAGGAGACTGCGATCATCTTTCCAGACGCCGCTCACCCCGGCCGCGAAGTATCGTCCCATGATCCCGGGATCGGGGATCGCCGATGGGTCGCAGATTCGGAGATCTTCTCCGTCATCGGTGTGGAGGCCGTCGGCAAGGGCGATGGCGTGGAAGACCAGATCCCCGATGGACCTGAGATCCTGGTATTGGACGGCCGAGGCGCCTTCCGGCAGCATCCCGACTGCCCGGCGCACCTCCGGGAGCTTCCAGATCGACGTCTTTGTGTCGCCAAGTTTGAGCAGGACCTTCTCCAGAGTTGCCGCAGTCCCCATCGAGATCAACAGGTGGCCTTCGGTGATGGCATAGGCGATATCGCCTCCGGGTTCTTCGCCTTCGGCCTGGGGCATGTCGAGGGTGAAGATCGTGTGCCCGTCGAAATCGCGCTCGGTGAAGAACTCCGAACCCTGGCCGACCATCCCCTTGATGGTCTCGACGGCGTTCTCGAGGGCCTCGTGTTGGCGGATGCCGAGGACGACGACCTGATCCTGATCGAGCTGGAGTTCGGCAATGGTGTCGCCGATGATCCCTTCCAGATTCTGAATCGAGGCAATCTCCCCGGTCAGATTGTCGAGGAGATCGCGGCGGAGATCGAATTCGGCGCCCGCATTCCGGGCCATGGACTGGAGTTGCATGGCGGCCATGCCCATGAGAGAGGGATTGATGCCGTTCATGATCTCGACAAAGGCAGACCAGGAGCTCTGGAAATCAAAGGTGGCGGTGGTGAAGCTGTCGCTATCCAGGGGGATGTAGGTCGACCGGGGAGCATTCCCAGGCCCATAGCCGATGAGCTTGATCAACCCGCGATTCTCGGTGTAGGTGGCCCCTACGTTCATATCCATGATCTGATCGTTGAAATCGAACGAGGCGAAGAATGTCTGCATGGCCTCGACGCCGAGGGCATCCATCAAGGTGGTCTGATTGACGGGGAATGGGTTTCCGGCCTCCTGGGCGGCAGCCAGTCCCTCCGTCATGGCGGCCCGAAGCAGGGGCAGCCAAGGATCGACATCCAGGAAGATCCAGCTGTCTGCGGATCGGATGTACTTTGTGGTGGTCGCGAAGTTGGTCCCCGACCGCAGCGAATCGTCTGCACCTCCGTCGAGGATGTCGGCGACAACATGTTCGAGGGACTCGACGGGCGAAGCAACCGCCAGGACCCCGTCGATGATCGCCCAGCCGATTTCATCGATGATCTCGTCGGTCGAGAACTCCCGTTCGATGTGCAGGTTGATCCCCCGGAACTCGCGGATCTCGTTGGTGGTTTCGCCCTCCTCCTCGGCGGCGGACTTGGCCTCCTGCTCGAGGATGAGCTTCTCGACATTTTCAGAATTCTCACCGACCCTCGCCAGCACGGTCATGCTGAAATCAAGATCTTCCTTGCCTTCCTCGAGGACGACATCGAGATCGTCGATGAAGATCACGAGGTCGCCGGTGAACATCTCCTTGATTTCGTTCATGCTGAAACCGGTCTCCTCGCGGACCATCTCGTTCCATCGATCGAGATCGACTTCATTCCTCAACGGGGCGAAGAACTTGCGCACCTGGGGATCGTTCCAGAGATCCGCGAGGGGTGATGCGGCCCATTCATCCATGGCCCCCGGGACATCGGCGATGTAGGCCACCACGGGTGCGCCTGCAGGGACGACATCGGTGAGATCGTCGACGGCCGCGTGGCTCGAGACGGTGACGCAGAGGATAGCGGCGGCAAGAGACGCGCGGTGAAGGAACGTTCTGGTCATGGCGATTCGTCCTTTCCGTGGGAACCGGTCGAGTGGCGGGGTGGGCTGAGATAGCGGAATCCCGCGTTGGGGTGGCGTGGATCGAAGGCAAACGCGTCGCGATTGCGGAGGAAGTCCTTCAATGTGCTCACCTGGATGGCGAAACTGAGCCCCTCCACCCCGAGACCGATGAGTTTGAGGTCGTTGACTCCGATGACCTCACCACGGAGATTGAAGAGCGGCCCCCCGGAATTGCCGGGGTTGACCTCGGTGGTGGTCTGGATGAGAAGCCGCCCCTCGATGAGCCTATTGGTCAAACTGATGATGCCTTCGGAAACACTGCGGTCGAGCCCGAGGGGCGAACCAACCGCAAAGACCGACTGGCCCTGACGAAGCTCGTCATACGACCCGAGAGGGGCGGTGACAAAGGTGCGGTCACCAGTGTCTTCGATTTTGAGCAGGGCGATATCGGACCAGGAATCCATTGCGACTATGCGAACGTGGGTGAAGTGAACCTGCTCGAGTTCGTTCTCGCCCTGTCGGAAGAGCGTGACGGAAATCTGGTGTTCGCCGGAGATCACATGTTGGTTGGTCACCACATAGCCGGACGGGTGGATGACGAATCCTGATCCGAGGCCGGTCGGGGTACGTACCTGGACCACCGCTTCGCCGCACCTGCCGATGTTTTCCTTGACGCTGATCTCGGTGCGACCGGGCTCGGTCTCATAGAGATCGAAGGACTCCGGGGCGGCCGTTAGACCCGCGTCGCTTGCAGCGATGCTGGAGACCTCGTCGGCGGGAATCTCGATCACCCGGAAGCCGAGATCGACGATGAGGGTGTCGGCCTTGCGAAGGACGATGTCGCCGGTGATCTCGGCGCCTCCGTGGAGGTGGATGGTCTCCGCGACGGCGATGGTCGTCGCCGTTGCCGCTGCAACGGCGAGAATGCTGGCTGAAATTCTCATCATCGGTGGCTTCAAATCCCCCCTGGGTCACGATCGAGAAAGCGCGTCCAAGTGTAACAGTGGCGGGGACTCAACCGCCGTGATGGGGGCTGGGGTGGGG
>CBESWV010000274.1:0-5372 GCA_965533305.1 uncultured bacterium | reverse complement strand
CAAAAAAACGGGCGCCCGTGGGCGCCCGTTTTGAGTGATCGGTGCAAAGGGCCTATTGCAGCCCGAGATTCCGCAATAACGGATCGATCTCGGGTTCGCGGCCGCGGAAGGCGACCCACATGTCCATGTAGTCCCTCGAGCCTGAGACCTCGAGGATCTCGGTCCGAAAGCGGTTCGCCGTTGCCTGATCGAAGAGGCTGGTTTCTTCGAACGCCGCAAAGGCGTCGTGATCGAGGACACCCGACCAGGTGTAGCCGTAGTAACCGGCCGCATGGCCACCGGCGATGTGGGAGAAGCAGGTGGTCCGATAACTGATGTGCCCGCGGGCCGCTGCCCGTGAGAGGACGATGCTGTATGGTGACCGTGGTCACTTGTCAGGAATGATACCTATTCTTAACAATGACTGAACCAGTAACCCATTCCAAAAAGGAGTCAACATGTTCAACCGTCTTGCCACAGCTGTGGTCATGGTCATCGCCGCCGCATCGTTCGGTGGTGCCGCCGATCAGTTCTTTCACGTCGCGGCCCACAATCCAGGCGTCAACGACACCATGTGGTTGACCGACGCCCAGGTCTTCAACCCGGATGCGGTCAACTCCATCGATGTCAGTCTGTCGTTTCTCGAGGCCGGCGAAGACGAGGTCAAAGATGACGATGAAGTCACCATCACGGTGGGACCGCGGCAGGCGGTCGTGCTCGAGGATCTCGTTTCCAGCGTGCTCGGTCGCGCCGAAGCCGGTTCGATTCGACTCGTCAGCGATTCGCTCTTCTTCGCCAGTTCCCGAACCTACAACATCGGTGACGGCGAGTCGGGAACCTACGGCCAGTACATCGCCGCCGCCTCGAGCGAAGAGGCGGTTGCGCAGGGGATCCTGCTGCTCGCCAACAACGACCCGGCGATCGACGGTTTTCGTACCAACGTCGGTTTTGTCAACCCGGGTTCGTCTGAGGTGTCGATCGAGGTCTCGGTCTACGACACGGATATGGGGATGTTGATCGGCAGCACGACGCTTGATCTGGCCCCGCTCGGCTTTCAACAGCTCAACAACATCTTCGGAATCGTCGGCACACCGATCGAGGTCCGCGCCAACGCCACCATTCAGTACCTCGCCTCGGCGCCGGTGCTGGCCTACGCGTCGGTGGTCGACAACACCTCGGGTGACGCGATCTTCGTGACCCCGCGCGCCGACACAGGCACCCCCACCAACCCGAACAACCCGCCGGAGGGGACCATCGACCAACCATCTGCGGACGTCGCCATCGTCGCCGGAGAGTCGGTCTTCTTCTCGGGAAGCGCGAGCGATCCCGATGGCGATGACGTGTCCGTTCTCTGGGACTTCGGTGACGGGATGACCTCGACCGAGCTCGAACCCGGCGACCACACCTACACCGCCGTGGGCGAGTACGTTGTCTCGCTGACCGCCACCGACGATCAGGGTCTGGCCGACCCGACCCCGGCAACTCGAACCGTTACGGTCAGCGGCGAGAACGCCGCACCGAACGCGACGATCAGCGAACCCTCAACCGATGTCACCATCGCTGCGGGCGAGTCGGTGTTCTTTTCCGGCAGCGCCAGCGATCCGGACGGTGACCCGGTGACCGCGCTGTGGGACTTCGGTGACGGCTCGACATCGACCATGCTCGTGCCCGGCAACCACAGCTATGCCAACCCCGGCGCCTACACCGTGATCTTGACGGCGACCGACGACCAGGGGCTGTCGGACCCGACTCCGCCGACGCGAACCATCACCGTCCAGGCGGCCAACTCGGCGCCGAACGGCACCATCGACCAACCGAGCGGCAATGTCACCATCGCTACCGGAGAGTCGGTGTTTTTCGCCGGCAGCGTCAGCGATCCCGATGGTGATTCGGTGACGGTGTTGTGGGACTTCGGCGACGGTATGTCGTCGACCACCCTCAGCCACGGGAACCACGCCTACTCCAATCCAGGGGTCTTCACGGTGACCCTGACCGCGACAGACGAGCACGGGCTTGCCGATCCGACCCCAGCGACCCGCACCGTCACGGTGACGGCCGCGGCGGCGACCCTGACACAGATCCAGAACCAGCTCTTCACCCCGCAATGCGACGGGTGCCACGGAGGTGGCAGCCCGACGGCGAATCTGAACCTCGAGCAGGGTCAGTCCTTCAGCAATCTGGTCAACGTGCCGGCCTCGACGCAGTCGGGCACACGGGTCATCCCCAACAACCCGGACAACAGCGTGCTGGTGACGTTCCTGGAGAACGGCCACCGGAGTCTCCCCCAGGCGACGATCGACTTGATTCGTGACTGGATCAACTCGGGGGCGCCCAACAACTGAGGCTGAGCGATCGGCCTCATGACCGAATACCGCGGCGGGAGGACGCAACGCCTCCCGCCGCACCTTTTTATGCTCGTGTACAGCAATAGATAGGTACCACGTGAGCCTCATGCAAAATTCAAGAATCGGACACTGAGGTCTTCCGACCCTCCTCACCATTAGGCCGGCGAGACGCCGGCCCTACAATGGATCTCAGCCCTTTGTAGTGCTGGCGTCTCGCCGGCACAGAGACCACGAACCATCGGGCAAGAGGGTTTTCACAAGAGGCTCACGTGGTACCCAAGATGAAGATGTGGGCGCTCTGGGCGCTCTGAACGATCAAAACGTCACAATGAGATACCTCACGCACGATCTCTCATCATGACGACCCAAGAGGCCGGGTCCCGTTTTAAGGTGGAACTCAAGAAATTCGTACCTGAATGTTACCGCAGTGTGACCAACATCCGTATGGTGCCTTCGCCTTCATCGAAGGGTTGCAGGGCCTTGCCGACGACGGTTCCAGGGTAGGCCCAAACGGCCTTCTCGGCGGTCCCTGGGACCTCGCCGACCGTGAGCAGATCACCGGGACGAATGCTCCCCGAGCGATCGGTGACCTTGACATCGACGATGCCCAGAATAGCTATCGGGACGTGGCCCTCATGTGCGCCGGGTTCGTCGGGCGAGTTGCCGATGATGGACGGATTGGAGGCCACTACGCCCATCACCGCGCTGGCCCGCTCGGCGGTCGCCCGAATGGCGCTTCCGTCGGGTCCGATGGCGACCACGGTGCCCGGCTCGAGGAGCTCGGATGACGGGTACATCTCGGCGAAGTCGGCGCCGCCCGAGTGGAAGGTTCCATCGGCGTAGACGTGGCCGTTGCTGTCGACCCTGAAGCGCCGGTTGTCGGTGGCGCGTTCATAGACCTCCATGAGCACGCTGCCGCCGCCTTTGGCAACGATCGCCGTGCCGGTTTGGCTCCAGGCGTAGACACCGTTGCCGGCGCCGGTGTTCCAGCCGGTGACACCGTTGGCGTGGCCCATTGTGGCCTGGCCGAAAACTCCTGATCGCCAGTTCCAGTCGCCGTTTGAGTGGCCGAAAACGCCGTGGCCGGCGTTGGCTTGGCCCCGCACCCCCGCACCGTCGGCGCTCGCAGCCCAGCCCCAGACCCCTGAGGTCTCGCCGGTGGAGGAGTTGGCGACGCCTTGGGTGCCCATGTAGTCCCCTTCGCCACGCACGCCGGCGGCGTTGGTGGCGGTTGACTCTGTCGTACCCAGAACCCCGTAGACCATCCCGGTGGTCGCCATGGACCACCCTCTCACCCCGGAAGCGGTGTTCATGTTGCTCCATGTTTGGCCGATGAGCGCCGGACTGGAGTTGCCCTGGTTGTGGTTGTCGAACCATCCTGCAGATCCTTCAGGACCCTGCTGGCTCACGATCAGACCCTCGCCTGTTCCGTTACTTCTGATCAATACAAGCGCGTCCGTGTTGCTCGTGCCGCCGACGAACTGGGCCGCGCGACCGGAGCCGAGCTGTTGGGCGTAGAGCGCCATGCCACCGGTGGTAGTCGCACGGATGGCGCCACCGGATGCGCCGGTCGAGGTGTTGGTGAGATCGAACAGATAGGACGGATCGGTGGCGCTGCCCGTGTACGGCAGGTACAAATTGCCATTCAGATCATCCTCCCAGCACACCTCGCCGCAGTCGAACTTGAGTACCTGCCCGGGCTGGGCGCCGGCGGAGGAGATCTTGACTGTGGTGATGGCCGCGTCCTGGATCTTTGCGGTTGCCACCGCATTATTTGCGAGCTTGGGCGTCGTCACGCCGAGGTCGGCGATGGACAGGGTGACGTCGCCGGTGGTACCGCCGCCGGCGAGGCCATCACCGGCATTGACGGCGGTGATGTCGCCCTCACCCGGGATGGCCGCGTCAGTCTGCATGGTCATCTCGAAAGTAGACGGATCCTGCGAGGTATTGGCGATGCCCGATCCAAAGACGATGACCTCACCGTTGCCGGAGACGACTGCGACGTGCAGACGGCCGTTTCCGGTGGGTTTCGCCCCTGCACCGAGATCGACGATGTTGAACTGGAGCGGCTGGTTGCCCTGCAGAATGAAGCTGCGGGCACCGAGAGCGGTTCCGTCGCCATCGAAGAGGGTCGCCGCCACCGTCACGTTCTGGCCTTTGGTTTCGACGAATCCGAAGTTGTAGCGGAAGGCCTCTTTGTCGTCCTGGTTGACCCCGAGGACATCGGTGGACTCACCGAGTCCGATAGCGAAGCTGGCCGGGACGGCGCTGAAGAGCTGGCCCTGGGTGTCGGCGGGGTCGTTCCCCGGGTCGTTGAAGATTCTCGAGTTGACCACCACATCGGAGTTGCAGGTGATTCGAAGTGCCCCGTACCCGGTGGTGCCAAACAGGGTGGGAACCACGTTATCCCAGACCCTGGTCTTCCCGGGTTGGACGGTGACCAGGTAGACATCCGGATTCGGATTCCCCTGGTTGCGCAAGAGAAAGGAAATCTCGCAATCCGCTGCGCTCGGGCCAGGGTTGTGGAGCCACACGGTTGTCTTCCACTCGGATCCGCCGGCCCCGCTTCCCTGACCAATCGAGGCGACGTAAAGGTCCGAGCCCGCGAATCCACCCATGACTGGAACCGCGACGAGAATCGCGATGGCGCCCAAGACGAAAATCGGTGTACGCATGATCTCCACCCCCTGTTCGTGTTGTTTCGATGTGTTTACATGCTTGAAGTGTATGTCGGGGTGAGGAAAGTAGCAATGCGAAAGGGTTTCGCAAAACCGAGAGAGTTCTGAAGAGGCTCTAGCGGTGCCGGGTTCGCACATTCGGTTGAAGGTGTCAGGCACTGCTTTGCAGATTTAGTTCAATGGTGGACGGGTACGGGTCCTCGACCACGAGCTCGCCGCTCGCTACCGGGTTGCGCGCCTCTGAGATTGATGCTCCCGTCGCGGGTGGCCGAGAGTGCCCCCTCAAACCATGAGAGAGCGAAGCGAACCGAAGGAGGTCCCCCGATGAAAGAGAGTATGTTGAGTGACAACAACGCCCCGCTGAACGGGT
>CBESWV010000273.1:0-5375 GCA_965533305.1 uncultured bacterium | reverse complement strand
CTGTCGGCATGCGCGAGAAGCTTCTTCGGCTGCTCAAGTTCGTCTCGATCGGGATCGTCGCCGGCGTGCTCGTGGGCGCCCTGGCCGGCTGGGTCGTGGCGCAGTTTCTGCACGTGCCGCAGGTCGATATCCTCGACACCTTTCGACCCGCCACCGCGACCCATGTCTACGCCGATGATGGGTCCGAGATGGCCTCGTGGGCCGTGGAACAACGGGTCGAACTCAAACCCGAAGACATTCCGGAACACCTCAAGAAGGCCATCGTCGCCATCGAGGACGCTGATTTCTACAACCACGGCGGGGTCGATCCTCAAGCGGTGACCCGAGCCGTGTGGTACAGCTTGCGTGACCGCAAACTCGGCTCCCGCGGCGGGGCGTCGACCCTGACCCAGCAACTCGCCCTCAACCTCTTTCTCGAACGTGAGCGGACGGTCAGCCGCAAGGCGAAGGAGGCTCTGCTCGCCATCGATATCGAAAAGCGCTTTTCCAAAGATCAGATCCTCACGATGTACGCCAATCAGGTCTTCTTCGGTCACGGCGCCTATGGGGTGGAGGCCGCATCGCTGCTCTACTTCAACAAGCCGGCGATGGAAATTTCGTTGGCCGAGGCGGCGCTCCTCGCCGGGATGATCCCCAGCGCCAACAATCTCTACAACCCCATCAAGCGACCCGAGAACGCCCTCGCCCGACGCAACAAGGTGCTCGACCGGATGCTCGAACAGGGCTATATCGATGCCGATCAGCGCGCCGAGGCGGTTGCTGAGTCCCTCGAGGTCGCCCTCCATCGCGACCGAGTGGACTCGGGGGCGTATTTCCTCGAAGAGGCGCGCAAGGAGATCGAACAACGGTACGGCACCAATACTCTGTACAAGGAGGGTCTTCAGGTCCACCTCACCATGGACCCGTATCTCCAACAACTCGCCGAGAAATCCGTTCGTGAATGGCTGGTCAGGCTCGAGATGATCTTTATCGGCTGGCGACCGCCGCCGAATGTACTCGAAGGGGAAGACATCGAGGACGTGGAGGAATACCAACACCCGTCATGGCGGCAACTCGAGCTCACACCGAACGCCATGATCCACGCGGTGGTGGTTGAAGTCGGTCGGCGGGAGGCGATGCTCCGGTTCGGCGACCATCGCGCACGGCTCGATATGGAGGCCGTCAAGTGGACCGGCGCCGTGTCCATGAAGCGGCTGCTCGATGTCGGTGATCTGGTATTTGTCCGTTTGCCCGAGGAGCTCCCCGAGGAGGCTGAGACGGTGATCCCCGTGGCGCTGCTCCAGGAACCCGAGATCGAGGGTGCCCTCATCGCCATGGACAACCAGACCGGCGCCATCCGGGCGATGGTCGGCGGTTTCGACTTCGAACGCTCGGAGTTCAACCGGGCGGTGCAGTCGAGCCTCCAGTGTGGATCGGCGTTCAAACCCTTTGTGTATCTCACGGCCTTTCAACAGGGTTATTCGCCGGCGGACACCCTTTTCGACGGACCCTTTCTGCTGCCGGACGGCACGGGTGAACTGACCTACTGTCCAAAGAACTACCACAACGTCTATTACGGGATCACGACTCTGCGCAGAGCCCTGGAGCTCAGCTACAACGCGACTGCGGTCAAGCTGCAGCAGTTGGTCGGCTCCGAGCAGGTGGTGGAGACTGCCCGCCGATTCGGCATCTCCACCGAGCTTCACCCTTATCCCTCACTCGCACTGGGTTCCCTCGGGGTTCGCCTCGTCGATCTGGTCCGCGCCTATTCGGCCATCGCCAATCTCGGTGAGCTGCCCGAGCCCTACTTCATCTCCGAGGTCTATGACCGCGACGGCCGTCCGCTGGAGCGTTTCTATCCGCGGATCAAGCCCATCATGTCGGCCCCGGCCACCTATTTGGCGCTCCATGTGCTGAGGGGGGTCATCGAACGCGGGACCGGGCAATCGGCGCGTCGGCTCGACGCCAATCTTGCCGGAAAAACCGGCACCACCGATGACTACTCCGATGCCTGGTTTGTCGGTTTTTCTCCCCGGATGACCGTCGGGGTCTGGGTGGGTCGCGACCGCAAGGAATCCATCGGCAAGAAGATGACCGGCGCCAGGGCGGCGCAGCCGATCTGGAACGAGTTCATGAAGGGTTATCTCGACACCCTCGATGAGGCGACACGGGCCGAGGATTTCTCAGTGCCGGCGGGGGTGGTCTTCACACCCGTCGATGCCTACACCGGCGAGCGCGCGGTGCCGCCGTGCAGCCAACAGACCTCGGTCGTGCTCGAGGCATTCCTCGACGGCACCGAGCCGAGCGAGCCGTGTCGCGAGCAGGAGATTCCTCTGCGCGAGCTGCCGTGGCCGTTCCAGCTCCCGTTCTACGAGCCCAAGCCGGGCGAGCCCATGCCTGATTCCATGTCCATGGCGGCCGCGGACGAAAGGCTGAAGCCAACTCCCACCAAGGCAGAAGCGGTGGCCATCGCTGCCGAGGAAGCCGCAGCCGCCGCGGCCGAAGCAGCGGGAACGCAATAGCGATTCCACGGGTTCGCACCTTTGTTGAGCGCAGGCGTCTCGTGGGCGTCGAGACCGAACCTCGTCGACACTGACGCCGACGTCCCGTCGGCGCTACAAAAAAACGAGCATCGATTGCGATGTTGTGAGGGCTAGCGTTCTGCCTGGCCGTAGGGCGGGCCTTGGCCCACCTTCAGATTCGCTCCGGTCAAGAAAACTTCGCAAGTCCTTCGTATCTTTATGTCTTCGTGGTTGCGACGGTCCTGCGATGGACTATACCTAATACCTAACACCTAATACCTGAACTACCGACGCAGCTTATCCATCTCCACCAATCGCTGCTCCTGCCGCACCTTCACGAGGGTTCCGGCCGGGTAGTAGCCACCGCGGAGGCTCGCGTTGGTATAGGTCACCGATCCCGGACCCATGACCACCCCGGGGTTCAACACTGTGTTGCATCCGGTCTTGCACTCGTCGCCGAGCACAGCTCCGAACTTCCTCAGACCCGTCTTGACGACCTCACCGTCGGCCCTGAACGTGACTTCGCTGCCGATGTTCTTGACGTTTGAGCAGATCGTGCCGGCGCCCAGGTTGACATTGCGGCCGAGGATCGAGTCGCCGACATAGGCTTGGTGGGGCGCCTTTGCGCCGGGCAGCAGCACCGAACCTTTGACCTCCGAGTGGGCGCCCACGAGCGAGCCTTCTGCGAGGATCACATTCTGACGAACATAAGCGCCGGTTCGGATCGACACGCCACCGGCGATGATCGCCGGTCCGACGATGACCGCGCCCGGTTCCACCTTGCAGTCGGCGGCCATGGAGATCCGATCGCCGAGCAGGTGGACCCCTGCGGGAAGATCGCAGGCGATGTCCCATTCAGTCCACGCGTCGAGATAGGCAACGAGGCGTTGACCCAGGGCGTTCCACACGGCCTCATCATCGGCAAAGAGATCGCGATGGGCAAAGCAGTTGAGATCGAAGAACGAGCTTGGGGTGAAGTCGATCATGCGAGGGCCTCTTCGGGTTCGGGGAGCATTCGTTTGATGACGACGACCGTCTGGTCGTCTTCGGGCGTAGTGCGCTGGGAGAAATCGGCGACTTCGGTGAAGATACGGTCGACCATGGCCGCCGGGTCGAGATGACGATTGGTGCGGGCGACGTGGATGAGACGATCGATGCCGTATTCCTCATCGCCGTCCTCGGTCGCTTCGCTGAGTCCGTCGGTGAAGAGAATCAACGCATCGCCCGGTTCCATGGAATCGATGCCGATGGAGTAGGCCGCATCAGGGATTGGACCGAGGATCGGGCCACCCTTGTCGAGTCGCGCGATCGATCCATCGGCTCGCATCAGGATCGGCCACGGGTGCCCTGCGTTGCTGTAGATCACCGTGCCGGTAAGGTTGAACTCGACCAACACCAGGGAGACGAATTTGGTGGCGAGGCGGCTGCGGTGGATGATGTTGTTGAGTCTCTCCAGGGTGCGTGTGAGCTTGAACTCGCGCGACAGGGCCATGCGGAGACCGGTAAAAACGTCCCGCACCTGGAGGGCGGCGGGCAGGCCGTGGCCGGTGGCATCGGCGATGACGACATTGAAGACATCGTCATCGAGCACGATGACGTCGTAGAAGTCGCCGCCGACGACCTCGGCGGCGACGCTGCGGGCGGCGATCTCAAAGTCCCCTGGTTTGGGGAGGTGGCGCGGCAGGATCGAGTTCTGGATCTGTCGGGCTTCCTCCATGATGGCGACCATCCGCTCCTCGCGGAGTTTCTGGTTGACGGCGAGACGGATGATGTTGAGGGTTCGGTGGAGATCCTCGTGGTCATCGGTGGGGTTGTCGACATCGAAGGACAGGACGTACTGGCCGTCCGAGACCGCGATGGCGGCAAACCACTCGCGGGTGCCGAGTTCGTGCTCGAGGCCGGGGTCGAGGCGTTCGTCGTCGCGTTTCATGACCACGACGCCGGTCTCAAGCATCTTCTCGAAGGGTGGATAGGTCTTCCAGATACGCCGGCCGATCGGAGCGTCGGTCGCGTCACCGAAGCCCTTGACCAGTTCATAGCTGCCATCCGAGTGGACGTAGATTCGACCGCCGGTAATGCCGAGGTCATCCGCGAAATTCGCGGCCAGGAACTCCGATGTGTCGTGGATAATGTCGAGCGGAGTCGAGCCCAGGGCGATGGTCTCGAGGGCGCTTTCGACTCGGTGGAACAGTGAGAGAGTCTTGCTCGGCATGAGCGGATGATGTCACTGTAGGCGCGGGCGTGCAAGATAACTTCCGCCCTGTGTTACCAATGAGCCGCGAGGTTCATACTGTATAGCCAGGCGGTGATATAATCCCCGCCGCCAACGGGAGGCCTCATGAAACTCTACAGAACAAAAACAAGCGTGGTGATCGGTGCGCTCATGGTGATGGGATCCCTGACGGCCTGCGGTGCGGACCCGGTCGGTGACGGACCGACGAAGGCCGCGTTCGAGGCAGTGTCATCCCACCTGACTCACCTGAATTGGGAAGAGAGCTGGGACTCCGCATTTGCCCGGGCCAAGACCGAGGGAAAGCCCGTGTTGGTCAGTTTTGAGGCCGAGTGGTGTGTCTGGTGCAAGAAACTCGAATCCACAACCTACCGGGACAGCTCGGTCATGTCGCTGATTGCCGACTCGATGATTCCCCTGACCTTGGATGTCGACAACGCGGGGCGTGAGCTCTCCGACGAATACGGGGTCGAGAGCCTGCCGACGGTGCTGGTCTTCTCTCCCGACGGCAAAGAGCGGGGCCGGATCAACGGCTATCTTCCCCCGGGTCAGTTTGCCGAAGTGATGAAGGGAATTCTGCAGGAGGGCTAGAGCCATAAGCTGAGCCTCTTGCAAAAACCCTGTTTCCCGATGGTCCGTGGTCT
>CBESWV010000272.1:0-5411 GCA_965533305.1 uncultured bacterium | reverse complement strand
TGGAGCATCGTCATGGGCGGGTCCCTGACGGTATGGCTGGCCGCGGTCGATGCCCCTCTCCCACTGGATCCGGTGTTCTACGGCATAGGGGCCTCGGGATTGGTCTTGTTGGTGTTGACGCTCCTTCGGCCGGCATCCGGACGCGCCGTGGGTGAGCCGTTGAGTGTGGTGAAAGGGTGACAACGATGCAGGTGACCAAACGATCGTTCACCACCCTCATCGACAGCCAGTTGGGACCGATCTATTGCGTCGGATGACCGATTCGACGAACCCGTAGGCGGATCGGCTCAACGATGAGTATCAGTGGTGGCATCGTGCCGCTGAGGGTCGGCTGTCCGAATGCAGGCCCTTGGGGCCTGCCGATAATTCGTCCGACGAATTGTCAGTAGAATCCCAGCTCCAGCTGTGCAGCTTCGCTCATCATCTCCGGGTCCCACGGTGGGTCCCAGGTGATCTCGACCTCGGACTCGGTGACACCATCGACCGCCGCGACCGCATCCTTGACCTCGGTGGGCAGGGACTCGGCTACGGGACAGTTGGGCGAGGTCAGGGTCATGAGCACATGGGCCTTGCCGTCGTCATCGACGTTGACCTCGTAGATGAGCCCGACCTCCCAGATGTTGATGGGAATCTCGGGGTCGTAGACGGTCTGAATGGCGGCGATTACCTGTTGTTTGATGGGGTTGGTCATTGCGGGATCCTCGTCGCCTGTGTGATCGATCCCGTTCCCGATCTCGATCCCGTTCCCGATATGGCGTTACGGGATCGGGATCGGGAACGGGATCGGGATCGGTTGAAAGTCACTCGGTTGTGGCCGAATCGTCTTCGCCTTCCATCGCTGCATTCAACGTGTGCCACGCGAGGGTTGCGCACTTGACCCGCACCGGGTACTCGCGGACACCTTCGAAGACCTGGAGCTTGCCGAGTTCGAGGCCCTGCTCCTCGGCGACTCCTGTGAGCATGTGGTGGAACTCGTCAAAGATGCTTTTGGCTTCCTCGACGGATTTGCCTGTGACCGACTCGGTCATGAGCGAGGTCGAGGCGGTGCAGATGGCGCATCCGGCGCCCTGGAAGCTGATTTCCTTGATCACCCCGTCTTCGATTCGGAGATAGACCTTGACCGTGTCGCCGCAGAGCGGGTTGTGGCCATCGGCCGATTTATTTGCGCAGTCCATGACATAGCAGTTTCGCGGCCGCTTGTTGTGATCGAGGATGATTTCCTGGTAAAGCTCGCGCATGTCCGACATTAGCCGAAGACCTCCTTGACCTTGTGCAGTCCCTCGGCGAGTCGCTGCACCTCGTCCATCGTGTTGTAGACCCCGAAGGAGGCCCGCACCGTTGCTGAAATATTGAATCGCTGCATCACCGGCTGGGCGCAGTGGTGGCCCGCGCGGATGGCGACGCCTTCGCTGTCGAGGATGGTGCCGATGTCGTGCGGGTGGACCCCGTCCATGACAAAGGAGAGCGCGCCCGCACGGTGCTCGGCGGCGCCGATGAGACGGATACCGGAGACCGCGAGGACCGCCGCCGTTGCGGTGTCGAGGAGTTCGGCCTCGTGGGCGGCGATGGCGTCGGGCCCGAGATTCTCGAGATAGTCGAGGGCCGCGGCGAGACCAATGGCTCCTTCGATATTGGGTGTTCCCGCCTCGAAGCGGTGGGGCGGCTCGGCATAGAGGGTCTCGTCCCAACTCACCGAGAGGATCATGTCGCCGCCGCCCTGGTAGGGAACCATCTCGAGCAGGTGTTCGCGTTTGCCGAAGAGCGCGCCAATCCCGGTGGGGCCGTAGGCTTTGTGACCCGAAAACGCGTAGAAGTCACAGTCGAGGTCGCGGACATCCACTGCACCGTGGGGCACCGCCTGGGCGCCATCTACGAGGACGGGGATGTCCTTGGCGTGCGCCATCTCGATCATCTCCTTGACCGGGTTGACGGTGCCCAGCGCGTTGGAGACGTGGACCACGCCGACGATCTTGGTTTTCTCCGACAGCATCTCTACGTAGCGGTCGAGCTCGAGCTCGCCGGAATCGGTGATGGGCACCACCTTGAGCACTGCGCCCGTTGCCTCGCACAGCATCTGCCAGGGCACGATGTTGGAGTGGTGCTCCATCCAGGTGATGAGAATCTCATCGCCGGCCTGCAGCCTCGGTTTGACGAAGCTCGAAGCCACCAGGTTGATGGCCTCGGTGGTGCCGCGGGTGAAGACGATCTCACGGCTGTCGGTCGCCCCGAGGTGGCTCTTGATGGTGGTGCGTGCCTTCTCGTACGCCACCGTCGCGCGCTGCGAGAGCAGGTGGACGCCGCGGTGGACGTTGGCGCAGTCGTGCTCGTAGAAATGGGTGACCGCGTCGATGACCTGGCGCGGCTTCTGAGTTGTCGCTGCGTTGTCGAGGTAGACCAGCGGCCGGTCGTGCACCTCCTGGTGGAGGGCCGGGAAATCAGCCCGGATTTTCTCGATATCGAATCCGACGCTGGTCGCGGCGGCCACCTGCGGGGTCATCAGAAGGCCTCCCTGGCGAGCTCGCCCTGGGGGAGGCGCTCGACGAGGTGGCGTTCCATCCGCTCGCGGACCTCCGCGATGGGGATCTGTTGGACGACCTCTGCGGCAAAGGCGTACGTGAGCAGGCTCTCGGCGGTTGCCCGGCCGATGCCGCGCGATCGGAGATAGAAGATGGCCTCCTCGTCGAGGCGGCCGACTGTCGAGCCGTGGGTGCAGCGGACGTCATCGGCGAGGATCTCGAGCTGGGGGTTGGAATTGACCAGCGCGCCGGCCGACAGCAGGAGGTTCCGGTTGGATTGGATGGCGTCGGTCTTCTGAGCGCCCGGATCGACGACGATCCGGCCTGAGAAGACCGCGCGCGACTTCCCATCGAGAACGCCCTTGTAGAGCTCGTGACTCGTACAGTGCGGCGCCGCGTGGCGGACCTTGAGCTGGCTGTCCGTGTGTTGGCTGTCCTCGACGAGATAGAGACCGTCGAGGGAGGCGTGCGCCCCGGGGGCGTTGAGTTCGGCGTCGATGTTGGTTCGCGCCAGCGCCGCTCCCACGTTGAGCGCCACCGACTCGAGACGGCTGTCGCGACCTTGGCGGCTCGTCTGGAGCGCGATGTGGCGGGCGTGGCGGCTTTCCTCCTGGAGGCGGATGTGTTTGACGACGGCGCCGGGGCCGAGGTAAAACTCGGTCACCGGCACGGTCAGGGTCTCGCCGCCGGTGCCGACGTAGTGCTCGACGATGGTGGCCTCGGAGGTGGGATCCGCGGAGATGACGTTCCGGGGCGCGGACCAGGTCGGTCGGTCACCGCCCACCGCCACGAATAGGAGGTGGATGGGTTTGTCGACGATGGCGCCACGGCTGAGGTTGATGAACGCGCCATCGACGAAATTCGCGGTATTGAGAGCCGCGAACGGATGGCTCTCGAGGTCGACGCCTTTGCCCAGGGCGAAGGCCGCGCGCTCGTTCTCCGTGGCCAGTGCGGTGGCAAGGGGACTGATGGTGACGCCCTCGGGGAGATCGCCGACGTGGGAAAGTTCGTCGGCGAAGCGACCGTTGACAAAGACCAGCCGGTGGCTGTCGGTGAGTTGCCACGGGGTGATGTCGGCGGTGGCGGGCCCGCCGAAGTCGTGCGGCGTCGCCGCGAGGTCCTTGAGGTTGGTGAAACGCCACGCCTCCTGCTTCGGGGTCGGCACGCCGGCGGCGGCGAAGGCGCGGCTGCCCTCGAAGCGCAGCGCGAGGACGGCCTCGGACTCACCCTCGATGCTGCCGATGCCGGCATCAAGGCCTTCTACAAAAGTCGCGGCGGTTGTGGCGGTTCTCATGAGCGTGCCTCAGACCACGGCCGCGACGGGCTCTTTCTCGAGCCAGTCATAGCCCTGGTCCTCAAGCTGGAGGGCGAGTTCGCGGCCGCCGGAACGGACGATCTTGCCATCCATCAGGACATGCACGAAATCGGGGACGATGTAGTTGAGCAAACGTTGGTAGTGGGTGATCAACACAAACGAACGATCGTCGTTCCTGAGCGCGTTGACTCCTTCGGCGACGATTCTCAGGGCGTCGATGTCGAGGCCGGAGTCGGTCTCGTCGAGAATTGCCAGCTTGGGCTCGAGCACCGCCATGTGGAAGATCTCATTGCGTTTCTTCTCACCGCCTGAGAAGCCTTCGTTGACCGGGCGTTTGAGCAGACCCTCGTCGAGCTTGACGATCTTGGCCTTCTCCTTGATGAGCTTGAGGAAGTCCATGGCGTCGAGGGGCGACTCCCCACGATGGTCGCGGATGGCGTTCAGCGCCGAGCGCAGGAAGTAGGTGTTGGACACGCCTGGGATCTCCACCGGGTATTGAAAGGCGAGGAAGATGCCCTCGCGGGCGCGGGTTTCGGCGTCGAGTTCGGTGAGGTCCTGGCCGGAGTAGACGATCTCACCATCGGTGATCTCGTACTCCTCACGGCCGGCGAGGACACTGGCGAGCGTGCTCTTGCCCGAGCCGTTGGGGCCCATGATGGCGTGGACCTCGCCGGGTTTGATCTCGAGGTCGATGCCCTTGAGGATTTCGGTGCCGTCGATCGATACGTGGAGGTTTTTCAGTTTCAGCATTTCGGTTCTCCGGTTTTGTCTTTGATTCGATCCCGATCCCGATCCCGAACCCGCGAGGCCCTTTCGGGATCGGGATCGGGATCGGGATCGATACGCTACCCGACGCTTCCCTCGAGGGACACGCCAAGCAATTTTTGGGCTTCGACCGCGAACTCCATGGGCAGCTCTTTGAAGACTTCCTTGCAGAAGCCGTTGACGATCATGGACACGGCGTCCTCGGTGGTGATGCCGCGCTGGTTGCAGTAGAAGATCTGATCCTCCCCAATCTTCGAGGTGGTGGCCTCGTGCTCCATCTGAGCAGTCGGGTTGGAGATTTCGATGTAGGGGAACGTGTGGGCTCCGCAGTCCTCGCCGATGAGCATGGAGTCGCACTGCGAGAAATTGCGGGCGTTGTCGGCCTTCTTGGTCACCTTGACCTGACCGCGGTAGGTGTTCTGGCCCCTGCCGGCCGAGATTCCCTTGGAGATGATGGTCGACGAGGTGTTCTTGCCGAGGTGGATCATCTTGGATCCGGTGTCGGCCTGTTGGCGACCGGAGGTCAGGGCCACCGAGTAGAACTCACCCACCGAGTCGTCGCCCTTGAGGATGACGCTGGGGTATTTCCAGGTGATGGCCGAACCGGTCTCCACCTGGGTCCAAGAGATCTTCGATCGTTTTCCGCAGATTCCGCGTTTGGTGACGAAATTGTAAATCCCGCCGGCGCCGGTCTCCTTGTCGCCGGGGTACCAGTTCTGAACCGTGGAGTACTTGATCTCGGCGCCGTCGAGGGCGACGAGTTCGACCACCGCGGCGTGGAGCTGATTCTCGTCTCGCTGGGGCGCGGTGCAGCC
>CBESWV010000271.1:0-5466 GCA_965533305.1 uncultured bacterium | reverse complement strand
TCTTGCAAAAACCCTCGTTCCCGATGGTTAGTGGTCTCTGTGCCGGCGAGACGCCGGCACTACAAAGGGCCGAGATCCATTGTGGTGCGGTTGGGACGCCCGCAGATCACTCCCCGGCGTCGAGCCTTCGCCGGATCTCTTCCGCCATCGTCTCGAACTCGGGATCTCCTCGGAGCGAATCGAGATCGGTGTCGGTCTCGAACCCGCCCCACGACCAACCGGTGTCGAGGGCGAGTTGGAGGTTGGCCAACGCGTCACCGCGATGGCCCTCGATGGCATTGATGCAGGCGAGGTTGTAGTACGTGATCCCGAGCCGCCGGGCCTGCGCGCCGACAACGCGGATCTGGGTTTCCAGGCTTCGCTCCATGAGCTCGTGGGCCTCCCCCACGTTCCCCACGGCATATTCGTGGTACGCGAGGCCGGCCAGGGCAACCGCCGTTTCCATGTGCCGGGATCCGTACCACTTCTCCGCAACGGCAATGTTGCGCTCGAACATTCGCCGCGCGGCGGGCTCTTCACCGAGGTCCCGCAACAGATGCGCGTAGGGCAGGAGGAGCCACACGAGATCGGGATGGTCGACGCCCATGGCGTTCTCCCGGATCTCGAGGGCCCGCTGAAACATGTCCCGGGCCGCCTCGAGGTCTCCATCGGCCTTTTTCGCCACCGCCAGCCGCGTCAGCGACATGGATACCGCGTTGCTCTCGGGACCGAGCGCCTCGATCTGGATGGCCATGGCCCGCTCCTGGAGGGCGCGAGCGGTGTCGTACTCTCCGATGAACTCGTGGCACAGGGCGAGATCGTGCAGCGCCCAACCGACGGCGGTGTGATCCGGGCCGAGGTGAGTCTCTCGAATCGACAGGGCGCGCCTTGAAACCGCCAGGGCCTGCCGGTGCTCGCCCAACTCCCGCAGCACGATCGCCTGGTTGAAAAGCGGAGTCGCCACGGCGAGACCGTCAACCCCGAAGTTGCGTTCGAGATTGGCGATCGCCTGGTCGCAGTAGTCCATCGCCTTGTCGTAGTTACCCAGACGCCATTGGACATAACAGATATTGGTCAAGGTGTAGCCGACGGCGCCGTGATCGGGCCCAACCGTGCCTTCGTAGACCACCACCGCTTCTTCGAGGACAGCGAGCGCATCTTTGTAGTCTCCGGTGAGCATTCGTGCGACGCCGAGGATGTCGAGGCTGTCCCCGACCGAGGAAACGGAGTCTCCAAGCTCGGCGAGCCTGATGGCATAGGCATCCTCGAGTACGGGCCGAGCTTTGAGGAACTCTCCCATTCCCATGTAGACGCGCCCAATGAGGTCTTTGAGGTAGGCCTCTACGAGCGGCTGCCCCTGGAGGGTCTGATCGATCTGTTCCACACCACGATCGAGGACCTCGTCGATGGACTCGGTGTGGCCGTAGGCCCCCGTCGGATTCATCCCGCCCAGAACCTCGGACATCAACTGGATCACCTGTTGCGCGGTCCGAGCCTCGCGCTTCGCCCGCACCATCCCGATGCCCGTACCGATGGTGCCGAGGATCAAAGCCGTCACCACCAGGGATGCGGTGGCGACCGCCACCCGGTTTCGACGCACGAACTTCTTCAGCCGGTAGCCGGTGCTCGGCGGACTCGCCTCCACCGGCTCGTCATCCATGTGGCGCTGGACATCCGCAGCCAGTTCCATGGGTGTGGCGTAGCGCCGTGTCCGGTCCTTCTCGAGGGCCTTCATGACGATCCAGTCGAGATCGCCCTTGAGTTCACGCGCGAGATTCGTCGCGCTGGTCCGGCGGCGCTCGGCCGCCACATCGGAATCGCAGTCGCCATGGGTCAGCCGGGTCGATGGTCGGAGCGGCTCCTCTTCACGAATCCTGCGCCGCATTTCATCGAACCCGGCGCTTCTCAGGGTGGTGGAATCGAAGGGCTGCGCCCCGACAAGCAACTCGTAGAGAACGACGCCCAGCGAGTAGACATCGGTTCGGGTGTCGATGTCGAGACCCGTCATCTCGGCCTGTTCGGGGCTCATGTACTCGGGGGTGCCGATCCACTGACCCAGCTCGGTGAAGACGGTCCGTTCGGTGAGCCGCTGCGAGGTTGCCTTGGCGATTCCGAAATCGATGATTTTGGGAACCGCCTCGTCGTCCTGGATCATCACCAGTATGTTCGACGGTTTGATGTCGCGATGGATCACACCCCGCTGGTGGGCGTGTTGCACGCCCATACACACCTGAATGAAGATCTGCAATCGCTGCTCTGTGCTCAGTCTGTGGGTGTCGCAGTAGTCAGTGAGCGGCACACCCTTGACATACTCCATGGAGAAAAAGGGCCGGCCGCTTTCGGTCATCCCCGCGTCGTGGACCTTGGCGATGTTGGGGTGGTTCATTAAAGCCAAGGCCTGCCGCTCGGATTCGAACCGCGCAAGAACCTCCTTGGTGTCCATCCCCCACTTGATGACCTTGAGAGCCACCCGGCGCCGGATCGGGTGGGTCTGCTCCGCCTCGTAGACCTCCCCCATTCCGCCCTCGCCGATCCGCTGCAGGACCTTGAAATTGACGATGGATTCGAGATCGTCGAGCATCGCCGTTGATCTCGAACTCTCTTGCGTTGTCTCGGCCTGGTGGTATCTCAGGAGCTCCTGTACCTCATCTGAGAGCGCATGGTTTGATCCGCACTCGCGCTGAAGAAACTCGAGGCGCTGTCCGGGCGGCAGCTCGCAGGCTGCGACAAAGAGCGCCTTCACTTTGGCGTGATGTTCCGAGCTCAAGCTTCACCTCTCCGCGAAAGTTCTCTTTTCAGCCACGCACGCGCGTGCGTCCAGTCTCCCTCGATGGTTCGCCGGGACACATCGAGGACGAGGGCCACTTCGGGAACCGTCAGCCCGCCGAAGAACCGCAGTTCGACCACCTTCGCTTGACGTGGATCGAGCTCGGCCAATTTGTCGAGACCCTCGTTCAAGGCGAGGAGATCCTCGGTGTCGAGCTCTCGGCCTGCGAAGGGCGTCAGGCCGTCGGCCAGAGTCACCTTCTGTCGATCGCCGCCGCGTTTGGCCCGCCCCTTGCCCCGTGCGTGGTCGATGAGCAGATGGCGCATGACCTTGGCGCCGACGGCGAAGAAGTGGGTTCGTCCCTGCCAGTCCATCTTTGATTGATCCACCAGTTTGATATACGCCTCGTGGACCAATGCGGTTGGCTGCAAGGTGTGACCGGGCCGCTCGCGGCTGAGATACCTCCGCGCCAGCATGCGAAGCTCGTCATAGACGTACGGCAGAAGCTCCTCGGCCGATGCTCGATCGGATCCCCCCGCCTGCTTGAGACGGGCGACGATCTCGGTCACCTCGGCTTCGCGATCCTCAGCCATGATTTTCTCCACCGGAATCTTGCAGGCCATTGTGGCATGGAGGAATCGAATCGGAGCGGTTTCGACGTATCCTGGCGCGCCACCGAATAGTCCTTAAGAAAAATGTCACTTCGAGAAAAGATACGTACGAAACGACAAAAAGGTGCCTTCATGCGAGCCACGGCCCTGGTCTGCTGCGCCTCTTTGCCGACGGTTTCGAGTCCAGCGACACGACCGGCTGGTCGGCACTCGTTCCCTAGAGCGAGCGATCGCCGCGCCGCGCCCCATCGGGATCAGGGCACCACCGTCGTCCACCCATTCGCGTTGCCCGATTCGAAATCGTCGCTGAAGAGCTCATCCCCATACCCATAGGCATAAGCTCCCAGCGATGGCGGAACGCTGCGCGGATTCCCGGCATGGTCCACGTTGATTCCAGGCACCACCTCGCCCGCGTCGATGGCCGGGCTCCCGGCGCCCAGGTGGAGATCGCCCCCCGGGGCATCGACGAAGATCGGGTCGGCGGGCGATGGGCTGGTCGCATCCCAACCGGTCTCGCTCTTGTAGGCCTCCCACTCGGCCATGCTGTAGCTGCCCGTGATTCCGACGATGTCGACGATGGCCGCACCGGGGTCCGATGTGAAGTACAGATTGAAGTCTGAATCGACCTCGGCGAGGTGATCGCTGTCGGCCTTGACGCAGAAGAAATAGCCGTTGAAGGAAGGATCGGCATCGTTGTAGAAGATGTTGTTTCTGACCACGGCGTTGGTGACGGTCTCGCTGAAGTAGAGCTGCGCCTGATAGTTGGCAAGGGTGGGGTTCACCCCATAGAACGTGTTGAAGTAGACGTGGGCATTGGTGATGCCGTTGATGGTCAGACCCTTGCCGTGACAGTAGGTGAAGATGTTGTTGTAGAAAAAGAAATCCGTCAGCGACCCGCCCGGGTTGGTCTGGGTCCAGATGTGATTCGAGTTGAACGCACCCTCGGCGCCGAGATCCTCGGTGGGATCGCCGGCAAAGTAGTTGTTTCGGACCACGAAATTGACCATCGCATCGGTCCCCGAGTTGGCGATATCGATGCCCGTGGTGTGGTAGCCGTGATGGAAGGAGTTGTCCTCGATGACGACGTTGGCGAAGGTGACGTTCCGCGTCGCGTAGACGTTGTAGGAAACACTGCGGCGGCCGCAGTCGTGGATTTCGTTGTTCCGGATGAGCATGTCGGAGTACCACACCGCGAGACCGTAGGCCGACGCCGCACCCTTGATCCCGACAAAGCCGACATGGCAGTTTCTGATGGTGAGGTCGTGCGCCTCACGAGCCGGGTAGCCGGCGTAGAACCCCTTGGATTGGGTGTAGAGCAGCTCCAGACCATCGATGACGATGTGCTCCTTCGGATCGTTGTCCGCCATCCCGACGGCATACTGCCGCTGAGAGACCTGCATCCCGACGTAGGCGGGTCCGGGATCGATCGCAGAGTAGACATAGATGTGGTCATCGAACCACCCCCAGTCGTACTCCCGGGTCAGCTCCGCGAAATCACCCGGCGAGTTGATGTACTTCTCCTGGTGGCCCCAGGTCACAGTGCCGTCGAGTTCCTCGAACCACGCACCGCCGGGATAGCCACCGGACCCCGACTGGGATCCGTCGTGGGGCGCGCCTCTCGATGGGTCGGTCGTCTCGGCGTCGCCGACCCAGATGTTGCCCGCCACGTGGCTCCACTCGGTCAGTTTGATTGAACCGAGGATCCTCGGCAGGGCCCCGGTTCCATAGCTGCCGAAGACGATGGGGCCGGCGAGGGTGCCCGATGACGGGATCATCAGGGACTCGTACCACTCATCGCCGCGCTTGAGAAGAATTGAGTCTCCAGGTTGGAACGTCGATGCGCTGACGCGGGAGAGCGTCTGCCACGCGTCGTCGGGAGCGGTGCCGATGTTCCCATCGTCGCCATCGTTGGCGACATAGAAGGAATCGCCGGTCACCAAACCGGGAGACACCAGGATGATCATCAGAAGCAGCCCGAGGATGGAGAAACACCACGGCGACATTGGTTTTCGAGATAAGGCCGACATCGCGCGATCGTAATTGAGCTTCATGGAAGGATATCTTCCCGCACCGGTGGATGCGCGGCCTGTGTTCCGGGTCACCGGATGC
>CBESWV010000270.1:0-5505 GCA_965533305.1 uncultured bacterium | reverse complement strand
AGGAGGGCTGCCGGGTCGTGCTGGTGAACTCCAACCCGGCCACGGTCATGACCGACGCCCGTCTCGCCCACCGGAGCTATGTCGAACCACTGACCCTGCAATCGGTCACCGCGGTGCTCGAACGCGAGCGGCCCGACGCGCTGATCCCGACCCTCGGCGGCCAAACCGCTCTCAATCTGGCGGTCGAACTCGAAGAGGAGGGCGTTCTCGAGCGGCTCGGCATCCAGCTTCTCGGCGCCTCGGTCCGGTCGATCAGGCTCGCCGAGGATCGCGAAGAATTTCGTCAAGCCATGACCGAGGCGGGCCTGCCGGTACTCCCGGCGGTTACCGTGACCTCGATCGAAGAAGGGCTGGCGGCGCTCGAAACCATCGGCCTGCCTGCCATTCTGCGGCCGTCCTTCACCCTGGGCGGATGGGGCGGAGGCATCGCTCACGATCGGGATTCTTTTGTCGAGCTGCTCCAGCACGGCCTCGACGCCTCACCGACCACACAGGTCCTGGTGGAGACCTCGGTGATCGGATGGAAGGAATTCGAGCTCGAGGTCATGCGCGACTCGGCGGGGACGTTTGTCGTCGTTTGCTCCATCGAGAACATCGACCCCATGGGGGTTCATACCGGCGATTCCATCACCGTCGCCCCAGCCCAGACCCTCACCGATCGGGAATACCAGGTGTTGCGCGACGCCGCCCGCTGTGTCCTCGACGCTGTCGGTGTCGCCACCGGCGGGGCCAATGTCCAGTTCGCGGTCAATCCTGAAGACGGCCGTTACGCCATCATCGAGATGAACCCGCGGGTCTCACGGTCATCGGCGCTGGCCTCCAAGGCGACGGGTTTCCCCATCGCCAGGATCGCGGCCAAGGTCGCCCTCGGCCGCCGTCTCGACGAGATCTCCAACGACATCACGGGCACGACGCCCGCCAGTTTCGAACCCGCGCTCGACTATGTGGTCGTCAAGATCCCTCGTTTTGCGTTCGAGAAGTTCCCCGGCGCCGAGTCCGTTCTCGGCACCGCCATGAAGGCGGTCGGCGAGGTCGCCGCCATGGGGCGGTCCTTCGAGGAGGCCCTGCTCAAGGCGATCCGCTCGCTCGAGATCGACCGGGACTCCCTCGACGCACCGGACGATCTCGGAGCGGTGGACGACGACGGTCTTGCGGCAAGACTCGCCATTCCCTCACCCGAGCGCCTGTGGGAGCTCGCCGAGGGTCTGCGCCGCGGCTGGACCAAAGAACGGCTCTTCGAGATCACCGCCGTCGACCCCTGGTTCCTGCGCCGGGTCGGTGGATTGGTGGCGGCCGAGACCGTGTTGCGGGACCCGGAACTCGATAAGCCGACCCGCCTCGCAGCCAAACGTCTCGGCTTTGCCGACAGTCAACTGGCGCGGCTTCAGAAAACCGATCAGGAGACCGAGAGACAACGCCGACTCGATCTCGGGCTGCACCGGATTCGGCGTCGGGTCGATACTTGCGCCGCCGAGTTCGAGGCCCGGACGCCCTATCTCTACGGCAGCTTCGGCGATCGCGACGAGCAGCCCGCGGCCCGCCGTTCGGTGGTGATCCTCGGTGGGGGACCGGTGCGGATCGGCCAGGGGATCGAGTTCGATGCCTGCTGTGTCGAGGCGGTGGCCGGGATCCGCTCCGAGGGCTTCGAGGCGGTGATGGTCAACTGCAATCCCGAGACCGTGTCCACCGACTACGACGCCGTCGACCGACTCCACTTCGATCCGCTTCACATCGAGGACGTGCTCGACATCTGCGCCGCCGAACGCCCCGTTGGTGTCATCGTTCAGCTCGGAGGCCAAACCCCGCTCAAGCTCGCGGAGGATCTCGAGAACTACGATGTGCCGATTTGGGGGACGCCCCGTGACGCCATCGATCGGGCCGAGGATCGTGGTCGTTTCTCGGAGCTGCTGCGCGATCTCGGGCTGCGCCAGCCGCCGGGCAGGATGATCTCGTCAGCCGACCAGGCCGAGGCTGCCGGTGAAGAGCTCGGGTACCCGCTTCTGGTGAGGCCGTCCTATGTTCTCGGCGGTCGCGCGATGGAGATCGTCTACGGTCCCGACGAGCTCGCCGAGTATCTCGAACGTGCGGCCGCCGTCGATCCCGACCGACCGGTTCTTCTCGACCACTTCCTCGAACAGGCCTGGGAAGTCGATGTCGACGCCGTGGCCGATGGCGAGCGGGTCGTTATCTGCGGCATCATGGAGCACATTGAAGAGGCCGGAGTCCACTCGGGTGATTCGGGCGCCGTGACCCCGCCGGTGAGCCTGCCCCTCGAACTCCAGGCCGAGCTCAGGCGCCAGGTCAGGCTCCTCGCCCTCGCCCTCGGAGTGCGTGGTCTGATGAATGTCCAGTTCGCCATTCAGGAGGGTGTGGTCTACCTCATCGAGGTCAACCCCCGTGCCTCGCGGACGGTGCCGTTCCTCGCACGCGCCACCGGGGTGCCCTGGGCCGAGCTCGCCGCGAGGGTCTGTGCCGGCGCCAGCCTCGCCGAACTCGGGGTCCAGGATGGTGTGCCGTCCGAGGTGGCGGTCAAGCTCCCGGTCTTTCCCTTCGAACGATTCCCGGGGGTCGACCCCCTGCCCGGTCCCGAGATGCGTTCCACCGGCGAGGTCATGGGTCGCGGCCGTACCTTTGGCGAGGCCTTTGCCAAGGCCGCTCTCGCCGCCGGCTGGCGGCTGCCCGAGCAGGGCAAGGTGCTGCTCTCCTTTGCCGATCGTGACAAGACCCGTCTGCCGGCTCTAGCTGCGCGCTTCGAGGAACTCGGATTCGAGCTCCTCGCCACCGAGGGAACCGCGAAAATGCTCCACGAGACTGGCTTCCCCGAGGTCAGGACGGTATTCAAGGTTGGTCAGGGTGATCCCGACATTCCCCACCTGTTGTCCGAGGGCGGGATCGACCTCGTGGTCAATACCGCTGCCGGCCGCAAGGCGGCCCGCGACGCACCGTCGATCCGTCGGGCGGCGCTGGACGCCAACGTGCCCTACTTCACGACCATCCCCGGCGCCTACGCCGCCGCCGAGGCGGTGGCCACCCTGCGCCGAGGACCGCTGACGGTCAGGGCGCTGCAGGACGATCTCGCGGCCAAACCGCCATGGGCGGCGAATCTCGGGTAGGTATTAGGTATTTGGTGTTAGGTATTAGGTAGACCATCGCACATTCTTTCATCGCTTTTCTGAGAATCTGAGATGAAAGCTAATACCTAATTGCTAATACCTAATACCTTTAGTACAAACTCGTCAGCCGATACTCGGCGAGGAGCCGAGCATCGATGAAATCATAGTCCGAGCCTTCGAGACGGAAGTACTGAGGTCCGATGGTGTAGTTGCGCTCGTGTTGCTTGAGCACTTTCTCCGGTGAGATCGCCAGCCGGAGGGGACGGGCGATGAGACTGTAGCTGATCAACCGAAGGTCATCCCCGGTGTCAAAGCCGCCGTCCTTTCCAGCCGAAACAATCTCGAGTCGCAGCCAGTCGCCGTTGCCGAGATTGGGTCGATCGACGGTGTGGAATCGCGCCTGGAGACCGGCTTTGAGGTCCGCTTCGATCTCGGGATCGGTCATCCAGCCGTCACCCCGATTGATGACGCGGGTTCTTACCACGTAGTCTCGGCCCCAACCGTCGACCTCGCGAACCTCGTAGAACTCGCGAACCGAGGCCGGCGCCATTTCACTGTCGGCGCCGAAGAAGACCAGCGGCATCCATCCGCGAATGTTCATGGTCGAGTAGGGACCGAGTTCGTCCTGCCATCCATCCTCGAAGGGGAAGGGCTCGGTTTCGCGGACCGCATACCGGGAAACGGCGGCACCGATCTCATGTGCACGGTGAATCGTGATGAGCTCCGCGGCCCGGCCGTCGTCGCCTGAGACCATCCAACGGAGAGTCGTCGACAGATCCGGACCGGGCCCGGTGTCGCGCAGACGGGCGAAACCGAGGATCGGCAAGAGGATGAGCGCGCCATAGACCAGGACTCTCCAGCCGCCCGAACCCAGGAGCCCGAAGACCGATCGTCGGGGGTGGGTCGAAATCGCGGCGGTCAGGTCCCAGCCGCACGATGCACAGATGGTCGATCGCTCGGGGAGATCGGCGCCGCACGAGCCGCACTTGATGACGTTATCCATGGCTGAAGGGTAGCGCAGTCCCCTCAACCGGAAACGCGATGGGAGCGGTGTCAGGCAGCTTCTCGCGGTGATGAGCGAGCCAGGCACCAAGTCCGCGTGCTGTCGAGGGCACCCATGGGCATCGCGCCTATGAGAATCGGGCTCAGTGCCTTCTTCCCGTCCGTGCGATGAGCCATCTCGTGGGACCCGGCGCGAGCGCCGCCGTCCATGCCATGAGGCGCAACGCGAAGGGGTGATAAACCACCGGTCGCGGCCGTCGGACGATGCCGAGAATCACCTCGGCGCAGGCTTCAGGGGTGCTCACCGGGATCCAAGAGCCCAGGCTTGGGATGTGTTCATGGGAGTCAGGGTTGGCCTTGAAATAGTCGCTCGAGACCTCGCCGAAATAGGCCAGTGAGGTGGAGACACCGGTGCCTCTGAGATCCTGGTGGAGGGCCTCGTGCAAACCGCGGAGCGCCCACCGCGTTGCCGTATAGGCGGTGGCGCCGGGCCACGGGATGATCGAAGCCGGCGAGCCAATGTGGATCAGCAGACCACGATCGGCGGCGAGCATATCGCCAATGAACGCGCGGGTGGTGTGAGCCGCGGCGAGGTAGGGTGCGCCGATCATGGAGTTGATCTCTCGAGTCGTGGTTTCCTCGAGGAAACGCCAGATTCCGGCGCCGGCGGAGTTGACGATGAGCGACGGCGCGCCCCATGCAGTGCGGACCCTCTCGGCCATGGCGTCGACGGAGGAGCCGTCGGCGGCGTCGAGGGGTTCGGCGAGGGCTTTGCCACCCGCGGCGGCGATTTCGTTGGCGAGTTCGTCGAGGCGGTCGGCGCGACGCGCCACCAGCACCACTCGCCACCCGTTCTCGGCGAGGGCCAGCGCCGTCGCCGCCCCGATTCCGCTCGACGCACCAGTGACAACGGCGATGCTGGCTCTTGTGGGTACCATTGCCGCAGAATAACCTAACCAACGCCTCGCCGGAGCGAGTCGACTCGTCCGCGTTACCTCGACGGTCTTCGTGCGTCTTTGCTAGTGGAGATGATGATGAATTCCCCGAATTGCCCCGACCACGGACGACTGGTACTCGACCTCGCGCTGGGTCGGCTCGACGATGCCGCCGCCATTGAGGCCGAGAGCATCAGCGAGTCCTGCCCGGTCTGCCGGGAATGGTGGCAAGAGCAGTTCGGCAGTGACGCGGCCGCAGTGGTCGATGAGGCTGTCTCGGCGACTTTCAGCGATCTCCAACTCCCCGCTCGTCGGCGCGGCTACGGTTGGATGGCAGCCGCCGCCGCCGCGGTGGTCATGACGCTGGGTGTCGGGACGATCTGGGTGTCGCAGGGCACGAGTTCCATGGATGAAGTTGCGGCGCCGCGGGTGGCGTCGATCCAGACCATCAGCTT
>CBESWV010000269.1:0-5515 GCA_965533305.1 uncultured bacterium | reverse complement strand
CATGGAGGGTCATACTCATGGACAATGGCCGAAGATCACAGATTGTGGGTTGATTCCTGTTAATCCCGAGCACAGAAGGGCGTTTCAATGGTTGATGAACGAATACCGGAGGAACCCGTGCATGCAGTGATGGCAAACTCGAGGCCCGATCCCACCGAGTGGCTGGAGCCGATCTACCGGGAGCACTCGAAGGCGGTCATGCAGTCGGCCTACCGGGTGACAGGCAACCCAGAGGACGCCGAAGACGTGCTTCAGACCGTCTTTATCCGTCTCGCCCGTCGTTCGACGCCGCCCGATTTCTCCGGTGGCGCCCTCCCCTATCTCAGACGGGCGGCCACCAACGCCGCCCTCGACATCGTCCAATCCAAGAGAGTCAAGACGAGTGTCGCCTTCGACGGGATCACCGAAGCGGTGACCCGAGATAAGGCACCTCTTCCCGACACGATCCAGCATGGTCGAGAGCTTCATGAGCGTCTCCGCCAGGCGGTGACGGGTCTGAGCCGAAGATCGGCTGAGATCTTCACCCTGCGCTACTTCGAAGGACTCGACAACCAGGAGATCGCCAAGGCCCTCGACACCTCGAAGGGCACTGTGGCGGTCACACTTCACCGGGTCCGCGAACGTTTGAAGACCGAAATGGCCCCTCACATGGGAGGCACCCAATGACCGATTCCACCAGAAACGCCGACTTCCTCGACCGCGTTGCGGGCGAGATCCTCAACTCCGAGCTCGATGACGATGTCGTCACCGCAGCCACCGATCGGGTCTGGGACGCGATCCACACCGAGTTCTCGGTGGACACTCCGCTGCGCTCATGCGCCGATTTTCAGGCTCTCCTGCCGGCGTTGGTCGCCGATGAACTTCCCGAGGGCAAGGCCATCCTGGTCGGCGACCACACCCGTGAGTGCGTCCCCTGCCGACGCGTATTACTCGAGCTTCGCGGCGGCGGCGACAAGGTGAGTGTTCCCAGTGCTCCGATCCGACAGAACCGCGTGATGCCGACCTGGCTCAAGATCGCTGCCGCGGTTGTATTCATGATCGGCGCCGGTTCCATGGCCTGGATGACCGGCGGCAACCTCCTTGCCGAGAAGAACCTCTCTGCTCAAATCGCCTCCATCGACGGATCACTCCAACTCGTGACCGGCCAGGCGACCGTCGATCTGGCCGAGGGGGACACCATCCGTGCGAAACAGCGGATCCGTACCTCCAAGGAAACCGGTGCCTTTATCCGTCTCGCCGATGGATCCATGATTGAGATGGCGCCCCGATCCGAGCTCGCCCTCCGTGGTTCCCGGCGCGGAACGACCATCGAGCTCGGCCACGGCAACATCATCGTTCACGCCGCCAAACAGGGCCGCGGACGCCTTGGCGTCACGACCAACGAGTGCGAGGTTGCCGTCAAAGGGACCATCTTCGCGGTCAATCACGGTCTCAAGGGATCGCGGGTTTCGGTCATCGAGGGTGAGGTCGAGGTGCGCCAGGGCGGCACCGAGTCGATGCTCCTGCCGGGTGATCAGATCACGACCGACGAGCGGCTCAAGACCGTGGCCATCGAAGACACGATCTCCTGGAGCGTCAACGCCGAGGAACACCGTCGGCTCCTGGCCGAACTCACCCAGCTCCAGTACGAAGTTGCCGAGGCGGTGGACATCGCCGCCCCCCGGACATCCACCCGCCTGCTCGATCTCGGCCCGGCCGACACCGTCGTCTATGTTGCGATGCCGAACCTCACCGAGGGCCTCGGCGCCGCCCGACAGGTCTTTTCGAGCCGTCTCGCCGAGAGCGATGTGCTTCGGGACTGGTGGCAGCGCGAGATCGTCGATAAGAACATCGACACCCAGATCGAAGAGAGTCTCGATCAACTCCAGTTCCTCGGCGATGCGGTGGGCGATGAAGTCGTCGTCATCCTCGGCGCGTCCGGTCTGGCCGGCGAGGGCGCCCCGCTGTTCCTTGCCGAACTCGAAGATCCCCGAGGCTTCCGCTTGCTCCTCGAGGAGCATCTGGCGAGCGAACCCGAGGCCGCACGGTTTATCCAACTGGTGGCTGATCCCGACGAACCCATTGGCGAGGAAACCGAATTGCTGATCTGGGTGGCCGATGATCTCGTGGTCGCGGCCCGCACTGCGGATCTGATCCAGGGTGTCGCCGCTCGTCTTGATGGGTCTGCCCAGGACACGTTTGTCGGCACCGAACTGCACCAACGACTCGGCGAGCGCTACGCGTCGGGGGTTGAATGGCTCTTCGGTCTCGATCTGCAGAGCATCTTTGTCGAGGCCACCGGCAGCACCAACCCCGAGGATGTCGCCATGATGGAGCGCCTCGGCCTCTTCGACGCGTCAACCATGGTCTTTGAGCGCCATCGCGACGAGATCGGCTCGAAGATCGACGCCGATATCCGTTTCAACGGTCCCCGTCGCGGCGTCGCGGCCTGGCTCGCCGAGCCGGCGCCGCTGACGACCCTCGACTTTGTCTCCCATGACGCCTATCTGGTGTCGGCCGTAGCCGCAAAGGACGGCGTCGAGCTCTTTGACGAACTCCTCGGGATGGTCTCCACCGTCGGTCCCGAAGCGCTCAGCGAACTGGAGAGCTTCGAAAGCGAGATCGGGATCGATCTCAGGGATGATCTCGCGATCGCCATCGGTGGTGAGGGCACCTTTGCCGTCGACGGACCGGTCCTGCCCCTTCCGACCTGGAAGCTGATTGTCGAGATCTATGAACCCGCCACCATCGAACACGCCATCAGCGAGGTCATTCAACGGGCCAACACCGAACTTGCCGAAAACGGCGCCGAGTCGATTTCGGTCGAAGTCCGAACCGCGGATGGACGAACTCTCACGACCCTGCGCCATCCATCGAGTCCCATCGCCTTCACCTACACCCTGACCGATGGCTTTTTGGTCGCGGGTTCGAGTCGCTGGGCGGTGGAAAACGCCATTGCGGTTCAACGGTCGGGGATGGGCCTCGCGAGTTCCGCAGCCTTCCGCGAGTTGCTGCCCAGCAACGGATTCACCGACTGCTCGGCCCTGGTCTACCGGAATCTCTCACCGATCATCGGCGTCCTTCCCCAGGGAGCCATGGGCTCACAGCTCGGCGAGTACGAGACGCTGCTCAAGGAAAGCGCCGCTCCCGGTCTGTTCTGCGCCTACGGTATGGAGGACCGGATTCTGATCGCGGGTTCCGGTCCGAGCCTGGTCGGTCTCGCTCCCCTTCTGGGGCTCCAGAGCCTGATGGATTTTGATGGGATCGTCGAAGACGGCTCAGACGAGCTATCATCAGCCGAATGAACACACCTGTTGACCAGGGCGCGCCCGTCCTCGAGCTTGACGGTCTGACCGTCAAGCTCGGTCGTCGGACGATCCTCGATGGGCTCGAAGCCTCGTTCTCCGGTCGCGCTATCGGCCTGCTCGGACCCAACGGAGCCGGAAAGACCACACTCCTGCGGACCCTGCTCGGTTTCTACCCGCCCACCGCGGGAGGGGCTCGGGTCTTCGGTCGGACGCTCGCATCATCGGCGAAGGAGATTCGCGCCGAGATCGGATACATGCCCGAGTCCGACGCGTACATCGCCAACATCACCGCGGTCCACTTTGTCCGGCTCATGGCCGAACTCAGCGGTCTGCCTCCCGACGCCGCCCTCGAGCGTTCCCACGAAGCACTGTTCTATGTCGGACTCGGCGAAGCGCGCTACCGCAAGGTGGGGACCTTCTCCACCGGCATGAAACAGATGGTCAAGCTCGCCCAGGCCCTTGTCCACGGGCCCAGCCTTCTCATGCTCGACGAGCCCACCAACGGGCTCGATCCCCCAGCCCGCAAACGGATGATCGATCTTGTCTGCGATATCCGCGATCGGGGAACGAGCCGGGTCATCCTGTCCTCTCACCTCCTCGGCGATGTCGAGACGGTGTGCGACGAGGTCCTCATCCTCAAAAACGGGAAAATCGCGAACTCCTGCGATCTCGAGGCCGATCGCCAGGCCAATAAGAATTTCGTCGAAGTCGATCTCGAGGCCCCCAACGACAAATTCGACAGCGCCGTGGCGGCCCTGGGATGCGAGATCGCCTCGCTCGAGCCCGGAAAGCTCAAATTGGTCATGCCGGCTGATGTTTCCACCCGCGAACTGTGGATCGCAGCCGATCAAACCGGTGCCGGCATCCGCCGGCTCGATCTGAAACGGGACTCGCTCCAGGACATCTTCCTGCGGGCCATGGAGGGCAACTGACCATGGCTGTTTATGAGCGGATCTGGCGTCGCTATGACGGCAAGCTGACCCCGCTGAAGTGGCGCGCTGCGGTGGTCACAAAATACGCCCTCGCCGAGGCATTCTCGTCGAGGATCTTCGCGGCCTTTTATGTCTTGTGTCTGCTGCCCACCACCGTTGGTGTTTTTCTCGTCTATCTGAGCCACAATGTCAGTCTCCTCGAGAAAGTCGGACTGACCGCCGAGTTCATGGGTGGACTCACCGCGGTCTTCTTCCAGTTCCTCTTCGGCTGGCAGGCTCTGCCCGCGTTCCTCATCGCGGTGATCGTTTCCCCGAGTCTCATCGCGGCCGACCTGTCGAACAATGCGCTCTCGCTCTACCTCAGCCGCCCCCTCACTCAGCGTGATTATGTCCTCGGCAAGATGGCGGTTCTGGCTATTCTCCTGTCCCCCATCACCTGGATGGGAGGACTGCTGATCTTTGTTCTCCAGGCCTATCTCGAAGGCAACAGCTGGGGCATCGAAAACTGGCGGATCGGAATGGCTTACGTTGTCGGGCATATCACCTGGATCGTGGTGATTTCGCTGCTGACCCTGGCCATCTCGGCCTGGGTTCGCTTCAAGCCCGCAGCCCGGGGTGCGCTCTTCGGGATCATCTTCATCCTGGCGGGCTTCGCCCAGGCGATCAACGCGGTCACCGGCACATCAATAGGTGATCTAATCGACCTCACCGGGGCCATCACCAACGTGGTGATGTCCATCTTCGGCGGACCGACCCACGGTGATCTCCCGATTGCGCTCAACTGGTTCACCCTCATCGCCACCTGCGCACTGAGCATCTGGATGCTCCACCGCAAGCTGCGCGCCCACGAGGTGGTCGGATGAGCGCCTCGACCATCGCCATCAGCAACGTCTCGAAGTTCTACGGCGAGGTTCTCGGTGTCAACCGGGTGACCGTTGACATCCAGCCGGGTCTCACTGGTCTCGTCGGGCCCAACGGATCGGGCAAAAGCACGCTGATGCACCTGTTGTGCGGTCTGCTCAGACCGACTCGCGGGACCATCAGCATTCTCGGAATTCCTCCGGACCAACCCGAAGAGCTCTTCCGCCTCGTCGGCTACTGCACCCAGTACGACAGCTTCCCCAACGGTTCGACCGGCTACAGCTTTCTCAACCACACCCTGGCGCTGCGCGGCTTGGATCGCGCCCAGGCCGACAGCAGGACGCGGGAAGTGTTGGACAAGGTCGGTCTGACCGAGGCCGGCAATCGCCGGATCGCCGGTTACTCCAAAGGGATGCGGCAGCGGATCAAGCTCGC
>CBESWV010000268.1:0-5518 GCA_965533305.1 uncultured bacterium | reverse complement strand
AGCCGAACGCCTCTGAAGGTGGGTCAAGACCCACCCTACTGCGGTCTCGACAACATCCGCGCAGGAGGTTGAAACACGAAGAACACGAAGATCCACAAAGACACCACAAAGGTCGATTTTTGACTCATCGCAAGGCCCTGTGTGCCTTCAAGGTTGGAGGGAGCCCGGGTTGAAAAATGCGATGCTTCGTGGCCCCCTTGTGTTCCTTTGTGTCCTTTGTGTTTCAAAACCCGACCACCACTGCTGGTCCTTTGCCACTGTAGATCGGGAGTCCCACAGGGCCTCATCGGGTTGCGGGCGAAGGCTGCGATGTGGTCTTTGCGTTTCAATCAGTGGGCTGCAGGCAGCCGCTCTTGTTGAGCCGGAAAGCGACGAGACACATGTCGTCGGTATCCCGTCCCGGTCCTTCAGAGTCTTTGGGTGAGTTCGAGTACGATGATCGCATGTGCGGTCGATACACGTTGACGGTTGACGCTTCGGTGCTCGCGACTCTGTTTGAGTTGGAGCCCTTATTTGAGCTCTCCCCCCGATACAATATCGCTCCTTCCCAGCCTGTACCCATCGTTCGCAGCAACGCCGAGGAGGAAAGGGAGTGGGCCTGGGCTCGGTGGGGCCTCATTCCCGCGTGGGCCAAGGACGCGAAGATCGGTCACAAGTTGATCAACGCGCGAGCCGAGACCGCCGCCGACAAGCCGTCTTTCCGGTCGGCCTACAAAAACCGGCGCTGTCTCCTTCCGGCGGACGGTTTCTTCGAGTGGGTCAAATCCCCCAATGGTAAACAACCGCAGTACATCCGGTTTGCCGATCAGCGGGCCTTTGCGTTTGGCGGTCTATGGGAGCGATGGACTCCGCCGGATGGCGACCCGGTCGAGTCCTGCACGATCCTGACGACCCGCCCCAACCAGTTCATCGCTTCGCTCCACGATCGGATGCCCGTCATCATTCCTCCCGCTCGTTTCCGCGACTGGATTGCCCCGGGACCCCTCGGCGCTGACACCGCCGAGGCCATCCTCCTCCCCCACCCAGCTGATGGAATGGAGGCTGTTCCGGTGAGTAGCCTGGTGAACTCGCCGAAGAACGACGATCCGCGGTGTGTCGAGCCCGTCGGCGAGCAGGGGCTGCTTGATTGGGAGTGAGGTCGGGACGCCCGCACCACAAAGGCGGGCAGCTCATCCTCATGGGTCTTGCGTCAACGCAGAACGCCCAATGACGGCTCGCGTATAATCCCCGGACACAATTAACGATGGAGGATCCATGAGCGACAAGCAGTGGTACGTGGCGGTCGACGGTCAGAGCTTCGGCCCATTCAGCGAAGGTGATCTCAGAGCGAAGTTCCAGGCACGCGAATACACAGGACAGAACCACGTCTTCACCGAGGGAATGAAGGGGTGGATCCCCGCCGAATCGGTCGACGAATTCTCAGCCACCGCGAGCGCTGCACCCGCGCCGCCACCACCGGCGCCGAATACCGGCCGCGCCGATGTGATCGACTTCAAGATTCACGGCACCGAGATGCAGTTTGTCGAGATTGAACTCGATCCCGGAGAGAGCGTCGTCGCCGAAGCGGGCGGGATGATGTACATGGAAAACGGAATCGAGATGAACACGATCTTCGGCGACGGCGGCGGTCAGGACGGTGGCTTCATGGACAAGCTCGTCGGCGCCGGCAAGCGGATGCTCACCGGTGAGAGCCTCTTCATGACGGTGTTCACGCAACAGGGAACGGGTAAGGCCAAGGCCGCGTTTGCCTCGCCCTATCCCGGCAAGATCATCCCCGTCGATCTTGGCAAGGCCGGAGGCACCTTGATCTGTCAGAAGGACGCATTTCTGTGCGCGGCCAAGGGAGTCTCGGTCGGGATCGCTTTCCAAAAGAAGATCGGCGCCGGTCTCTTCGGCGGTGAGGGTTTCATCATGCAGAAGCTCGAAGGCGACGGCATGGTCTTTGTCCACGCCGGCGGCACCATCATCGAGCGCGTACTCGGCCCCGGCGAGCGGCTCAGGGTCGACACCGGCTGTCTCGTTGCCCTCGAACCATCGGTGAACTACGACGTCGAATTTGTCGGCGGCGTCAAATCAGCGATCTTCGGTGGTGAAGGCTTCTTCTTCGCTCAACTCTCGGGACCCGGCAAGGTCTGGCTCCAGTCACTGCCTTTCAGCCGGCTCGCCGGTCGGATCTGGCAGGCTGCGCCGCAGGGCGGCGGCAAGGATCGCGGCGAGGGCTCGGTGCTCGGTAAGATGGGCGGCATCGGCGGGTTCTTCGACGGCAATTGATGGCCGCGGTGGCCTTCAATTGCGGCGGCGGGTCGAACCCGCCGAAGTCGTCGCGGCCGGAGGGAATCTTCACGGATTGAGGCTGCGCCTCGCGAAGTCGTCGAGGACCGCGAGATAGGGTTCGATGGACGGAATGAAGTGGCGCTCTTCGTTCGAGTGGGGGCCGATTCCGGTCTGACCCCAGACAACGGCGTTGCCCCCAGGCGCGAACCGAGCCGACGAACCGGGTTTCTTTTTGCCGACCACGGCCGGTCGGCCGGACACCGCTTCGACGCTCTCGATGAGTCGGATGAGATGGGGGTTGTCCGCTGGGCACGCGACGCCGGCCTCCATCACTTCGAGATCGAGTTCGATGTCGAGCTCCCGGCAGAGATCGGAAATCTCCCGGCTCATGGCCTCGATATCATCGGCCGGAATCGGTCGAATTTCGAGACCGAGCACACCTTCACCGGCGGTGATGTTGTAGACCCCTTCATCACCGACGTTGAGGAACGGGAATCGGGCCGCCGACTCCCAGCCATCGAGACTCGAGAGGCTGAGATGGCGATGGAAGACCGACGCGAGCACGGTCTTGAGCTCGATGAGGCGATCGAGAAGATCCACCGGGACAGCTCCGGTTCCGGTGTGGCCCCTTTTCCCCCTCGCGGTGAATCGCAGCCGGGCAACTCCGCGGCTCTCGGGACAGACCATCCCGTAGAGTTCGTCACCCTTCTCTCCGGTCCGCTCACCCACGAGCATGATTTCGGGCGCCCACCCGAATCGCTCCGCAAGATCGGCGAGGATCTGAGGGGTTCCCCATGCTTCACCCTCGCCGTTCTCCTCGTTCCCCACCAGCAGGGCGTTCATCGGCGGGTATGGCGGGCCGGCGGCCGCCATTCGCTTCATCCAGACCATGGCGCTCGCCACAACCGTCTTCATATCGGCGGCGCCGCGCCCCCAAAGATAGTCACCATCGATCCGGGGAATGAACTGGCGATCATCAGGTTCGGGAGGAACGACGTCGTAGTGGCCGCTCATGGTGATGGGTGCAAGAAGCTGGCCGGGAAAGCCGGCAACCAGTGATGGATATCGAGCGCTTTCATAGAGCTCGACATCGAGGCCCGCTTCCCGCAGCCAGCCCGCGACAAACCGGGCGCAGATCAGCACCTCTTCGAGTCTTTCGTCCGGGCAATTGGTCACCGAAGGGATCTTGACGAGCTCGACCGCGAGTTCGACGACCTCCCGCGTTCGGTCGGTCCCGGTCTCGACCACGATCTCGGGCCGGGTGGCGTCAAGCCGGATCGGCATGGACGGTTGGATTCGGGCCATGGCCTTGATTCCATCGAGAAGTTTGCCGAAGACCGGGGTCGAGCTCTCGTAAATCTCGGGAATCGATGCGATCCGCTCAACTTCCCCGGCGATGGTCTCGCGACGATGATGCACGAGATCGAGCATGAGCTCGCGCGGAACCACGGCGGCCCCGGATGGGAGCACGCGGGCCGATGACCCAAGCTCTCCGCCCAACCACGTTCGCATGGCTTGGGCCGGGTTGGGACCCCCGGCGGCCATCTCCCGAAGAGGTTCCAGCTGGCCGTGGCAGCCAAGTCCCTCGGCCAGGGGATCGAGGTCATTCAAAAGCCTGCCCAGCAGTTCCCGCACCCCGATGGCACCGGTTCCATCGGGGAGGCTGATCACACCCTCGAGGCCGTTTCGAGCCGCGATTCCCTCATCTCGCCTCGTCCGACGAACGGCGTCGACATCGTAGGGATAATCCACGTCCCCATCGCTGTCGGCATAGCCGCGCAGCATCAGCAGTTCCTTGAAAACAATTTTGGCGACGGAGAGTTCGAAGCTGTCGCCACCCTCATCGGTTCGCACCTCCACCCGGTTCATCGGCAGATCGACCCGGGCACAGAGATTCTCGATGATGAGCTCGCGCTCTGCGTCCTCGAAGCTTCCGTGTTCGCCGGTGGCGTAGATCCCGCGCCGGTAGAGTTCGCGAAGCTGGTCGCTGGTGGCCAGGATGTTTCTCCGCACCGGATCCACATCGGAACGGGCGCGGACCGGCGTCCAGTTGTTGGCGCCAAAGCGGATTCCCTTTCGAACCAGATCGTAGGAGATCCGCAGATAGTCCTCGTGGCTGGCGTAGAGCATGCCGACATCGAGTTCTTCCGGGTTCGGATAGGCCAGCAACCGCTGGGAATCGACATCGGTGAGGACGATCGCCGGCTGACCATCGACCTCTTCCCAGCTCAGAGGAGACGCGGCGCTGATGGCGATGAACAAGGGGCAGAAGGGCCGCAACTGTCGAGTCGCTCTGATCACCGCCTGGTTGCGATAGTCCTCCATGGTGATCCGCTGCCGGTCATTCAAAGGAAGGTGGAAGTAGTCCCAGGACAGGAGGGCTTCGGGAAAGCTGTGGTTGGTATGGATTCCGGCAGTGGCGAGACGCTCACCAAAGAGATCGACGCACTTTTTGAGATAACGCCTCTTTGCCAAATTCCAACCCGAGGGAACACAATCGGCGCCGGCTCGGAACGGACGCGGGATGTTGCCGTGCAGGGTTCCAAAAGCCTCGCCGTGGGACAGCTCGAGTTCGGCAAGGGTGTTGATCAGCACCGCCTCGAGCAGACGGCTCTCGGCGGCGGTCGCCACCGCGCTGAAATGCGGCCGTGTCGTGAGCTCGATCATCCAATGAAAGACCTCGAGCTGAAAGCTCGATCTCGCCCACCGGGGAAGACGGTCTTCGTGAAGATAGTCGGCAAAGGAACGACGCTCGGGACCTGAGCCCACCGATGCCACCGGCTGGAGGTCACCGTCGAGGATGTTGAATTCGACCTCGAGACCCGAGGTGCCGCCCTCTGGGTCACTCTGACGAGACGACTCGATCGCCATCTGCACCTTCTCGGCAAACCTGTACCACTCCACTTTGTGACCTGGACCCATGGGTTCGCTTGTCCTCCTGTGTTTTGCTGGTGACTGATTCCAACCGTTGGGGAATGTCTGTCGTCCGGGTGCGATTGTACTCGGACGAAGACATGATCCAAGTCAGCGGCAAAGGACGTGATGATATGCATACATCGAAGAGCAACAGAATGGGACGTCATTTCGCGTTTTTGACCGTAATTTTCGGTCTGGTTTCCACCGCCAACGCCGGGATTCCGGTCCCGCCCGAACTCGAACTCGTCCCGGTTGCATCCGGGCTCTCGACGCCGGTGGTGGTCACCAACGCCGGCGACGGCAGCAACCGGCTCTTCATCGTGGAGAA
>CBESWV010000267.1:0-5521 GCA_965533305.1 uncultured bacterium | reverse complement strand
GACCTCGACGGCCTCACCGGTGATCCGTATCGCGAGGTCTACCTCGCCCTCGCCAACGCCTTTGCCGCAGAAAGGTCTGACTCGTGAAGATCCAGGATTTCGCCATCAAGAAACGTCATGGCGTGCCCATCTCCATGGTCACCTGTTATGACGCCTGGAGCGCGGGCCTCATTGCCGAAACCGAGATCGACTGTGTTCTCGTCGGTGACAGCCTGGCCATGGTCGTCTATGGCCACGAAACCACCCTGCCGGTTGAGATCGACACCATGGCGGCCCATACCGCCGCAGTGCGCCGCGGAGCCCCGGACACCTTTCTCATCGGTGACATGCCGTTTCTCTCGTACCGTGGGGGGTTGGACTCCGCCATGGACAATGTCGCCAAACTCATGCGGGCAGGCGCCCAGGCCGTCAAGCTCGAGGGCGCAGCGGGCAACACCGAACTCATCCACCATCTGGTCGAGTCCGGGGTGCCCGTCATGGGCCACCTCGGTCTGACGCCCCAGTCGGTTCACCAACTTGGCGGCTTCAAGGTCCAGGCGAGAGATGACGAGACCGCCTCAGCCCTCATCGAACAGGCCCTCGAACTCGAGCGAGTCGGCTGTTTCGCCCTCGTTCTCGAGGCGGTCCCGGGGGCGGTCGCGGCCAAGGTCACCGCGGCTCTCGAGATCCCCACAATCGGCATCGGCGCCGGCAGCCATGTCGATGGACAAGTGCTCGTCCTGCACGACCTCCTCGGGATCACGACGGCCTTCCGTCCCAAATTCGTCCGCACCTGGCTCGACGGATCGACCTTGATCCGCGAAGCGCTTCAGGCCTATCACCGCGATGTCACCGACGGGAGTTTTCCGAACGGCGAGGAGAGCTACGAATGATCGACATCATCGACGTCATCGACGATGCGCGCCAGCGACTGGTCGAGTTTCGGCACCGGGGCCTCAGCATTGGATTCGTCCCCACCATGGGCGCCCTCCACGCCGGCCACCTCAGCCTCATCGAGCGGGCCCGCAGCGAAAACGACCGTGTTGTCGTCTCGATCTTTGTCAACCCGACTCAGTATGACGACCCGGATGATCTCGAACGCTACCCACGAACTCTCGCTGCCGACACCCAACACGCGGAGTCGGCCGGGGCCGATCTCATCATCAACCCCAGGGCCGAGGACATCTACCACGACGATTATCGATTCCGAGTCACCGAAACCGGTTTTTCCCGCGAACTCGAGGGCGCCCAGCGCGAAGGACACTTCGACGGTGTCCTCACCGTGGTGCTCAAACTGCTCAATCTCGTCCAGGCCGACCGCGCCTACTTCGGCGAGAAGGACTGGCAGCAGCTCGAGCTTGTCCGCAACATGACGGCCGCGTTCTTTCACCCGACCGAGATCGTCGCGGGTCCGATCATCCGCGAGGCGGACGGCCTCGCCATGAGCTCACGCAATGTTCACCTGACGGCGGATGAGCGAATAGTCGCGCCCGAGTTCCACAGGATCCTCCAAACCCGTGTCTCAACCGAGGACATGAACAGGCAACTCGTCGACGCCGGTTTCGTCGTCGACTATGTCACCAAGCGCGGCGATCGGATTCTCGGCGCCGTGCGGCTTGGGAAAGTGAGGCTCATCGACAATGTCAGTATCTAAGTCGCGGATCGCGCTGCAGGTCACCGGTTCCATCGCCGCATTCAAGGCCGCCACCCTGGCGTCGCTCCTGGTCGAGGCCGGTGCAGAGGTTCAAGTCATCGTGAGTGAAGGCGCCCGCCACTTCATCGGCGAGGCGACTTTCGAAGGGCTCACGGGCCGGTCGGTGCTCAGCGACGTCTTCGAACGCGGTCACGCCCACGACCACATCAATCTCGCGGATTGGGCGGATCTGTTCCTGCTCTACCCGGCATCGGCCAATCACATCAACCGCCTTCGCGCCGGTCTTGCCGATGACCTCCTGGGCTGTCTTTTCCTGGCCAACAACTTCCGCAAGCCCTACTGGGTCGCGCCCGCCATGAACAGCAACATGCTCGCCCACCCGGCAGTCACGGATGCTCTGACGGTCCTCGAAGCCTGGGGCTGTCGGATCCTTCCCACCGGAGAGGGACGGCTCGCGTGTGGCGCGGTCGGTTACGGCCGTCTCCTCGAACCCGAACAGACGGCGGCGCTGATCCGCAAGGAGCTCGGATGAGAATTCTCGTCACCGCGGGAGGCACCGAGGAACCGGTGGACGGCGTCCGCCGCCTGACCAACACCTCCACCGGAGCCACCGGCGGCGTGCTCGCCCAGACCCTTGCCGAGAACGGCGCCGAGGTGCTGCTGCTCCACGCCGCACGGGCACCGCTCGACCTCATCGCCGTCCAGCGCGACACCTTCGTCACCTTCGCAGATCTCGAAAATGCACTCCGCCGGCATCTCGGCGCGAGTGACTGGGACGCCGTCGTCCACCTCGCCGCGGTGTCAGATTATTCGATCGCCTCCATCGACGTCGATGGTCGCTCGGTGGCGCATGGAGATCAGGGCAAAATCGGCAGCGGCCACGAGGTTGTCATCCGTCTGATACCCAATCCAAAGCTCATCGACAGCCTCAAGTCCTGGTCGCGCAACGGAGCGATCCAGGTCATCGGGTTCAAACTCACCAACGATCCGGATCCCGCGGATCGCGCCGCTCAGGTTCGGGCGCTGTTGGATCGCGGCGTCATCGATTTTGCGGTCCACAACGATCTGGGAGAGATGACAGCACACCATCACCCGGCGGAGATATGGAGCCGACAGGGCCCGTTGCATCGAACCGCCACCAAACAGGAACTCGCCGAAGCACTTTGGGCTCTTCTCACAACCCTGGAGGACCCACCGCGCTTCGCCGATCTTCTGGCCGGCAGGTTTCCGGGGGTCAAACCATGATGATCGAGATGCTGAAATCCAAGATCCACCGCGCCACGGTCACCGGCGCCGAACTCGACTACTCGGGCTCGGTGGCCATCGACCCGGCGCTCTGCGAGGCCGTCGGTCTGCGCGAATTCGAGAAGGTCGACGTCCTCGACATCGACAACGGCGCACGTCTCTCCACCTATGTCATCCTCGGGGAGCCCGGTGAGGTCTGCGTCAACGGCGCCGCGGCCCGGCTCGTTCATCGGGGCGACAGAGTCATCATCTGCGCCTATGCCCAACTCGACGAAGGTGAGGCCGAGAGTTTCCGACCGAAGATCGTCCTGGTGAACGAAATAAACGTGATCACCGAGCGGTTTGGGCAGACGACATAGGAAACTATTACCATTCACCGACACAAACTCTGGAGGTACAAGATGAAGAAGATCGCGATCACCCTCATGGCCTGCGTCGCCATCGCCCTGCTGTCAACACCGTCGGTCCTTGCCGACGAGCCGACATCGGGAGAGCTCAAAGAGGAATCGAAACGCGTCAAAATCGACGAGGTCGCCGAGGAAACCCTGCAGAAACTCTTCTCCGAAAATACGAACGCCAAGAGCCTATATGACAAGGCGATCGGGTGGGCCGTCTTCGACAACACCAAGGTCGCCTTCGGGATCTCAGGCGGCGGCGGCAACGGCGTGGCCGTGTCCAAGACCAGTGGCAAGAAGGCCTACATGAAGATGGGCACCGGCGGGGTCGGCCTCGGAATCGGTGTCAACAAGTACCAGATTGTCTTTCTCTTCCAGGACGAGAAAACGCTGAAGAACTTCATCGAGAGCGGCTGGCAGGCGGACGCGGGCGCCACAGCGTCGGCAGGCAAGCACGCAGCCGATGCCAAGACCAATTTCGTGAACGGACTGGCGATCTATCAGCTCACGGAAAAGGGACTCATGGCCAACGTCGACATCGCGGGCACCAAGTACTGGCTCAACGACAAGCTCAACGAGTAGGACTCGACTCGCACTCCAACCGGATCTTCAGCCCCCGCCCATCCGGCGGGGGCTTTTGAAATTCCAACCCTTGAGACGCAGTACACTTAACGAAATGAAAATCAAACGCTCCCATTTCGTCGCACTGGCCATCCTTCTCGCGATGTCCCTACCCACGCTGGCCCAGACAATTCAACAGGAGAAGATCACCAAGGCCGAACTCCGTGAGTTGAGTGCGCGGGTCGAAAACCAACTCGATCTCCCCGAGGAACTCCGAACCCGAATCACCGAACTCCTGGCCGCGGCCACCGCCGCACTCGAAACCGCGGAAAACAACCGCGCCGTCACCGTCACCTATGAACGAGAACGCAAGGGCGTTGACCGAATGCAGGCAGATCTCAAGGCCGAGCTCGACCGTCGCCGTCCCAAGCCACAGCTGGCCCTGCCCGAAAACCCCACAGTTTCTCAAGCCGAGGACGCGGTCGCCCGTGAGCGGGCCAGGCTCGCGGCCAACGTCTCAGCGCTCCGCGACAAGCAGCGGCTGGCCGATGACCGGAACAAGACCCGGGCCGATACTTCTCGACGACTCGGCGAACTCGATTTGGATCTCGAGTTGCTCAACCGCGACCTCCGCGCCCAGGTCGACAGCTCCGCGTCATTGGAACTCAAGACCGCCGCGCGTCTTCAAACTTTAGCCCGGATAGAAGAGGCCAAGAGCGAAGTCGAGATGCTGAGGGCCCGGCTCGCCCTGGTCGCCGATCGCTCGTCGCTGGTTCCCCTCAGCACCGATCTCGCTCAGCGGAGGGTCGCAGTCAGCGAGGAACTGGTCGCACTGCACGCGAAGAAGGCCCAGGAAATCAGGCACGAGCAGGCACGGGAAATATTGGCTCGAGTCCACGAATTGAGCCGCAAGGTGGCCAAAGATCTGCCGCAATTCGCCGAGCTCGCGACCGAGACCGAGACCATGGCCGAGCTTCTCCTTGGCGAAAACGGGATCATCGCCTCGGCCGAGCAAACGACCAAAGATCTGGCCGCAACCCGAAGTTTCCACACCCGACTCAACCGGATTGCCGAGCTCACTACGCGCAAGTTCGAGGCCTATGGCAACCGTGGGAGCATCCAGCGATGGTGGCCCGACGTCCCCGACGACTTTCCCGAGCCGGGCGCCATTTCCAGGACGCTTCGGAATCTGGATGAGAGGATCCCGGACGTCGAGCATCGACTGATCACCTACGAACAGCAACGGGCCGGCGCCCGCGATCTCGGCAGGAACACCATCCGCGCGGTCCAAAAGGATCTCGGTGAGTCGTGGACACCGGAACTGGAAGATCTGGCTTTAGAGCTTCTCTCGACCCGTCAGGACCTCCTCGATGGGGTGATTGAAAACGGGAGCCGCTACTCCAATCTGCTCACCGAGTACCGAACCGTGGCCGAAAACTTCCTCACTCGGGTTTTGGACGTCGAGAAATTCCTCTACTCCCACATTCTCTGGTCTCGCAGTGTTCCCCGCCCGATCATTCCACGAGTTCGTGATCTCTTCGCCGCCATGAGGTGGTTGACCTCATCCGAACACGCTCAAGGGATCTCGGTCGATGACGCCGACCTCGGCGGCAACCTGCTGCTGGCGGCCCTGGTCCTGGTTCTGATCCTGGTATTGAGGCCGATGCTCAGACGCCGCCTCGGCGGG
>CBESWV010000266.1:0-5524 GCA_965533305.1 uncultured bacterium | reverse complement strand
CATGCATCTCGTCAGCCACGAGGTGGTGCCGGGCCACGTCATGACCTTCGCCTATGTCCAACACCTCTATGTGCTCGGCAAGGTGGGATTCGAAGGCACCATGCTGACCATGAACTCGCGGTACTCGACCCTCGCCGAAGGCATCGCCAATAATGCGTTGCTCATGGCCTTCGGGGTCACCGAGGTCAGTGACCTGCCCGATCGAGATCTCCAGATCGGCACTTTGTTGTCGCTGCTCCAGGATGACGCCAAGAATCAGGCGTCGTACCTGACGTGGAACAACGGACTGGCGCAACCCGAGGTGGCGGCGGCCCTGCGACGGGACTTTCTGGTCTCGGAGGAGCGCGCCGGCAAGCTCTCGGGGCCGTGGGCGAACCACCCCATCCTCGGTCGGATGTACCTGCCGTCGTATCGCGCGGGAACCGATGCGGTCGCAGATTGGCGCCGGAAGCACGATCCGGCGGTGATCCTGCCGGCGCTCTATGGCTGCGACGGAATGGTCGACGTGGTGACCATCGAAGACGTCCTCGGCTGACTCTCGTCTTGCAGATCCGGTTCGTGATAGGGACGCGCAATCGAGCCTGTTGAGGCGCGATGGGAGCGGTGCGCAGGCACGCACATTTGTTCGCGGCGAACAAATGAGGATGCCAGGCACCGAGCCCGCGTTCTGTTGAGGGTTTGCGGTCTTGCCCCCGAACGGACGTGCCGTCTCAAATCGATGTTGGGAAGGAGCGCCTCGAAGAATGCAACGCACTTCGGGCCCAATCATCGTTTGAGGGGGCACTCTCGGCCACCCGCGACGGGAGCATCAATTTCAGAGGCGCGTTTGGCGTTCGAGGGGTTCGCAAGAGGTGACAGCGGGCGGCGGCATCACTACCATCACCGGTAGTGGAAATCTACATTGCCTCGTTCGCCGGGCTGCTCAGCTCGCTCCTGCTCGCGGTGGTCTATCTCGCCGATCGATATGAGCCCGAACCCATCGAGCTGATCCAGGACAGTTTTCTCACCGGAATCGCGGGTCAGCTGGTGTTGATCTTCGCCGCGTCGTCGGCGTTCGGTGGGATGCTCTGGTCGGGTTGGTGGCCGGTGGCCACAATCGTTGTCGTGGCGGTCTACCTGCCGTTTCAGCTTCACCGGCAGAGTGAGATGGACGAGCGTTTCGATGGGATCGTCTACAGCGTGGCGTTGGCCGGCGGAGCCACCTGCGCCATCCACCTCAACAACCTGCCGCGGGTGATGGCGGCCTCGCCGTTCCAAAACGCTCTTGCTCCCGGAGCCGAGCCCGATCTTCGTGATCTGTTGATCCTCGCCGGTTCGCCGGGGTTCGCGGCCGAGCTTGGTCGGGGCATGGTGATCATCCTTGCTTCGGCGCTCGTCGGAGCTGCCCTCGGCACGTTGCAACTTCGAGGTTGGTCGCCGTGGCGGACTGCTCTGGCCTGCGCCGTGGTGGGATCGGCCGTGGTCGGGGTGGATCTGTTGACCGGTGGCAACTGGTGGTTGCGGGGCGGGTTGACCCTGACAGTCCTTGTCGTCGCCCTGGCGGTCAAGCGGCGGTCGGTTTTCATCAACCGGCCTCAGCCCCGCGAACGGGATGTTCTCCTGATGGGCCTCAAGACGGTCTTGATCGTCTTTGGGGCGTCACTCCTGGCGACCGTGCTCTTGCAGGCCGTGGTCGAGCAACCACAGGAGGATCACGACCAGTTCGCTGTCGAGCATCACACCATCGAGGCTCCGTCCGGGGCCGTCCGTTGAGGATTCTGCATCTGCTGGGGTGCCTGATGTGCCTGGTGGTCGTGTCGGGAGCGGTTGCGGACGATCGAAGATGGGAGAACCCGATCTTCGGCACCGCGCCCGAGGCCGTTGCGGCAGCCACACGGGAGGCTCCTCGAATCACTTCCGAAAGCTCCCCTGCGCACCGTTTTTTTGTCGATCTCAGCCTCGCCGAGGGCGATATGGACGGGGGACACCCATCGTCCGGTATCACCCGTGTGGTGGTGGGGGATATCCTCGTGACCCACCCGTCGGCCTTTGATCGCGACAATGTGCAACGTCGGACGGTGGAACGATTCCTTGCTGAGATGCCCCGCCAGACGAAGGTGCTCGATCGGCGTTTGGCGCGCTTCGGCTATCCGGAGCTGCCGGGGATGGTCTATCTCCGGCTGGTGGAGAGCGTCGATGCTTTTTCGAATCTCAATCGGTCGTCGAGCGACCGAATGAGCCGCGTCGGCGGTGTCACCTACTACTGCCGCTATGTCGTGCTGCCCCTGTCCTACGTCAGTCGGGAGGGTCTCGACGAACTCCGCCGGTCGGGTGCGCTCAGCCCCTCGACCGATATCGAAGGAACCATCCGACAGTGGCAGAACGAGTCCTTCGCTTCGCTGGTCAACACCTTCCGCCACGAACTGGTCCATGTCCACACCAACAGCTCCCTCGGAGTACCCAGATACTCGAACAGATCCGCCTATCCGACCTGGTTCCACGAAGGCACGGCGACCTACCTCGCCAACGATCCCCATGCGGGCCTCAGTCAGGGCTATCAGGAGTACCAGGAGGCGTTCTTCTACCTCGCCCAGCGGCATGGCATTTCGACGCTGCAACGGTTCTACGCCGGCGTCATCGGCGGGTCGGATGTCGGCACCGCCCTGTCGGAAATCTATGCCATCGCAGGTGCCGACCAACTCTTTACCGAGAGCCGTCGCTGGCACCGCGTCAAGGAACTGATCAAGACCGCTCTCTGGATCGTCGGTCTGCTCGTGGTGGTCGCCGCCTTCCGCGGATCTGATCGCCCCTATATCGGGTCCCTCCAGATCCTGGGCGCCGCCGCACTCGCCTTCGCTGTCGCCACCGGACTCGCGGAGCACCTCTTCGGCCTCAGGGGGCCGGCGGTTGTCATGGTTGCGAAGGTCGGAATCGCACTGATGACCATTGGTCTCGGGACCATGGGTGTTCGAAGGATCCGGCGGTTCCGAACCGCGGAGACTACGACATAAAGAGCTTGTTGGTGGCGAACTTCGGGTCGCAGGTCAGGTTGACCCCGAGACGTCGCAGCCCGCGTTCGTCGCCGGGTGTCGGCAGGTGGGTCAGGTGGAGTTCACACCCCGAGAGCTTCGGTAGCTCCTGCATTGCTTGCTGAGCTGTTGGATTCGTGGTCGAACTGATGCTCAGCGCGATCAAGGTCTCCTCGAGGTTGAGGCTGATGGAGTCGAGGCCGAGAAGGTCCTTGCGCAGGGTGCCGATGGATTCGATGACCGCGGGGCTGATGAGATCGAGGTGTTTGGGAATCCCGGCCATGACTTTGATGGCGTTGAGCACCAGGGCCGATGATGCGTGCATCAGGGGGCTGTTGTGACCGGTGACCACCGCGCCGTTCTCGCCGTTCGGCAGCTCGATGGCGCCGCCTGAGAAGACCCCACGGTGTCCCTGATCGGCCTCCTCCTCGGCGTCTTCGGCGGCCATGCGGGCCGGCACCACCACGGAACGGTGTTCTGGCTTGAGGTCGAACTCCTCCATCAACGCTTCGATCCGGCGAACGGCGTCGCCGTCCTCGAGACCGAGGGCCTCGTCGCATGCGTAGCGGAAGTAGCGGCGAACGATCTCGCGCTTGCCCGCCTCCTGGGCGGCGGCGTCGTCGATGATGGCGAAACCGGCGCGGTTGACCCCCATGTCGGTGGGGGATTGGTACATGGATTTGCCCGTGATCTTCTCGAGGATCCGTTGCAGCAGCGGGAAGGCCTCGACATCGCGGTTGTAGTTCACCGCTCGCTCGTCATGGGCCTCGAGGTGGAATGGATCGATGAGATTGACATCGTGCAGCTCGGCGGTGGCGGCCTCATAGGCAGCGTTCACCGGGTGGCGAAGGGGCAGGTTCCAGATCGGAAAGGTCTCGAATTTGGCGTAACCGGTTCGGACTCCACGAAGATGCTCGTGGTAGACCTGTGACAGGCAGGTGCCCATTTTGCCGCTGTTGGGCCCGGGGGCGTTGACCACGACCAGCGGTGCATCGGTCTCGATGTATGAATTGGCCCCAAAACCGTCGTCGCTGACGATCCGGGCGACATCAGCGGGATAGCCGGGGATGGGGCGGTGAAGGTAGACCTTGACCCCGCGTCGGTCGAGCTTGTTGGCGAAGGTCTCGGCGGCGGGCTGGTCCTCGTAGCGGGTGATCACCACGCCGCGGACCTCGAGCCCACGGGCGCGGAGGTCGTCGATGAGTTTGAAGGTGTCGGCGTCGTAGGTGATGCCGAAATCCGCCCGGACCTTCCGACGATCGATGTCGCCGGCATAGACGCAGAGAATGATCTCGGTGTGGCTGGCGAGCTGTTGGAGCAGCCGCATCTTGACGTTGGGATCAAAGCCGGGCAGCACTCGCGATGCATGGTAGTCAAAGAGCAGTTTGCCGCCGAATTCGAGGTGGAGTTTGCCGCCAACCTGTTGCATCCGCTCGAGGATCGCTTCGCTCTGCTCTGCAAGATAGCGCTCGTTGTCGAAGGCGACCGTGCCGTTCGTAACTGCTGCCATGAACCCCCCGGATCTCGCAGACATCTCCCGTTCCGCAAGGAGGATAACAGGGCCTTCTCAACACGACCGAGAGATTCTCCGGACGCACATCCGGGGAGCGCCGGATGACCTCTGAGGGTGCAGGTTGCGGGTGACGCCCGGCACGTATCGGGGCCCGGCGTAGGGTGGGTCTTGACTCACCTTCAGTGTCCTCGATGAGCCCTCAGAGAGCGTTTGCTAGAGTATGGGGGTTCAACATTCCGGCAACCCAGACCCTTGGAGGACAGAGATGATTCAGCACCTATCGCGTCGAGTAATCACGATGACCTTGATGATCGGGATCCTCGCGATCCCGGTCTTTGCCGGAGACACAGTGGGGCTGCCTGCACCAGGTGATGATGTGGCGGGCGCGTTCCCATCCCAGAAGCACTTCTCGCCCTACGCCGGACGGGACTTTCCGACGCAGGTCTTCTGGGGCGACACCCACCTGCACACGGGGATGTCGATGGACGCCGGCGCGTTCGGATGTCGGCTGGGCCCGGAAGACGCCTACCGTTTCGCTCTCGGTGAGGAACTGACGGCGTCGAGCGGTCAGCAGGTCAAGCTCGGGCGACCGCTCGATTTTCTCGTCGTCGCCGATCACTCGGACAACATGGGTTTCTTCCCGCGGCTCTTTGCGGGTGATCCCGGGATGCTCGCGGACCCCACCGGAAAGAGGTGGTACGACCTGATCCAGGAGGGGGGCCAGGCTGCTGTCCAGGTCGCCGTCGAGGTCATCGAAGGTTTTTCGCAGGGCACCTTCCCGCCTGCGCTGGAATCCAGGCCCGGCACTCCGGCGTACCGTTCAGCGTGGGAAGAGACCATCGACGCGGCCGAGAAATACAACGATCCCGGCCGGTTCACGGCCTTCATCGGTTGGGAGTGGACTTCCAATACAGGCGGAAACAATCTTCACCGGGTGCTGATCTACCGTGGCGACGGACGAGAGGCCCAGGGGATGGAGCCGTACACGACGTTGAAGCCCGAG
>CBESWV010000265.1:0-5528 GCA_965533305.1 uncultured bacterium | reverse complement strand
GCGAATCCGACGAAAATCGGCCTCAAACGACCCTCCGAAATCCATCCACCATCTAATCCCTACACGCTCCTAACCAGCCGGAAAGTCGCGGGTCCGGGTTGCTCCGACGGGATGAGCGGTGTAGCGTGCTCTGATGATCGACGCGAAGACTCCTCCGCAACCTCTTCTGGCCACTTGTAGTCGCGGCCTCGAAGATGTCCTGGCCGACGAACTCCGAGCCCTCGATGTCAAAGGGGTGGCGGCGGGCCGGGGTTTCGTCAGCTTCACCGGCGGGCTGCGGGCGGTCTACGACGCCAATCTCCGTCTGCGGACGGCCGTCCGGGTGGTCATCCCCATGGTGCGCGGACAGGTCAAAGGCAAAGACGACCTCTACGATCTGGCGGCGACGGTGCCCTGGCAGAAGATCGTCCAACGTGGCCAGACCATCGGCATCGACGTGGCCGGAAGATCACACGTCTTCTCAAACACAAACTTTGCCGCGCAGGTGGTCAAAGATGCGGTGGTCGATACCATCCGCAGCCGGCAGGGATGGCGTCCGTCGGTTGATCGATCGAATCCCGACATGCGACTCCACCTCCACCTGTCAGACGGACTGACATCTCTGGGCATTGACAGCACCGGTGAGCAGCTGTCCCACCGCGGATATCGACCGCGCGGCGGTCCGGCGCCCCTTGCCGAGACGCTTGCCGCGGGGATCCTGCTCCTGGCCGGGTATGACGGATCGCAGCCGTTGCTCGATCCGCTGTGTGGAACCGGAACCTTTGCCGCTGAGGCGGCCTTGATCGCCACTCGGACCCCCCCCGGTCTGCGCCGGGAGTTCGCGTTCGAGAGCTGGGTCACACACGATGTGCAGCTCTATCAGGAGATCGTCCGTACCGCCGGCCGAGAGCACCGCGACGCCCCCGCACCCATAGTCGCCCGTGACCGCGACGAACACGCCGTCGAGGCCGCCCAGCGCAACCTCAAGGCGGCCTGGATGAACCGATGGGTGGAGGTCGAGCAGCGCGATGCGCTCGATCTCGAGCTGCCCTGGTCCGAAGGTGGTGTGATCGTCGCCAACCCACCCTACGGAAAGAGGGTCGGGGATGTCGATCGACTCGGGGCGTTCTACAAGCGATTCGGTGACCAGCTCAAGCAGAAGGCCCAGGGCGCGACGGCTTGGTTGCTGGTGGGCAACCGACAGCTCGCCAACCAGATCGGTCTCAAGGCCAAACGTAGGATCCCGCTCTTCAACGGCCCCATCGAGTGCCGTCTGCTCAAGTACGAGCTCTATGAGGGAACCCGGAAACACCAACCCGCTCAGGAGAGCGAGGAGTAGATTCTGCGGTCGAGTGCTCATCAATAATTCTTAGTTTTGAGTTCTCAATTCTCAATTACCATCGCGCAGCCTATAGAAACGGTTGCGACGTAATTGAAAATTTGGAATTCAACCTCTTGCAAAATTCGAGAATCGGACACTGAGGTCTTCCGACCCTCCTCACGATTAGGCCGGCGAGACACCGGCCCTACAATGGATCTCAGCCCTTTGTAGTGCTGGCGTCTCGCCGGCACAGAGACCACAAACCATCGGGGAAGAGGGTTTTTGCAAGAGGCTCAGTTCTTAATTACCATCACACCGCTTCGAGCCGCGACTGCGATGGAAAATTCAAAATTCAAAATTGAGAATTAAGAATTGATGGTGTCGATCTCCCTATGCTCCACACAGTTGCCGCGACCCAAATGCGGGTTGGGGAATAGCCTCCCCCTCGATTCTGCTGCACAGGAGTGACCAATTTCGAAGCAGATACTCTCGATCTCGAATCTTCAGAGGTCGGATCCGATGTGCGGCCCTCGTGCTGCGTGGGTGAAGTCCTGTCCGGGAGATACCGCCTCGACGAGGAAATCGGCCGGGGCGGGATGGGAATCGTATTCCGGGCCTGGGATGTGGAGCTCGAGCGTGCGGTGGCGGTCAAGGTCATCGGTGTTGAGCTCGAGGCCGGCGAGGGCCGCGAACGCCTCTTCCGCGAGGCCCGAGCCGCCGCCGCTCTCAGCCACCCCAACGTGGTCGCGGTCTACGATGTCGGCGAGCACGACGAGATGCCCTACTTCGTCATGGAGTTCATCGAGGGCCGGAGCCTGAGCGAGGGTGCACCCGAGAAGATCGACGAAATCCTCGGTTTCGCCGTCCAGATCTGCGGCGCTCTGAGTCACGCTCATGAGCACGGGTTGGTCCACCGTGACCTCAAACCGGCGAATGTACTGATTGAATCGAGCCACGGAGTTCCGGCGATCAAGATTGTCGATCTCGGTCTCGCGATCCGCGAACGGGGCATGAGGATCACCCGGCAGGGCGGGATCGCCGGAACGGTCTCTTACATGTCTCCCGAACAGGCGCTCGGCGGCGTGGTTGATGGTCGTTCCGATCTCTACTCCCTCGGTGTCATGCTCTATGAGCTCGTTACCGGTCGGCTGCCGTTTGACGGTGACAACGCACTGGCGGTCCTGTCGCAGCACATTCACGCCCCGGTGGTGCCGCCGCGGACCTACCGGCGGGATCTACCCGTCCATGTGGAGGCCGCCATCCTCCGACTGCTTTCGAAAGACCCCGATGATCGATATGCGACCGCGGCAGACACCGCTACAGCGCTCACAAGTTTCTCCGAACGGGTGGCGCCGAGCCAGGCGGCATCCGCGGTCCTTGGAGGTTTGGTTCGCGGACGCATGGTCGGGCGTGAAGCCGAGTTCGAGACCCTTCGGCGTTCCTGGTGTGAGGCCGGGGCCGGTCGTGGTGGAATGGTCCTGGTCTCGGGCGAGCCGGGCTCCGGGAAGACCCGGCTCGCGCGTGAGCTCATGGACTACGCCCGTATCACCGGTGGCACGGTCGTGTCAGGTGGCTGTTACGAACTCGAGGCCGCAACGCCGTATCTCCCCTTTCTGGAAGCAATCCGCTCGTGGGTGCATCAGAGCACCAACGACGAGATTCGTACCGTAATCGGGGATTCGGGCGCCGAGCTGGCCCGGCTCGCCCCCGAGTTGGCCAGCCGGATCGGGCCGTTTGCCGAGGTCCCGGAGCTCTCGGCTTCCGAAGAGCGGCTGCGGCTGTTTGACGGCATCTCCCGCTTTCTCTTCTCGCTGGCAGGGGACGGTGGACTGCTGCTCTTTGTCGATGATCTCCAGTGGGCCGATCAGGCGTCGCTGAGCCTGCTTCACTATCTGGTGCGGATCATCGGCACCGAGCGGGTCCTGATTCTCGGTTGTTATCGCGAGACCGATCTCGACCGCGCCCACCCGCTCGCCGAGGCTTTGGACAATTGGAACCGAGAACGGGCCGCCGTTCGCGTCCATCTGCGCCGACTCGAGCTCGAGGCCACGGCCGCCATGCTCACGGTGCTCCTCGGGGACGAATGTCTGACCGAGAGCTTTTGCGAAGACATCCATCGCGAAACGGAGGGCAATCCCTTCTTTGTCGAGGAGGTGGTCAAGACTCTGGTCGAGGAGAAGCAGATCGTCTGCGACGGCGGCGAGTGGCGCCGACGCGACCAGGGCGCTCTTCTGATCCTGCCCCAGGGTGTCAAGGCCGCCATCGGCCGAAGGCTGGACCGGGTCAGCCGGCCGACCACCGATATCCTGCGCACCGCGGCGATCCTCGGCAAGAACTTCAACTTCGCTGAACTCGCAGCGGTGGCCGACGCGAACGAGGAGGACCTCCTCGATGCACTCGATGAAGCGGTCGCAGCACAGCTCTTGGAGACTGGAGTGGGCGATGCCGTCGCCTTCACCCACGACAAGATCCGCGAGGTCCTCTACCACGAGCTCAACCCCATTCGCCGCCGCAGGCTCCACACCCGGATCGCCGACGGGCTCGAGACTCTGCGCGAGCGTGGGGGTCGCGTGGCCGTGGAGGATCTGGCCCACCACTACATCGAGGGTGGGGGGCTGGAAAAGGGATATGGCTATGCCATGGCGGGGGCTTCCGATGCGGCGAAGGTTTTTGCCTACACCGACTCCATCCGACTCTATGAGCGGGCGCGGGAGTGCGTCGAAGCCCTTGGCCGCCACGATCAGCTGCCGGAGATCGATGCAACGATGGGTCACGTTGCCACCCTCATGGGCGAACCCCTGGTCGCTGCCGAGTTCTACGAAAGAGCGTTGGCTGCAACCGAGGACAAAGCCGAAGCACTGAAACTGAAGTGCAAGATCGGCGAGGCGTATGTGCTCATCGGCGACACTCGGGCTCTGGGGTTCGTCGAAGAAGTCAAGGCGGCCCTGGATAGAGAGGCGCAACCCGTCGAGTTTGCGCGAGTCATGATGATCGAGGGGCGTTTCCATCACTACCACGGTCGATCTCGGGAGGCCGCGACGCGTCTCCACCAGGCCTTGGAGCCCGCTGAGAACAGCGGCGACACGACCCTTCTGGGTTGGATTCTGGGATATCTCGCAGGTGCCTACCAACACCTGACCGAATTCGAGGAGAGCAACCGTTGGGCGCAACGCGCCATCGATCTCGGGCTCGAGATGGACAGCCCCGGGGTCGAGGCCATCGGCCACGAGTTCAAGATGGAGAACGCCTTCATGCGGGGGAGATGGGAAGAGTGCTTCGAGCACACCGATCGGCACCGGATCCTGGCCGAAAAGTCATCGTCCTTTGATCGGATGGCCTGGAACTGTGTCGGTCCCACCTTTGCTCGACTCGGGATGGGCGAGCTCGAGCGATCCATCGCGGCGGCCGACGCCGGACTCGATCTCGCTGATCGATTGGGCGATATCCGGCTGGCGATCTTCCTCGGTTGCTGGCGGGCTCAGGCGTTCGCCGAGATCGGACGAATCGATGAGGCAAGGGAATACGCCGAAAACTGGCTGCGGATCGCCGATGACCTCGGTCTCAAGTCGGGTCGGTTCGAGGGTCGCCGGGTGATGGCCGTCATCGCCCAACTCGCCGGCGACGACGATCGCAGCCTGGAGTATCTCGGCCAGGCAGATGAACTCCTCGAGGGCACTGACGAGGCGATTCACCCCGCCTGGGCCATGTCCCTGGCGTGTCGTTCATTGGTCGCGGTGGGAAGGCTGGACGAGGCCGAATCAAAGATCGGGGATAGCCTCGACGCCACCCGCCGGGGGGATATGCCGCATTGGGAGGCGCTCACCATCCGGGCGCGTGCCGGACTCTACGCCGCCCGAGGCGATTTCGATGCGGCCGGTCAGGATCTCGATGCCGCGGTCGCAATCTTCGAGCGGATCGAGAGTCGTCTCGAGCTCGGCCGCACCCTGGTGCTGCGTGGAAGTGCTGAGGATCTCGATCGGGCCCATGAGCTCTTTGAACGCTGCGGTGCCGAGGGCGATTTGACGAAGCTCGCCGAGCAGCAAGGGAAGACCTGATCTCGTGAGCGAGTGCTCACGGAGAATTCTTAATTTTGAATTCTCAATTCTCAATTCTCAATTACCATCGCGCAGCCTATAGAAACGGTTGCGACGTAGTTGAGAATTTGGAATTCAACCTCTTGCAAAATTCGAGAATCGGACACTGAGGTCTTCCGACCCTCCTCACCATC
>CBESWV010000264.1:0-5535 GCA_965533305.1 uncultured bacterium | reverse complement strand
GGAAGATGTACGCCAAGGATCAGGCGGCAGGACAGTAAAGCTCTTTTCAGAATTATGAATTATGAGTTTTGATTTATGAATTCAGGGCAGGGATCTTCGACATGGATGCGAAGAGTCGAACACTGGTGAGGGGGCGCGACATGGACTATCGAACTGGACGGGCTTTGGCGATTCTAGCGATAGCGGTCGTTTTGATCGGAAGTCTTGGGTGCGCGGCGACCACACCATCGGGCGACCCGTGGACCACTCACTATATCGGCTCGCCCGACGATGTTTGGACCGCAATCCACATCGCGCTTGTTGATCTCGACTATGACGTCGAATCCGAAAACCGAGAGGATGGGATCGTCCGCGCGGTTCGAACGTTTGACGAAACAGGTTCCTCGGTGGTGCTCTCCATCGATCAGATCATGCTCACCAACGACGTCAATGTCTATGTCCGAGTTGCCGCCGGACCCAACGAGCCAGCCATGGGTTGGGACCAACAGGAAAAGCACGCCAAGGACTTCCTGGCCCTGGTCAACGGGTTGCTCTACAAGTAAGTCCGACCCGCCGGATCACCATGTCGCGGACGGTTTGACACCCTCCCCTAGGGGTCCTCAGACAGCCGAATCGTGTATCGGGGATTCCCTCAACAAGAAGCTATTGGATATATCCCAGGCTCTTGAGCTGCTTGAGAGTCTCGTCGTCGAGTGCGGCGTCGGTCCGCAGCTCGGGATCGAGAGAGGTGGCGCTGATCATCTTGGACCACGCCTCGAGATCACCAGTGAGCTTGGCGAGCTTGTCGGCTTCATTCTCGGCAATGTCGGTGAGTTCGAGCTGATCGGCGGCGGTGTTGAAGAGCTCCACCGTCCCTTGATCTCCCGTGGCCACGGCCCGGAAGCCCGCCAGCGCCACGAACCGTTGACCCTCACCCTCACCGAAGGCGATGTAGGGCGGCGTCGCGGTGCCGTTGATGACCGGCACCAGGCTCGCACCCTGGATACCCGCGGGGAATTCGGCGCTCGAGAGGTCAATGAGCGTCGGCATGAGATCCATGACTTCGACAATCTTCGAATTGGCGCCCGCCATATGACCACCGGGGAGACGGATCATCATGGGGACATGGGTCACGGGCGCATAAAGCGTCTCACCGAAGAGATCCCCGTGCTCCTGAAGGGCGAATCCATTCGTCCCGAGTACGACCAGGGTTGCCCTCTGGTCGAGCCCCTCGGCTTTGAACTCGTTCATGAACTCGCCGATGAAGGCATCGATCAGCTGGACTCGGGCGGCGTACCAGTCGCGAACCCGCGGCATTTCGTCGTCACTGAAGAGCAGCGGGTTCTCGCCTCCACGCGATGCCAGAACCTCGTTCACCCGCTCGGCGCCGACGGCTCGTTCCGCACCGAGGAGTTGTTCGATCTCGTCCAACGCGCTCGATCCCCAGCCGGCGATGAGCAGCACGAAGTCCTCATCGGCGTGTTCGCTCATCCAGAGCCGACCGTCGAGGCCGGGGTTACTCACCACCTGATAGGAATCAAAACCCTGGGCGAGGCCGTAGTCGGACCCACCCGGCGCTCCCTCGACAAACGCCGCGGTGGCGACGCCCTGCCCCCCGAGGACTTCGGTCAGGGTGACGGCATCGGGTTGGAGAGAATCTCCCGGCACCCGTAGCCCGTTTGTGGTCGGATACAGCCCCGACAGCATTGAAGCCAGCGAGGGCACCATCTCGGGTGCCTGGGCGAAGGCCCACTCGAAGCGCACCGACTCCGCGGCCAAGGCGTCAAAGGAAGGTGTGGCCACCGGTGCGCCATAGGCGCCCAGGGCATCCGCCCGGAGCCCGTCGATGGCGATGACCACCACGGGGTGCGGTCCCACCGGGAGACTCACGCTTGCCTCCTCCACGGCGGTCCCGCCGCCGCACGAGAGAAGCAGAACCAAGGCAAGAATGACGAACGAAACGACGGCCAGTTGTTTCATCTTTGCAACACCCTCCTGAAACGGGGGGAGTCTACCATGCGGTCCCGGAACCGCGGCCGGGGCCGTACCCGTGTCCGCGTCCGCGTCCGATCCCGTTCCCGATCCCGATCCCGATCCCGTTTCCGTGTCCGTTTCCGATCCCGATGCGATGATCCGAGTCCGAGTCCGAGTCCGGTATCGTTCCGAAACCCCATCCGATTCCACCGGCGCGGTCACGGTCCGGTCGAGGAACACCCGTGACGAGTTCTCCGGAGCCACCCGTTGCATTGATCGGCATCGACGCTCTACCTTCGCCGGAAAAACTCACCGCCGAACAATGCAACAAATGGCACCACTCCACGCGTACCGGATGGAAAACCCTCTCCACCGGGACGTGCCGGGTACGTAATTGTCCCGGAACGACCATCCGGCTCCGCATCACGCTGCGCACAATTGCGCTACCGGGCACTCCACGGGTAACGCGACGGGGTCAGGGTCTACCGGCTCAGAAGGAGGCCACCGCTCGCACGGACAGCGTGGTCACAGTCTTTCCGGCTTCCCTCTTATGACCACGCTGCCCGTGCGACGCTGGGACGCCAGGGACGTCCCATAAGGGCGGGGTTGAGGGAACTCCGAGGGGGGGTGGCCATCGCTCCACGGTATCCGGTACCATACGGTCTCCGCCTCGGCGGAATTCCTCAATATGGAGACACTTCCCATGACTCGTTCGCTCATCGCCCTGATTCCGCTTCTCACTCTCACTCTGGCATGTGCGCCGGCGACACCGCCACCCCCAACGCTCGACAACGGCCTTCTCCTCGCCCTCGCTGTCCTCGAAAAGGGCGCCGACGGTCGTCCTGTGCCTCAGCCCGCTCAGCTTGGTATCCTCACGGACACCGGGGACGGCTGGAGCTACGCCCCGATCTCGGATCCCGACTCCAACGTCTTTCACAAGGCCATGGTCTACGAGCCCCGTCCTGGTGAAGCCGGCATCCTGACCGCCGGTGGCACCGGCGCCCACCTGAAATTGTGGCGCGACGGGGCCGAGCCCGAGGTGTTGTGGCAGGCCGACTTCGGCGGCAAACACAGCCGGATGCGCGATGTCGAGATCGCCGACATCTTCGGCGACGGCACTCAAGCGCTCGCCGTCGCAACCCACGACCAGGGCGTCGTCGCGGTGATCAAACCATCGGGCGACGGGTGGGAAGTCATGGAGATCGACAGCGAACCGAACACATTCGTTCACGAGATCGAGGTCGGTGACCTCAACGGTGACGGAGTGGTGGAGATCTACGCCACGCCGAGCCTGCCCAACAAACTCGATGGCACCGCGCAGCCGGGCTGGGTCGTTCGCTATGTCCCCGCAATCGGCGAAGGGCGGGTTGATGTCGCCGATCTGGGGGACCGTCACGCCAAGGAGATCCTGGTTGAGGATGTCGACGGAGACGGCACCGACGAGCTCTATGTCGCTATCGAGGCGGTTGCCGGCGGCCGGGTCGAGATCCGCCGCTACGACGCCGACACCGATCCCGCCGATGGCTTTCTCGTGGCGAGCCTCGAGGACAAGCTCTGCCGATTCCTGACCGCAGGTGATATCGATGGCGATGGCAGGAAGGAGATGGTGGCGGCCGCCCACAAGAGCGGGCTGTGGCTCCTCGAGCCCGGTGATGACCCGCGCGGCGCTTGGTCCATCACCTCCATCGACCGCAATTCCGGCGGCTTCGAGCACGCCGCGATCCTGACCGACCTCGATGACGACGGGATAGACGAACTCTACGTCGCCAACGACAACGCCGGAGAGATCAACCGCTACCGCTGGCAGGACGGATCGCCGGTCAAAGAAACCCTGTACACTCACCCGGAGGGCCTCTCCGGATTCACCTGGAACATCATGCCGGTGCCGGTTGAACTGGTGCCGGGCGGCTGAGAAAACCGGCGACGCCAACGAAAGGGAGTGTCATGGTTCCCACCAGGTCTCGTGAGGTTCACCTCATCAACCGACCCGAAGGCCAGCCCACGCCGGGTGATTTCGCCATCGTCGACACCACCATCGACGAACCCGGTCGCAACGAGGTTCAGGTCCGCAATCTGTGGCTATCGGTGGATCCGTACATGCGCGGGCTCATGGGCACAACGCGAACCTATGTCGATCCCTACCATCTCGGCGAGGCCATGACCGGCGGCGCCATCGGAACCGTCGAGATCTCCAACCACCCAAAGCTCGCCGAGGGTGACCTCGTGCTCAGCAACCACGGTTGGCGCGATCGTTTTGTCGCCAACGGCGACGCTGTCCATCCCATCGATCCGAATCTCGCTCCACCCCAGGCCTATCTCGGGGTCATGGGAATGCCGGGTTTCACGGCGTGGCTGGGGATCCATGAGATCGCACGCCTCGAGGCGAGAGAAGCGATCCTGGTCTCGGGCGGCGCAGGCGCGGTGGGTTCGGTGGCCTGCCAACTGGCGAGGCGAATGGGAGCGAAGGTCGTCGCCAGCGCCGGGTCCGATGACAAGGTCAAGTGGCTCGAGGACAACGCCGCGGCCGAGGCCTTCAACTACCGCAAGACAAAACACCTCTATCGTCAACTGGTGAAGATCTGCAGGGACGGTTTCCACGTCTATTTTGACAATGTCGGCGGTGATCACCTCGAGGCTGCGCTGATGAGCATGCGCAACCACGGCCGGGTGGTCATGTGTGGGATGATCGGTCAATACAATGCCGAACACCCACCGGCCGGCCCGAGTTCACTCATCGTCGCCATCACGAAGCGATTGACCATGCGCGGTTTCATCGCCTTTGACCACGCCGAACTCGAGCCGAGATTCCAGGCGGAGATGGCCGGACTCATCGCCAGCAATCAGATCCGCTGGACCGAAACCGTCTATGAGGGCCTCGAGAGCGCTCCGGCTGCATTCATGGGTCTGTTCTCAGGGGCGAACACAGGGAAAATGCTCGTCCGCCTCTAGGAGTGTGTAGTGAATAGAATTGGCGGCGCCTTTCGGGTGTCTGGCTCTCTTTTCACCGCGAAAAGGTGCTGCCTGGCACCCCTCCCATCGCGAACCCGGAGCGACGACCTCAGTCAACGACGTCCGGCGCCATCCTGGTGAATCTGAGCGGCGCGTCTGAACCACCGGCGTGGATCAACAGGAAGGGTCCGTCCACGGCCACGCGGTCGATGGCGCCGAGCGCCTTGTGGAATCGATCCTCCTGATCCATCACCGCCTCCGGACACATCATTTTCGTGCCCGCAAGCGGACCGAATGACAGCTCGCCATCGGTGAAGGTGTAACTCCCGGTGTAGCGGTTGCATCCGCCACTGCCCGAAACCCGGCCCTCGCCGTCGAAGACGAGCGTCGTCTGGACCATGTCCATGACCCCTCGGCCGCCGAGATCTTCTAAAAGCCAGTCGCCCGCAAGCTCGGTCGCATCGGGGATTCGAGAGGTGGCCTGAGCGGACTCCGCCGCCCCGGATTCATCAGCCTCGCCCACGGTTGTGATCGACACCGTCTCATGCTGCTCGGCCTGCGGGTCCGAGGCGGAACACCCCAACATACAGAGAGCCGCGATCGCGAGCGGAATCACCAGTCCAGAGCGTGCGA
>CBESWV010000263.1:0-5547 GCA_965533305.1 uncultured bacterium | reverse complement strand
ACCGCGTCGTGAATCGGACCGGCCGCGAGGGCCTCCAGCGACGCCGTCAGCAGCGAAGCAGCAATCCCCTTTCCGGAAACATCAGCAACCATGATGGCGCACGTCCCGTCATCGACGGATTCCACCTTGTAGAAGTCACCGGAGACGCCCCGCGAGGGGATGTTGTGGGCGTAGAGCTGCCACCCTTCGATCTCGGGGAGCGCATCGGGCAAAAGACCGACCTGGATCTGCCTGGCCAGAGCGACATCGCGTTCTAAACGTTCGCGCTCAATCGCTTCTTCCGCCAACCGGGTATTTCGGATCCGCATCGCGGCCACCGACGCCAAGGAGGTCAGAAGCTCCATGTCTTCTTCGTTGAACTGCCGAATTCCGAGGGTCGATCCGAGCACGATCAGACCCAGCGCGCCGGCCGGGTCGAGGAGGGGCGCGGCCACCAACGATCGGACACCCGCGTCCAGGAGACTCATGGCCTGGTTGAATCGCTCATCAGCGGTGGTATCGAGGACCAATGCCGCCTGCCCCTTCTCGACGACCTGCATGACCAGATTTCGCGAGTACAGTGTCTTCGAGTTCTCACCTTTGATCGAACGACTGGCGGCCCGGTAGTACTCGCCATCGGCCCCCCTGAGAAAAATTGTCCCCTCCTCGGGGCGAAGATTGTCGAAGGCCCGGTCGAGAATGAGTTCCAGGAGGTCTTCCAGCGGGAGCGCGCGATCGAGGGACTGGTGCACTTCGTTGAGCATCTTCAGTCGTGCGGTGTAGCGCCGGAGAACATCGTCCTCCGCCTTCATGGCTCCGCTGGAGATCGCCTGCGGCTCCTTGAGCAGCTCCGCGGCCGAGCGGAAGACGGTGTGACCGTCGAACTCGATCCCCGCCGATGTCAGGGGCGGCGTTCCCGACGCCTCGGTGACATTGACCGTGGTGCTGCCGATCCTCAGCGCGGTACCGATTCCAACCGGTGTCGCCTCGGTGATCCGACGACCGTTGAGCAGGGTCCCGTTCCGAGAACCGAGGTCCTCGACCAACCACTCGCCACCTTCGCGGAAGAGGCGGGCGTGTCGACGCGACATGGATCGATCGGGCACCGCGATTTCGGCGTCCGAAGACCGACCCACAACCGCCGTATCGCCCTCGGGCTCATAATCGAACGGCACACCCGTAGCGGGCACAACATGGAACAAGATCGTCACGATTTCACCACTCCATCGTCTTTTCTGGCCATCATCATACCTCGCACAGTCCGCACCTCCCTCGCCGGCATCGGTGATCGAGGTTTGAAGGCCAAGCATTCAGCTCCGACAGCCTTGATCAAGGCGGGAAGACACTGGTGGTTTCTCGTGTTGCAATCCCCAGCAGCGACTTGACAAGGCGAGACTCAAGGTAGAGAATCGCCGACTGGCGGCCTCCCCAAAGGGCGCACGGAGGAACGAGATGCCCCTGTACGAATACCAATGTCAAGATTGTGACACCCATTTCGAGCGGATCGAGAAGGTCTCCTCACCGACCGACGGCGTTTGCCCGACCTGCGGCGGCGCAGCCCGACGACTGCTCGGCGCACCGGCACTTCAGTTCAAGGGATCCGGTTGGTATGTGAATGACTACGGCAAAGGCAACGGCGGCAAACCGGCTTCCACGGCCGAATCCAAGCATGAGTCCTCGGGTGAAACCTCGAGCACGACCGAGTCTTCCGCCAAGACCGAATCTTCGGCCAAAACCGAAGGTGCGGCCAAGAGCGAGGGTGCGGCCAAAAGCAACTCGGCGCCGAAAAGCAACACAAAGGTCGCGTAGCCTTTCGGACGCGGTCGGCTGAGCCTCTTTCAAAAACCACAGTTTTGGAGTTTCGTGGTCCGTGGTCTTTTCGCGGGCGGGACGCCCGCGCCACAAAGGGCCGAGTTCCATTGTGGATCTTTGTGCGCTCTGTGTTTCTAAAACCCGAGCTCCGTTTTCCCAGAGATGCCCAGGTATCGTCACGGACAAAGAGATCACCCCTCCACGTGTTAGGATTATCGGGATTTTCAATTCCTGATCGAGTTCAACGTTCGCAAAAAACGACCCCGGAGGGAACATGGCGGAGATCAAGATCACCGATATCAAAGGCATCGGACCCAAGACCGCTGAGGGTCTCGCGACCCTCGGCATCGACTCGGTCAAGTCCCTCGCCGCCGCACCGGTGGAGCTCATCTCCACCCTTCCAGGCCTTTTCGCCAGCCGCGCCCAGCAGGTGAGACTGGCGGCAGCTGAGCTTCTGGGTCCGACTCAGAAATCGCCCCCGGTCCGGAAGGCCACCACGAAGACCGCCGCTGCCAAGAAAAAGGCCGCTGATGCAAATCGGGCAGCCGCAAAAAAGACGGCCGAGGCCAAGAAGGTGGCCAAAAAGAAGGTCGCGACCAAAGAGAAGCTGAAGAAGAAAAAGGCCAAGAAGAAGGCGGTCAAGAAACAGAAGGCCGCAAAAAAGAAGGCGACCGCCAAAAAGGCCGCCGAGAAAGAGAAGCTCAAGAAGGCCGCAGCGAAGAAAAAGGCCTCAAAGAAGGCGGCATCTGCGAAGAAGCGGACCGCCAAGAAGAAGAAGAAGAAGAAATAGCAGGTCTACTCGGCGAGCCCGTCCACCGCCAGACGGCGGTTGGCGTAACGAGGATCTTCGGTGAGTTCTCGGCCGAACCAGTCGGGCGGGTTGAAGACCAAAGCCTCTGCAACCGACGGAAACTCGACCTCGACCGTCATCAAACCGGCGATTTCACCGGAGTACTGGTCGAGTTCGGCGGTCAGAGCTCCCACCGGGACCTCGTATCGGACCTTGCTCAATCGCCGTCCGGCGGTGGCCGGCCACAGGCAGTCGAACTGATCGGGGTCGAGACTGATCTCGTACTCCGATCGGGCCAACCCGCTCCCCTCCTTGACGGTGAGATAACAACGGGCGCCTTTGCGGCGCAGCCGGACCTCGGCGTCATCACCGATGGCGAGATAGCCTTGGCTGATCTCGATTCCCCTTCCGAGCGCGAAATCAACGGGCATCTCCTCGATCAGAAACTTCCGCTCGACCTCGAGAGTGACATCCTCACGATCCAATTCAGACCTCCGTCGTGGCAATTCTCGCATGGTATCGTGGCCTCGAAACACGCTGAGATGACCCAATGACCCGCTACCACCTGCCCACCGACTACGACGAAACCAGCCTCCCGGCGGGTTTCGGGCGGGGTCATGAGCTGGTGACCGCACCCGCGACGACCCTCACGGCGATCCCTCTCGACACCTTCGACTGGCGTCTCCACCGCGCGGGTCTCGTCCTTGTCGAGGAACGCGGTCGCGGCCGCCGGTTGGTCCTGCTCGAGCGCGATCGCGAACCCTACTCCATCGCGACCCGGACGACCCCGAAGATGGCGGCGGATCTCCCCGCCGGCCACCTCGCAGCCAGAATCCGCCCTCGCATGGGGATTCGGGCGCTCATCCCCATGGGCGCCGCCAGAATCGATCGCCGCGAGGGCCGGATCGAGAACGCGAATGGCGAAATGGTGGCCCGTCTTCGATTCGAGACGGTCCACCCTCTCGACCAAAACGGCAACCCGCTCTCGGCAACCAGGATGCTTGAAGTCCGCGGCGGGACCGCCGCCGCCAAGCTTGGTCTCACGAGCGGTCTCACCGCTGTCGCCGAACACGATCTCGAGGCCCTGGTCGCCGCCCGCGGTCGAACCCCCGGAGACTACGGCTCCAAATTCAGGGTGGGCCTCGATCCCGACCAACCCGCCGAGGCGGCCGTGCGCACGATTCTGCTCGTGCTCCTGACCACCCTCGAAGCCAACGTCGATGGAACTGTCAAGGACATCGACACCGAGTTCCTCCACGATCTACGGGTCGCCTGCCGCCGGACCCGGTCAGCCCTGACCCAGCTCAAAGGCGTCTTCCCCGCTGAGATCACCGCGCCCTTCAACACCGAGTTCAAGTGGATCGGTGATCTGACCGGACCGCTGCGGGACCTCGATGTCTTTCTTCTCGAGATGCCCACCTACCGAGCCCTCCTCCCGTCGCACGCGATCACCGATCTTGAACCTCTCGAGGAAGTCATCAAAGCGGCGAGAGCCCGAGCCCGGGCCCTTGTGGTGCGTACGCTTCGCTCCTCGAGGTTCAACCGGCTCGTGACGAGTTGGCGGCAGACCCTCGAGGAGATCATCCCGTCCTCCGGCCGGCACGCATCCCGATCAACCCGAGATCTCGCCGACCTACGCATCACGAAGACCTATCGGAGGATTCTCAAACTCGGCGGCGATCTCGACCACGACCCACCGGCAGAGACGCTGCACCGCTTGCGGATCGAGGCCAAGAAACTCCGCTATCTCCTCGAGTTCTTTCACAGCCTCTACCCGGCGCCCGAAATCAATGCACGGATCAAGGAACTCAAGGGAATTCAAGACATCCTCGGTCGCTTTAACGATATGGAAGTCCAACGCAAACGCCTCTTGGCTTTTGCTCACGAGCTGCACACCGATTCCGATGTGGAAACGAGGTGCATCCTGACCTTGGGCCGACTCGCGGGAACCCTCGAAGAGCGCCAGGAGGAGTTCCGGTCGGCATTTCACGATGCCTTTACAGGATTCGAGAGCGCCTCGGTGAGAGCCGCCTTCAAAAACCTCTTCGGTGGGAAGGAGTCCAAGTGAAGACGATTGCGGTCTGGACCGTCAAGGGCGGAGTCGGAAAGACCTCGGCCGCCGTCAACCTCGCCCACGCCGCCGCGGCCGACGGCTTCCGGACCCTGATCTGGGATCTCGATCCACAGGGCGCCGCGAGCTTCTACCTTCGGATCCCGTCAGACATGGACGGCGCCGTCGAGGCCATCACCAAGCGTTCGGTGGACCCAGCGAAGCTCGCTCAGCCCACCGAGTTCGACAACCTCTCCATGCTGCCTGCCGACTTTGCCTTTCGGCATCTCGATCTCGCGCTGGGCGCCAGCAAAAAACCCAGAAAGCGTTTTGCCGCCAAGCTCGCCGGTCTGGCCGACTCGTACGACCTCGTCCTGCTCGACTGTCCTCCCTCGGTTTCGCTGGTCTCGGAAACCGTCGTCAAGACGGTGGATGTCGTCCTGGTCCCGGTCATCCCCTCGACCCTTTCCATGCGCACCCTCCATCAGGTCCGCGCTTTTGTCGCCGATCACGGTCGCGGAGCCGAAGTTGTGCCGTTCCTGTCCATGGTTGATCGCCGTAAGCGGATGCACAACGAGCTCAGTCTCGCGTGCCTGGCCGACCCCGCCTTCCTCACCACCGCCATCCCCTCGGCCTCCGTGGTCGAGAAGATGGGGATGACCCGGGCGCCCGTTGCCGCTACCCTGCCGTCGCAACCCGCAGCCCGGGCCTTCGCCGCGCTTTGGCGAGAGATCCGGGTGAGATTGGAGACCTGACCGCGGTGCGGGCCAATGAGCGAACCGGTGGCGACCGGCTACCGACTCATGCTCCCCATGACCAACCCATGCCCTTTGACACCACCCTGTGCTCTCAACAACCAAATCCGGTCCAGCCCTGTGGGGAGCATCAACTCGGTCGTCAGACTCCCTCGCTCAGT
>CBESWV010000262.1:0-5634 GCA_965533305.1 uncultured bacterium | reverse complement strand
GAAAGGACCCCGCCAGTGAAAACCCGTATCACCGAGTTGTTTGGCATCGAGCACCCCATCATCCAGGGGGGCATGCACTATGTCGGCTTCGCCGAGCTCGCAGCTGCAGTCTCCAACGCAGGAGGTCTCGGCACCATCACCGGTCTCACTCTGAGGACCCCGGACGGCCTCGCCGCCGAGATCGCCCGTTGCCGGGATATGACCAAAAAGCCCTTTGCGGTGAATCTGACTTTCCTGCCCACGGTCACCGCACCCGACTACCCGGGGTTCGTGCGGGCAATCATCGAAGGTGGCGTGCGCATTGTCGAGACCGCCGGCCGCAACCCGGAAGCCGTTCTGCCGCCGCTCAAGGACGCGGGCATCAAGGTCATCCACAAGTGCACCTCGGTGCGTCACGCCCTGAAGGCCCAGGCCATCGGCTGCGACGCCGCGTCGGTAGACGGCTTCGAGTGCGGCGGCCACCCCGGCGAGGACGACATCCCGAACATGATCCTCCTCCCCCGCGCCGCCGACGAGCTGTCCATTCCATTCGTCGCCTCCGGTGGGATGGCGGACGGGCGTTCGCTGGTCGCCTCGTTGGCCCTCGGTGCGGACGGAATCAACATGGGAACGCGGTTCATTGCAACCCAAGAGGCGCCGGTCCACAACAACGTCAAACAGGCCATTCTGGCGGCCACCGAGCTCGATACCCGCCTCATCATGCGCCCCCTGCGCAACACCGAGCGCGTGCTGACCAACCCCGCCGTCGAGCGACTTCTCGACAAAGAGCAGCGTCTCGGCCGGAATCTCGAGTTCGAAGACATCATGGAAGAGGTCGTCGGGGTCTACCCGAAAGTGATGACCGAGGGCGATACCGACGCCGGGGCATGGTCGTGCGGGATGGTCGCCGGTCTCATCCACGACATCCCCACCTGCCGGGAGCTCCTCGACCGCATCATGACCCAGGCCGAAGAGATCATCACCGAGCGCCTCGGAGGGGTGGCGCGTTGATGATGAGTACCACTCATGGGTGACATACGGGTGTCAACATTCAGGGTCGCTGATCTGTTGATCATAGCCAAGCGTCGAGTGCCGATAGGTCTGCAGAATTCCGAGGATGCCCGCCTTGAGCTCGTAGGTCTCGTCAACGAATGTATCGTCCCTGATCCCAAAGCTCTCCGAAAGACCCAGCGATGTCACATCTTCCGGGCTCCGCAGGAGAATCTGCTTGTACGACTCGTCGACGAACTCGTCGAACGGCTGACCCCGCAGACCATCCAGGATGGTCTGAATTTCGCTCGACGAGGCTGAATCGCCCTCTCCATGTACCACCTGGACGGCACAGACGACAACCAGAACGAAACCCAGAAACGCGATCACGGTTCTCGCTCTCATCGGACACCTCTCAGCGCAGCCCATTCAATCGGCTCCATCGAAGATGTGGCACGTTTGTGGCTTCCACTCTCAATCACTCGGATGCCTCGAACGACATCGACTGCAGCGGCACCTTGAACACCTTTGAGTTCGGAAAATCTATCGAAAGCATCCGGGAAAGCTCTTCGATCTCCTCTTCCTCCGCAGGGAGGTGCATGAACACGATACGTTTCGGTTTGATCCACCGTTCCAATATCTGCCGGGTTTTTGGCGAGGAATCGAAGTACTCGAGAAAGGCCAGATCGACGGCCCCTTCAGGATAGAGCCCCTCTTCGAAGAGCTTTCGAGACTGATCCAATACGGCATCGCCCACGTGAAGAAACCTGGTCTTTCCGACCTCGATGAGAAAAGCCAGGTTGACGACGTTCCTGTGTCTGTCGATTGTCTCGCCGCTCTCGGCGTCAACGATTTCGTAGCGCGAGTGAGGAAGCCGGATTGCCGTGACCCGAACGCCCTCGACCTCCAGAACCAACGACTCAAAGGGCTCGAGATCCACACCGAGAATTCTCGACCCGACCTGCTCGTCGATCGGAGGATCGGCAACCAACGATCGGGTCGCCTGGAGAGGGCCGATCATCCTCGTTGCAAGGTTCTTTTTGAGGGTGGACAGGACGACCTCTGCACTGAAATGGTCCTGATGATTGTGGGTCAAAAGAATCAAATCAATGTCATCGAACGGCGCAACTCCGTCTCGCATTCTCAGCAGCGTCGCCTCGTCCGGAACCTGGCAATAGGAAATTCTGCGGTCATCAAACAGGGCATCGATGAGGACCTTCTTCGTTCCGATCTCGATCAGAAAACCCTCGTTGGCGATGTACGTGACCGTTGTGAGCGATTCCGCGGCGCAGATGCCGAAACCGCCGAGTACCAGCGCTAAGAGCCCCACAATCCGAAACACCATGGACGTCCTCTCGTTGCCCGGACATCGGGCTGCCATGAGAGATCTACGCTTAACCGCAGGAGAGGTTTCTCTCGGTGCCACGCGATCACAACCTACGATCCAATCAGCTTCATTAGAATGTGATCGGTGGCGGCAATCGTGGGGAGAGCACAACATTACAACCGTCGCTCTCCCACCTCGGGTGAACCTCGGGGTGAAAGCGCGTATCCTCAGATACCAGGAGGAATCATGATTCTTCGAGCGAGCTCACAGAGAGTCTTTGTCCTATTCGCTGCGCTGGCATTCATGTTCGGCTGTGCCGGTCCGCAATCACAACCCGATGTCACCCTCTCCCAGGCTGCGTCCCCTCCCGAACAGATGCCGGACACCCTCGTCACCGCCGAGTGGCTGAGCGAGCACCTCGATGACCCGGATCTTGTTGTCCTCGACTGCACGGTCAGTGTGGAACAGGGCGAGAACGGATTCGTCATCGAAAGCGGCCGAGCCGGATATGACGCCGGCCACATCCCGACCGCCGGCTTCGCCGATCTGATGGGCGAACTCGCCGATGCCGACAGCCCCTACAAGTACGCCATGCCGTCGCCGGAGGAGTTTGCAGCCGTGATGGGAGCACTCGGCGTGGGCGACAACACCCGCGTGGTGTTGTACGACGCAAGCATGTCGGCCTGGGCGGCCCGGGTCTGGTGGATGCTGCGTTGGGTCGGTTTCGACAGTGCCGCAATTCTCGATGGCGGGCTCAGCGCATGGTCGGCCGAGGACCGGCCGTTGTCGACCGAACCGGCCGACCGACCGGTGAAAACACTCACGCCCTCGCCGCGACCCGAGTTGATCGCCGATCGGGACGATGTCTTCGCCGCCATCGACGACGAAGCCGTTTCCCTCATCGACGTCATGCCCGAACCTCACTTCCGGGGTGAGATGACCATGTACGCCCGTCCGGGCCACATCCCAACCGCGACGAATGTCTCCGTGATGTCGCTCCTCGACGAATCGGGTCGCTACCGTCCGCAGGAAGAGCTTGCCGCGTTGTTCGGCGACGATGTCGATGCTCGGCTCATCACCTACTGCGGTGGCGGTATCGCAGCGTCGTCCACCGCCTTCGTCATGACACGGCTCGGCTACTCCGACATCGCGGTTTACACCGGCTCACTCCAGGAGTGGGCCGCAGATCCGGCCAACCCGATGGAGGTCAAGACCACAACGCAGTGAATTCTAGGATACATTCGAGTGGCAAACCCAGCATGCCTTGCAGTGTCGGTTTCGTCTGGACTGTTCGCCAGCCCCAGGCTGGGCCATAATGCCTCATGTCCGACGACGCTCCCCCGCATCGCCGCCGAGTGCGCTACAAGGGCACCCACCCGCGACGCTATCAGGAGAAATACAAAGAGCTGGAACCTCTGCGCTATGCGGAAGAAGCGGCGAAGGTGGAGGCTCGTGGGCAGACGCCGGCGGGCACTCACCGGTCGATCATGGTGGACGAGGTCATGGATCGGCTGTCACCCAAGCCCGGCGAATCGGTGCTGGACGCAACGCTGGGCTACGGAGGCCATGCCCGCGAGATCATGCTTCGCCTGCGACCCGGGGGCCACCTCATAGGACTCGATATGGACCCCGTCGAATTGCCCCTCACCGAGGCGCGACTGCGTGAAGAGGGTTTTGGAGAGGACATCTTCTCCGCCCGGAGAATCAACTTTGCCGGGCTCCCGGCGTTGATTCCCCAAACAGGCCCATTCGACTGCATCCTCGCCGATCTGGGCGCCAGCTCCATGCAGATCGACAACCCAGCCCGGGGCTTCACCTTCAAGGCCGACGGACCCCTCGATCTGCGGTTCAACCCCCGTCGCGGGAAGCCCGCATCCAGCCTGTTGGCCAGGCTGTCCGAGATCGATCTAGCCGAGCTTCTGGTCATCAACTCTGATGAGCCTTACGCGCGGCAGATCGCCCACACGCTATGTACCGAAGAAGAACCCATCAGCAGCACTCGACAGTTCGCAGACATCATCCGGGGCGTCTTGCTTGCGGCCGGCTTTGACCGCAGCGCACCACAGACCCGTGCATCGCTTCAGCGCTGCTTCCAGGCCCTTCGCATCGCCGTGAACGACGAGGGCGGCGTACTGGACCAGTTCCTCGCCTATTTACCCGGCGCGCTGAAACCCGGCGGCCGTGTGGTCATTCTCAGTTTTCACAGCGGCGAAGATCGCCGGGTGAAGAAGACCTTTCTGGAGGGTTTGCGGGCTGGAGTCTATGCGGATATCGCAGCATCGCCCGAGCGCCCGTCGTCCGAGGAGCGACGTGGCAACCCGCGCTCGTCGTCGACAAAGCTGCGGTGGGCGGTGAAAACGCAATAGGAGATGATGGGTGTCAAAAAAAGTCCCGGGTCAGACAATCGGTGATTCTCGATTAACGGACCAAAAAAAGACCGAATGTGCGAACCTGGTACCCGTCATCGCAATCCGCATCATGAGTCACTCCTCTTCGAAGCTGAAGACGTCCTCGATGGGCAGTTCGAACACCCGTGCGACATCGTGGGCCAGTTTGAGCGACGGTACATAACGACCGCGCTCCATAAAGACGATCGTCTCTCGACGCACACCAACGAGGTCTGCAAGTTGTTGCTGGGTCAATGCCTTGCCGACCCGCAGCTGCTTAATCCTGGTCTTCATGGAGTGAACCGGTGCGATTGAAGAACACCAGGCAGATTCCGTAAAAGCCGCACTGGCCGAGGATGCCGGTCCCCAGCATCGTTCTCGTCGAGTCGAAGACATTCTGCACGGCGAAGATGGCCAACCACAGCACCATGGACATCATGAAGGCGGCATGCCCCGCGTTCAATCGGGCCAACCGACTCAGCTCGTCATCGGAGATCCGGCCCTTCACCCGGTCGGACAGCCGCCGGCGAGCATTGACCAGGTAGATGATAAGGAGGCCCGTCCCAACGGAACCGATGAGGGCGATTTTCAACCGAGAGGATCCGTACTCATTCAGGATCGGGACGGTCAGCCAGGCCAGCATGGCGGCAAAGATCAACACGAGGGCCAAGAGTTGGAGATTGTATTTGGGGTTCATGGATGCTCCTTGGGACATGTTAAAACATTCTAACATTAAGTTAGAACATTCTAACTTTCTTGTCAAGGGGCGAAATTGATGAGCGCCGGTTTCACAATCAACTGCCGCAGCTGAAAGAATGGCCTCGTCTGCCCACGGCCAGCGGATCGCTGCGAGCGATGGGCCTGGCGCCCTTGACGCGTTCTAACGCTTCCCGTCGGGCTCCGAACGGGGCTGATCTTCTAAAAGACCGAATCCCCCGCCCCGTTTCTTCC
>CBESWV010000261.1:0-5638 GCA_965533305.1 uncultured bacterium | reverse complement strand
CCTCAGCGATGGTCATTCATAATTCATAATTCATAATTGATGTATGCATTCCCCCACGGATCTTGATTCGTCCGACATCGCCATCCTTGCGACTCTGAAGAAGAACGCGAGGATCTCGAACAAGGATCTTGCCGCAGCGGTGGGCCTCGCGCCTTCGACCTGTTTGGAACGGGTTCGCCGATTGGTCGACATCGGGGCCATCAACGGCTTCCACGCCGACATCGATCTCGCCATGCTGGGTTTCGGTCTCCAGGCCATGATCGCGGTCAGGCTCCAGCGGCACTCGCGCGAGATCGTCGCCTCGTTCCGCGAGTATGTCCTCGGTCTCACCGAGGTGCGAACGGTCTACCACGTGGCCGGCGCCGATGACTTCCTGGTCCACGTCGCGGTGAGGGACAGCGACCACCTCCGCGATCTCGCACTGGATGCTTTCACCACCAGGCCCGAGGTCGCTCATATCGAGACCAGACTCATCTTCGAGCACGTGCCGATCCGGCGTTTGCCGCTGAGCGAGGGGGATTGGGCGGGGTTCGAGTAGGGTCACGAATGTGAACCCTCGATTCGATCCCGATCCCGATGGGGTTCAATTCGGGAACGGGAACGGGGTCGGGATCGGGATCGAGTATTAAGCCCGATTCCGATACAGATTCGGATCGACCTGGGTCGCCATCTTCTCGACATCCATGTGGCCGCCGAGGAACTCGTTGATCTGCGTCGCGGCCTTCTCGGGATCGCCGACGACCTCGCTGAAATCGAGATACAGGACATCGAACCAATCGCGGAACCTGAGCTGGAATTTCACTTTGTCGAGGTGGCTCTCGTACATCCGCAGCATGTCCGCGTCCTCGGCGGTGTTCTCTTCGCCCCGGCGATCGAGCATCTTGGCCTGCGAAGCCAGGACCTCGTGCAGGTTCCGGCGCATAAAGATGACCTTGTAGTTGTTGTCATCGGGCAGATACTGGATCAGGGAAGAGACCACTTTGATGACCTTGCCGCGGGCTGCGCGGATCCAGGTCTTGTCCTGCATCTCGGCCAGTTCCTTGACCCGTTCGTCCTCGAAATAGCCCTTGGGGTTGTCCTCGTCGGCGGTTCGGATGTTGTCGACGATGATCTCCATCCCGCCCGCCGAGAGCATCTTCATGGCCATGGAGGTGCCCGAGCGGGGCAGCCCCGACACCAGCACAATCGGTTTGCCATACTTGAGGCGACGCATCAGTCCGCCGAGAATCGATCCCATGCTCAGTTTCTCCTGCGGCCGTAAGACCCCGTAATCAAGGAGGATAGGCCATTTAAATGATATCCGCTGCCCTTGCAAGCCCGGACGGCGGAGCCTATACTACACCCCCCTGGAAATGCAGGCCGAGAGCGATGCGTTCTCTGCTTGGAGTAACGGGAAAACCCGACCAACCGTCTTTCATAAAAAGGACATCGCAACGAATGACGACGACAACACACGCCCACCGATGGACTGGGGTCTGGGTCGCGGCGGCCCTGTTGGTCCTCCTTTTGGGAGCACCCGCCACCGCCGATGCCTACATCGGCCCGGGAGCCGGCTTCGCGGTCCTGGGATCCTTCGCGGTGATCTTCGTGACCATGATCTTAGCCGGCGTGTCGATCCTCGCCTGGCCGTTCCGCACCCTCTGGCGGATGATCCGCCACCGCCGGAAGTCCAAGCCCCTGGTCAAGCGCACCATCTTTGTCGGCTTCGACGGGCAGGACGCGCGGATCACCGAACGGATGATGGCCGAGGGCAAGCTGCCCAACTTCTCCAAGCTCGCCGAACGCGGTTGCTACCGCAAGCTCCGCACCACCTTCCCATCCATCACCCCCGTGGCGTGGTCCTCCTTCAGCACCGGAACCAATCCGGGCCGGCACAACATTTTCGACTTCCTCGACCGCGACCCGAGGACCTATCTCCCGCGCCTGAGTTCGACCCACATCGGTTCGGTGGAAAAGTTCCTCAAGATCGGCAAGCTGCGGATCCCGCTCAAGAAGCCTGAAATCCGGAACCTGCGGAAATCGAAGCCCTGGTGGACGATCCTCGGTGAGAACAACATCTGGAGCACCATCATCCGGGTGCCCATCACCTTCCCGCCCGATCAGTTCTACGGCGCGCAACTCGGTGCCATGTGCATCCCCGACCTCCTCGGCACCCAGGGCAGCTTCATGCTCTTCACCACCCGTCCCGAAGAAGAAGCATTCCAGGAGGGCGGGATCCGGGTGAGCCTGAGCCCCAACGGATCGGACTCCAGCTTCGAGGCCGCCATCCAGGGCCCCGAGAACGCCTTCTTCGAGGGCAATCCGCCGATGGAACTCCCGCTCACAATTGATGTCGATCGCGCTTCGGGTTCGGCCAAGGCCGCCATCGACGGCACCGAACTCGTCCTCAAGACCGGCGAACTCAGCGGCTGGGTCAAGCTCGAATTCAAGGTCATCCCCGGGATGAAGGTCAGCGGGCTGACCCGGGTCATGCTCACCGAAGCCGACGAGCACGTCTCGCTCTACATGTCGCCCATCAACATCGAACCCGGCAAACCGGCCATGCCCATCTCGCACCCGTCCTACTACTCGAGCTATCTCGAGAAAAAGATCGGTCCGTTCGCCACTCTCGGTCTCGCCGAGGACACCTGGGCGCTCAACGAGAAGGTCACCGGCGACGACACCTTCTGGACCCAGACTCAGGATATCGACGAGGAGCGCGAAAAGATGTTCGACATCGCCCTCGACAAACTGCGTTCAGGCGCTCTGGTCACGGTCTTCGACGCAACCGACCGCGTCAACCACATGTTCTGGCGCTATATCGAAGACGGCCATCCGGCGGCCGCCGGGATCGACGAGCCCGAATACTCCGACGCCATCGAACGTCAGTACATCCGCAACGACGGCATCGTCGGCAGGGCGCTTGCAAAGATCAACGACGACGATGTGCTCTTTGTCCTTTCGGATCACGGCTGCACCTCTTTCCGGCGCGGCGTCAACCTCAACGCCTGGCTGCTGAAAGAGGGCTACCTCGCGCTCAAGGTGGGGGCGGATCCATCGCAACCGTGGCTCCAGTCCGTGGATTGGTCAAAGACCAAGGCATATGCGGTGGGTCTGGTGGGGATGTTCCTCAATATCCGCGGCCGCGAGGCCCAGGGCATTGTCGATCCAGGCGAGGAAGCCAAGGCGGTCAAGCGGCAGATCGCTGCCAACCTGCAGGGTCTGGTGGATACCGAAAACGGCGACATCGCCATCAACGAGGCCTTCGATACCGATACTCTCTACCGCGGACCATACAAGGGCAACGCCCCCGACCTCCTCATGGGCTACAACCACGGCTACCGGATCTCCTGGGACTGCGCTTCGGGCGTGGTCGCGGGCGAGGTCTTCGAGGACAACGTCAAGGCGTGGAGCGGCGACCACATCGTCGATCCCCGGCTGGTCCCCGGCATTCTCCTGTGCAACCACGATGTACTGTCCGACGACCCGCACATCGTCGATCTCGCACCCACCGTGCTCACCCTCTTCGGGGTCCGGCCGGAGGCGCACATGGACGGCACACCGCTGCTCGACAAGAAACGAATCACCAATGGGGCCGGGCAGCGCGCCTGAGCTCGTCAGAAGGGGTTGAACATGTTCGGAAGCACCAAGATCAAGCTCGACGCCGGCCTCGTCGAACGGATCCGCAAATTCGCCGAGATCGCCGGTTACTCCTCGCCCGAGGAATTCATCACCCACGCTTTGGAGAAGGAACTCGCCCTGCTCGAGGACACCGAGGACGAGGAGGAGATCAAGAAACGCCTCCAGGGCCTCGGTTATATGTCGTAGGAGGCGGTCCGCTGATGATGTCGTTTCCAGAGACTGCTTCATGCGTGCGGGACGCGCGCACCACAATGGCGCCCAACCCGATCGGGGAGTGATCGAAGATGACTGGCCTCAACGCGGTTCTCGGCACGGTGATCGATTGGCTGCAGATGCCCATGCATGGGTTGCCGGCCATGATCGGCGTCATCGTCTGGTCGATCCCGGTCTCGGTCTTCGCGCTGTGGGTCTTCGGCAAGACCTCCAACCAACAGAAGATCTCCGCGGTCAAAGACAAAATCACAGCCTCGCTCTTCGAGATCAGGCTCTTCAACGACGATCTCCGGGCCATCGCCAAGGCTCAGTGGGAGATCATGGGGCACGTCCTGCGCTATCAAGGTCTGGCGCTGGTGCCCATGGTCTTCATCCTGCCCCCGATGGTCCTGCTCATGGTTCAGCTCCACCAGTTCTATGGTTTCCGCGGCTTCGCTCCCGGCGAGACGGCGCTGCTGCGGGTCGAACTCGCTGAAACCGGCGGACCGCGCCCCGATCTCGCCATCGAGGTCCCAGCGGGTCTTCATCTCGAGACCCCGGCGGTGTGGGTCCCCTCCCTCGGCGAGTTCAACTGGGAAATCGCCGCGGACGCTCCCGGTGACTACGAACTCGGCTTCACCCTCGGGGGCACGACCACGACCAAGACCGTCAGCGTCACCGACCAGGTCGTACGGCTCTCACCCGAGCGACCGCCGAGAGCCTTCATGGATCAACTCGAGTGGCCGTCCGAACCGCCGCTGCCGGCCGACGGCGCAATCGATCGCATCACCATCGCCTACCCCGAGGCGACCATATCGCTGCTCGGCTGGACCTGGGAGTGGAGCTTCGCCTGGATGGTGGTCTTCTTTGTCCTGACCATGGTCTTTGCCTTTGCCCTCAAGAAACCCATGGGCGTCGAACTCTGAGCAATCAACAGAAGACCGTTGGTGTTCTCGCCATCTGCGTGGCCGCCGCTCTCTGGGGTCTCGACGGCGTTGTTCTCACGCCCCGGCTGTCCGGCATGGCCGTACCTTTCGTGGTCTTTCTCCTCCACGCCCTGCCCTTCGGACTCATGCAGCCGGTTCTCTTCGGCTGTTGGAAGAAGTTCCGAAGCTTTGATCGCGCGACCTGGCTGGTGCTCTCTCTCGTGGCCCTCACCGGTGGGCTCCTGGGCACCATGTTCATCGTCAAGGCGCTCTTTCTGGTCGACTTCAAACAGCTCAGCGTCGTCGTCCTGCTGCAGAAGCTCCAACCGGTCTTCGCCATCTTTCTCGCATCCCTGCTGCTCAAAGAAAGATTGACCGGACGCTTCGTCGCCTGGGCCGCGGCCGCCATCGCCGGAGGCTATCTCCTCACGTTCGGGCTTTCGCTGCCCAATCTCGAGGGTGGCGACCGGACCCTTTGGGCCGCGTTCTTCGCCCTCATGGCCGCAGCCTGCTTCGGCGCCGCTACGGTCTTCGGCAAGCTTCTGCTCGGCAAGATCGACTTCAAGACCGCGACCTTCGCGCGGTATGGGCTGACCTCGGTCCTCGCGCTCATCTATGTCGTCGCCTCCGGGGTGGGGCTGCCCTTTGCAACCGTGGTCAGGGCGGACTGGGTTGTGATCGTCATCATCTCCCTGACCACGGGTTCCGGCGCTATTTTTCTCTATTACTGGGGCCTGACCCGGGTCAAGGCGACCGTGGCGACCATCTGCGAGCTCTGCCTGCCCTTGAGTGCGGTGATCCTCGACTACGCCGTCAACGGAACCAGACTCGGTGTGTGGCAGTGGGTCGGGGGGCTCGCGCTCATCGGTTCCATCCTCCGGATCACCACGATGAAGAGC
>CBESWV010000260.1:0-5659 GCA_965533305.1 uncultured bacterium | reverse complement strand
GCCGGATGCGGGAAATCCGCACGTCCGGTGTGACGAGGGAGGGGGTCGCGGGTCTACAGACCCGTCCCCTCTACTCTACCGCCTTGGCGATTGATTTCTGCGATGCCTCCGCCGATCCACTTATGGGCGGGACAATGCCTCGAACCAGGGCATGATGTAGCCCGGCTCGGCGGGAATGAACATGGGGTCGTTGAACTCGGGCACGCCCAGGTCCGGGTCGGGGGTGAAGACCACCGAGGCGTAGGCGTAGTACGGAAGCTGCTGCTCCGGCGTCAGGCTGATGATGAAGCCGGCAGTGGGGTAAAATGCCCCTCCCGCACCGTGACCGTAGACCTCGGCCGACTCCCAATGGAACTGCCGCCAGCCGTACGCGGGGATGGTCTTGACAAAGAACTCGGGGAGAGGCGGCGAGCCCCATTCTCCCAGCAATACGACCCCAACATGGGAAACGCCGAAGCCGAACGGGAGGATCTTGAACACAATGGTCAAGGGCTCGGGGTTCGGGTTGACGATGCCGATGTTGTTACGGAGGTTTTGCCAAGGGGCATATGTGGGTTCGGAGCAAAGCACGCCGTTGCACCCTCCGAGCCATGGGATATGCGACGGGCCTTCGAGGGGCTCCCGGAACGCTGCGATTCGCTGCCCCTGACCGAAGGCGGTGGTGACCGGGCCCGGGTTGTACTCGCCCCATCGGATGTCCATGGCGTTGGAGTGGGCGATGACCTCGCCGCCCTCGACCTCGAAGGCGACGGCGCCGATGGTGGCGCCGGTTCCCTCGAGCAGATCTCCACCCGGCTCGTACATCAACCTGCTTTGCGGCTGGTCGGCGGGGAGCGTCCACGAGGGCGCCGTCGCCGGGTCGTCGACGAACCCGCCGTCGGGTAGGCAGACCCACTTCCGCCGGATGGTGATCTCGTCCAACGGTTCGACCTTGACCACCGTGGCGGTGGTGACCCATAGACTGCCGTTGACGCCGGGTTGCTCGTCGGTCACGGCCGGAAAGACCAGGAGTTGCTGGGCCGACGCCAGGCAGGCTTGAAGCACGATCGTTGAGACCAAAACTGTTTTCATCATGACTCCCTCCCCCCGTTTACTCGCTCACCGGTTCGGCATTGTAGACATAGAGTGCGAAGTCCTGGTTGTCGTACTGGATAGGATCCTGGAAGTCCAGGCCAGGAACGGCTTGACGGTCGATGACTCTCGCCGAGATCTTCACCCAGAACGTGCCGGTAATGGACCCGGCCGGGATTCGGATGATCTCAACATTGTTGTGGGCGTCGAACGGTACTTCGGGGAGAATCTGTCCTGCGGTGTTTTTTGAGTACCGGGATTCCGCCTCGAAATGGTTGCCCCAGTACCGATGACCCGAGCCCGAGCCGATGCCAATCTTGAAGAGGGTCAGGTCGAGGTCGTTGACCGTCAACGAGGTCGCAGCCGGATCGGATGGGGCGTCGGTGAAGACCATCGCGACGATGATGTCCTCGCTCGTGTTGCTGACCTTAAGCCATTCGGACCAGTATTGGCCGCTGAAGATGAAGCGGCGACCTTCCCCGGAGGGCGTCCATATGTTGCCCACCGTCGGGTCGTGGTCCTGCTCGATGGCGACCTCGGCCACCGGCTGTTGGCCAGGTGGTGGCGGGGTCTGGATGAGGCGATCGAGATTGACCCGCCCCCAGCCCTGGGCCATGGAAGGCGAGTCCGCGAGGGTCGTTCCGGGCCAGTGGTCTGTGCCGCCGACCAGGCTGTCCGCATGGGCGACAAGCATGGCCTTGACCATCGCCGGGGAGGGGAGAGCGGTTTGGTTGCTGATCTTGTAGAAGTAATAGGCTTCGGCCAGTACGGCGGCGCCGGTGACCACCGGGGCGGCAGCGCTGGTTCCTGAGAAGCAGCGATACACATCGCTGGATGACGACGCCTGTGTTCTCGCCGCCGTCACGTACGTTCCGGGAGCGACGAGATCGGGCTTGTACCTGGGGTGAGCTGCGGCCGAGCCGTCTTCGTTGACATAGCCGCGCCGCGAGTGCCAAACCGACGGATCTGGATTTCCCGGCTCGATCCCCCCCGCGATGTCGCCGATCAGATGGGAGTCACCTAAGGGGACCGCGGCACACTCGGGGTGCGGTCGGCCCTGTTCCCCCGACCAGCCCCGCGCCGCCGCCACTGAAATGACGTTCTTGGCGTTGCCCGGCGACGTCGACCATTGAGTGTTGGGATCGCCCTTCCAGTTTCCGGCGGAGAAGACGAGAGTGACCTCGTTGATCTCTCCATCGAGGCGTGCTTCGCGAACGAGTTCATCCGCGACTTGGGAAAACAGCGTGTACTGTACGGCGGAGACGCCATCATATCCGACGGGAGTTCCGCTGCTATCGTACTCGACCACATTCCAGCTGTTGTTGAAGAACCTGACGTCCCCGACGTTCTCGTGGATTCTTGAGACCAACTCCCCAAACTGGACGTGGGTCATTGAAGCACCGCCACCATTCGGGTGTTGGGCGAGTGTTTTGAATTTCCCGATCACCAGCTGGGCTGAGGGAGCGATGCCCGTCCCTCGGAAAAAGCCGTCCGGATCCGGTTCCGGGGAATCCGGAAGAGGATCGCCCGCGATGATCGAGGCGACACTGGTCCCGTGTCCGGCGGGGTTGTTTTGGGAGGTGGGATCGGAGAAATCGTAATACCCAGGAGTATAAGGTGGGTAAGGCGGGATCTCACAGTGGTTGGACTCAATGTCTCCCGAACAGAAGAAAACGTCTCCGACGATGTCCCCGCTACATAGAAGGAAGTCGTCGAACACAGCAATTCCCTGCCCGTCCGGGGGGCATGCGCCGGTGTGATTCGAGGTGTGATCGAGGTCTGGGCTTATGTCAAAGGCTTCCCACTGGGAGCACACGCCCGTCTCTTCGTCATACTGGGAATGAGCGCAATGAGTCCTGTCGAGCCCGGAGTCGACGACGGCAACTCTGGTCCAGTATGGCATGCATGCCGGCCAGTTCGTGGTTCCCGATGGCGTGCAGAAGCCCTTGTCTTTCAGCCAGCCGTCGTGGCCGCCGGGAAAGAACCGAATGGGATTGTCGCCGTCGTGTTTGCCGGCTGCAATCGTCGCATCGCGCTCGCCGCTGAAAACCGGGATCAGGGTCGGTTCGATCCAGAGAACCTCGGGTCTCCGGGCGAGGGCGACAAGCCCGTCGAAGCTCAGGGAGACCCTTGAGTATGCGTGCTGTGAGTCATTGTCGAAGCTGGTTGGTCGGCCTGTCAACGTCGAGATGAAGCTCGCGAGGCTGTCAAGGTCTTGACCGGCGTCGAGCTTCATGGTGAGGTCGAGGGTGCCATCCCGGTCCAGGAGGGACCGGCGAATCTTGTAGGCAGGATGGTAAAGGCTGACATGCTGCACACCGATGATCTGTGCGAGGTCGGGCGCACTGCTTGATGCTGCGCGGACAAGAAAGGTGTTCTCGGGGAAGTAGGAAATCACATCCATCGCATGGTACAGGGCGGCGTGCCACTGAGGGGTCAGAGGCGCCTTGAACTGGACGAGATAGAGCCCGACATTGCCGGAGTATCGTGGCAGGATAAGATTCTGAGGAAGCTGGGTTGGGGTGCCGAATGAAGAGAAGGGATATCCGTTGATCTGAATTTGATCGAAGTCGCGCCGAACGGCGAAAAGCAGATTCTGTCCCATCGCGATACTTCTGAAACCATCGAGTCGCTCCTCAGCAACCTCGCCGGCAAGGTACGACGGATAGTCCGCGATGATCGCGAAACCGAGACGATCGAGCAGCGCAGGATCTGGTTCTTCGAATCCGAGAAACGCTCCGCTATTGGAAAATCGGAGTTCCTTCTCCAGTGTGACCTTGACAGCATCAGCTCTGGTGCCTCCGCCGAACACTGCCAGAATACTCAGAATCGTCGCGAACAGAACTGATCTGGTCATCGCTGTTATCCCCCCGGTTCTCTGGGCTTTGTCTCAAGAATCGATGCAGCCATGGTACCGCTGGGGGGGCGGGGGGGTCAAGCCCATCGTGACACTGGTGACGCAGATATCAATCCCGTAGTCTTCATCGCAGCGCGGGGCGAAGGCCCGCAACGTCTAAGCAAAAAAGGCGCGACGACATCACAATGAATCGGTCGCCAACCTTCGGGCCATGATAGGGGCCCGGACGCCGGCAACTGCGATGCTTTGTGATCTTCGTGTTTCAATTCTGAATCTCCAGGGTTCGCCGGTTGATTCGAGCTATCGATGCCCCCGCGTTGAGAACAGACGCGGCTTCGGAATTGGAGGCTATACTCACCCCATGGTTACTCTCGACGGTTTCGACCACCCGCTGGCGGGGCGCTACGCCTCGCCCGAGATGCTCCACCTCTTCTCTTCCGGCCACCGCTACACCACCTGGCGGCGGATGTGGCTGGCGCTCGCCGAGGCCGAACACGAACTCGGGCTCGACATTTCGTCGGAGGCGCTCGAGCAGATGCGCGCTCACGTCGAGGTTACCGCCAAGGATCTCGTCCGGGTGGCCGAGGTCGAGCGCGAGACCCGGCACGATGTCATGGCCCACCTCCACGTCTACGCCGAGCACGCCCCGGCGGCGAAACCGATTCTCCACCTCGGCGCCACCAGTTGTTTCATCGGCGACAACTCCGAGCAGTGCATCACCCGCGACGCCATGGCTCTGGTGGAGACCCGGTTGCTAGCGGTCATCGCGGCTCTGGCCGATTTTGCCGAGCGCTGGGCGCCGGAGCCCTGTCTCGGGATGACTCACCTCCAGCCGGCGCAGCCGACCACGGTGGGCAAACGCGCCACCCTGTGGCTCCAGGACCTCGTTCTCGATCTCGAGCGGCTGCGCTTCGAACGCTCACGCCTCAAGGCGCGGGGCGTCAAGGGCGTCACCGGCACCCAGGCCACCTTCCTCGATCTCTTCGATGGCGACCACGACAAGGTGAAGGAGCTCGAGCGCCTGGTCTCCGAGAAGATCGGCTTCGAATCCGCCTACGATGTCACCGGCCAGACCTACCCTCGCAAGGTCGACGCCTTTGTCCTCGATGTCCTCTCGGGGATCGGCCAGTCGTCGGCCAAGATGGCCACCGACATCCGCCTCCTCGCCCGGCTCAAAGAGGTCCGCGAGCCCATGGCCTCGGGTCAGGTGGGCTCCTCGGCCCAGCCCTACAAGGCCAACCCCATGCGGTCCGAACGGGTCACCGCACTGGCCCGGTGGTTGATCAACATCGCCGCCAACCCGGCCCAGACCGCCGCCGCCCAGTGGCTCGAGCGCACCCTCGACGACTCGGCCAACCGGCGGATGGCCATCCCCGAGGCATTCCTCACCACCGACGCCATCCTGAGGGTCCAGCACAACGTCGCCGACGGGCTCCAGGTCTTCCCGGCCATGGTGGCCAGGAACCTCAACGAAGAACTGCCGTTCATGGCGTCCGAGGCGATTCTCATGGAGGCCGTTAAGCGCGGCGGCGACCGCCAGGAACTTCATGAACGCCTCCGTCTTCACTCCCGCGAATCTACGAAGGCGGTACTGGAGAGCGGTGAGGCCAACCCCTTCCTCGATCTGGTCGCCGCCGACCCCGAGGTGCCCCTCGACCGCGCCGAACTCGACGCGCTGATGGATCCCACCCGGTTCATCGGCCGCGCCCCCGAGCAGGTCGCCGAGTATCT
>CBESWV010000259.1:0-5713 GCA_965533305.1 uncultured bacterium | reverse complement strand
CATCGCTCGTCACGTGGACGGCTCCGTCCATCTGTTCGAGAAGTGGGGCCTCCCGATCTGGAAGGCCGAGGGCGGCGGATACGTCCATGAGGGACGTTGGCAGCTCATGATCAATGGTGAGTCCTACAAGGTGATCGTGGCCGAAGCGGCCAAGAACCACCTCGGTGTCGAGAACATCATTGAGCGCGTGTTCATCGTCGGCCCGATCATGAAGGACGGCCAGATTGCCGGCGCCTATGGTTTCTCCGTGCGCGAGAACAAGTTCTACATCTTCAAAGCCCGGGCCGTCTTCTGTGCCATGGGTGGTGCAGTCCACGTGTTCAAGCCGCGCTCAACCGGCGAAGGCCTCGGCCGCGCCTGGTATCCGCCATGGAACTCCGGTTCGTCGACCTACTTCACCTTGAAGGCCGGCGCCGAGATGACCTGCCAGGAAGTCCGCTTCATTCCGGTCCGCTTCAAGGATGCCTACGGTCCTGTCGGCGCCTGGTTCCTGCTCTTCAAATCCCGCGCGACCAACGCCTTCGGTGGCGAGTACATGGTCGAGCGCCGCGACGAGCTCCAGAACTGGAAGCCCTATGGTCTGGTGAAGCCGATCCCGGCCAACCTCCGCAACTACCTCGGCATGCTGGACGTCATGGAAGGCAAAGGCCCGATCTACATGCGGACCGAAGAAGCCCTCCAGAAGATCGCCAACGAGTACAAGGACGATCCGAAGGCTCACAAGGCGAAAGTCAAGGAGCTCGAGGCCGAGGCCTGGGAAGACTTCCTCGACATGACCATCTCGCAGGCCATCCTGTGGGCCGCCTCGAACGTGGAACCCGAAAAGCGGTCCTCTGAGATCGCCGCCGCCGAGCCGTACTTCATCGGTTCGCACTCCGGTGCCTCCGGCGCCTGGGTGAGCGGTCCCGAAGATCTCGCACCCGCAGACTACTTCTGGGGCTACGAGAACATGTGCACCGTGAAGGGTCTGTTTGCTGCTGGCGACGCCACCGGCGCCTCCTCGCACAAATTCTCCTCCGGTTCCCACGCCGAGGGTCGGATCGCCGCAAAGGCAGCCGTCCGCTACCTCGTCAAAGAGAACCCCGCGATGCCGACCATCGACGACGCGACCATCGAGGCCCTCAGGGCCAAGACCCTCAAGCCCCTCGATCTCTTCGAGGAGCACTCGGGCTTCACATCGCAGGTCGATATCAACCCGAACTACATCCTGCCGAAAATGTACATGTTCCGTCTGCAGAAGCTGATGGACGAGTACGCCGGCGGTGTGGGTTCCCAGTTCACCACCTCGAAGGTTCTCTGCGAGCGCGGGCTCGAACTGCTCGACATGCTCAAAGAAGACTCCGATCACCTCGCAGCCGCTGACCTCCATGAGCTCATGCGCTGCTGGGAGAACTACCACCGTACATATCAGGCGGAAGCCCATGTTCGTACGATGTTGTTCCGTGAGGAAACTCGTTGGCCCGGCTACTACTTCCGCGCCGATTTCCCCAAACTCGACAACGAGAACTGGCTCTGCTTCGTCAACTGCACGATGGACCCGGAGACCGAAGAGTGGACGATGCTCAAGCGTGACATCCTCCCGATGAAATAGTCCGACCATCTTTCGGCCCCAGGCGCTTCGGCGCCTGGGGCCATTTTTCCCTGAGGCAATTCCATTGACAACTCAACTCCAACAACCCGTCTGCCCCCATTGCGACAACCCCCTCCAACCCTTTGAGCTGCCCGACAACACAGGCTGGCAAACAGATTTCCAGCTGGCGTGTTTTAACGACGAGTGCCCCTATTTCCAACGCGGTTGGATACATATGGAAGAGCACTATGCGGTGAAAGCTTCCTACCGTTATCGTGTCGACCCGGCGAGCGGCCAATCGTCGCCTCTCGCAGTCTGGTCGGCCGACGCCATCAAGGACCGCATCCTCGACGCGACTGTCATAGCAAAGCCCGATGCTGACACGAACGACACTCCCGACGAAGGAAGCAACTCATGACTGACCCCATCAAGGGCTTGCCGAAGTACCTCGCGGACAAGCACCAGCTCGCCGACGGCGAGAGTTTTAAATTCACCTGCCACCCAGGTGTTCCCTGTTTCAACGACTGCTGCGCCGACGTCAACATCGTCTTGACCCCTCTGGATGTCCTCCAGCTCGCGCGGCACACCGGCCTCCACTCCCAGGTCTTTCTCGATACCTATACCAGTAATCCCATCACCAAGGACCTCCAACTGCCCATGGTGATGCTCAAGATGCTCGACGACGAAGGCAAGAGATGTCCGTTTGTCGGCGAGCAGGGTTGCACCGTGTATGAGAATCGCCCGTGGGCCTGCCGGATGTATCCCCTCGGCATGGCCCTTCCTCCGGCCCGCGCCGGGGTCGAACCGGAACCGATCTACTTTATTTTTGAGGACGACCATTGCAAGGGCCGACACCAGGATGACGCAGTCGACTGGACCGCCGACAAATGGCGCTCCGATCAACACTTGGCGGAACGTGACGAGATCGAAACCGGGTTCCGCGACCTCGTGAGCCATCCCTGGTTCATCGGCGGACGACAGCTCGATCCCAAACGCATGCATATGCTCTACACAGCCTGTTACAACCTCGACGCCTTTCGCGAGTTTGTTTTTGAGTCGACTTTTCTCGGGCGTTTCGAGCTCGATGAGGATCTGATCGAGGAAATCAAGACCAACGACATTGCGCTTTTGAAGTTCGCCTTCCTGTGGCTCCGGTTCGCCCTGTTCAAGGAGCCGACCATGAAGGTGCGCGAAGGCGCGGCCAAATCGGAGTGATCAATGAGTGAAACCAATGCATCTCCCCTCCTCGTGATCGGCGCCGGCATCGCGGGCGTCACCGCAGCCCTGGAAGCCGCAGAGATGGGTTCCGAGGTCGTTCTGGTGGAGCGAGAGCCCGCCATCGGCGGCCGGGTAATGCGCCTCACCAACTACTTCCCCAAGCTGTGCCCGCCATCATGCGGCATGGAGATCAACACCCGACGCCTCGAGCGCAACCCTCGGATCAGGGTTGTGACCTCGGCGCAGATCACCGGTGCTCAGAAGACCGACTCCGGTTGGTCGGTCACCGTCACCAGCGATCCCGCCTATGTCACCGACGCCTGCACCGCGTGCGGCGACTGTGAGAAGGCCTGCGACACAATGGTGCCGGACCCGCACAACCTCGAGATGAGCAAGGTCAAGGCGATCCGGTTGCCGCACCTCAATGCCTGGCCGGTCCGCTTTCATTTTGACCGCGCCGCCGTCGGCGATGAAGAAGCCAGGAAGATCGCCGAATCCTGCACCGTCGGCGCGGTGAATCCCGACGCCGCCGCCACCACCGAGACCATCGAGGTCGGTGCGGTGGTCGTGGCCACAGGTTGGCACCCCTACCCCATCGAGAATCTCGAAGAGTTCGGCGGGGGCAAGATCTCCGATGTCATCGCCAACGTCCACATGGAGCGCATGGCCTCTCCCTCTGGCCCGACCGGCGGCAAGATTGTGTGCCCGTCGACCAATGAACCGCCCAAAACCGTTGCCTTTGTTCAGTGCGCCGGTTCACGCGATGTCAATCACCTGAACTACTGTTCGAGCGTCTGCTGCCTGGCTTCTCTCAAACAGGCCACCTACGTCAAATCGCAGCTTCCCGACGCCGAGGTGACGATGTACTACATCGACCGGCGCACCCCCGGCCGCAACGAGGACTTCCTCGTCAAGGTCGCAGAGATGGAGGGAGTCAAACTGGTCAAGGGCAAGGTCGGCCGCATCGAGCAGAACGGTTCGATCAAGCTCCATGTCGAAGACGTCGAGAACGTCAAGCTGATCGAGGTGGAACCCGATCTCGTGGTTCTTGCCACCGGAATGGTTCCAAACGCCGCCGACAACGACCTCGCCCTCTTCACCAGAAAGGACGACGAAGGATTCGTCCTCGACGATCTCGATTCCGGTGTCACCGTTGCCGGAGTCGCCCGACGGCCCGAAGACGTGGCCGCATCGGTTCGTGATGCGACAGGGGCCGCCGCCCGCGCGGTCATCGCAGCGGGCAGGAGGGCCTAATGGACAAGCTCGGCGTATTTCTGTGTACCGGTTGCGGCATCGGCGATGCCCTCAATGTTGACGAGGTGATCGAGGCCGCCAACGAAAAAGGTTGCACCGCAACCCTGACCCATGAATGCCTGTGCGCACCCGAAGGCCTCGCCGCGATCCGCGCATCGGTGAGCGAGAACGGCCTCGACGGGTTGCTGCTGGCTGCCTGTTCCGACCGTGCGAAAGCCAAAGAGTTCGCTCCCTTGAAGACGGAAGTACCGGCCATCTTCCGGACCGCCGTCCGTGAGTACTGCACCTGGTCCCACCCCTCCGGAGGGGAAGGGCAGGACGCGGAAGACACCACGATGCTCGCGCAGGATCTCGTCCGGATGGGTCTGGCTCGTCTCGCCGGCATGAAGGAAATCGTGCCCCTCGATCTCGAGATCAATGAAACCGTCCTGGTCGTCGGCAGCGGCCGCGCCGGCCTCGACGCAGCGCTTGCGGCTTCCGGGCTCGGCCACCCTGTGGTCCTGATCGAAAAGGCATCGAAACTCGGCGGCCACCTGGCCAGCCAGGTTTCCATCGCACCCGAAGAACCCCCTTACGACGCACCTGTTCCGAATCCGATCCCCGGATTGGTGGAAAAGGTTCAGGCCAACGACAAGATCCAAATCCTCACCGACACGACCATCAAGACCATCACCGGTCAGCCCGGTCAGTTCAACGTCGTATTCAACGGCCCCGAGACCATCGAAATGATGGTGGGTTCCATTGTCCAGGCAACCGGATCGCGGCCCTACGACGCGAAGAACCTGGGTCACCTCGGGTATGGTCACTCCGCCGATGTGGTGACCGCGCAGGACTACGAGTCCATGCTCGCCGCCGGAACCATCGCCCGCCCGTCCGATGGCAGAAAACCGGAGCGGGTCGCGTTCATCCAGTGCGCCGGGTCCCGCGACCCCAACCACCTGGAATACTGCTCCTCGGAGTGCTGCATCAACACCCTGCGCCAGGTCGCCGAGACCAAAAAGCTCGATCCGTCCATCGAGAGCGCCGTTGTCTACCGAGACATCCGCACGCCGGGCCACATGGAGCATTTCTTTGTCGGCGTTCAGAAGACGGCGACGATGATGATGACCCGCGGTGATGTCGATAAGATAGAAGCCAACGGCAAGCTCTCGATCCACCTGAGCAACAGCCTGCTCGGTGATGAGGTCCAGATCGAGGCCGACCTCGTCGTCCTGGCCGTCGGGATGGTGCCGCAGTCCGCCGACGGTGAGCTCATCCGCGAGCTCCACGATTCGCGCGACCAGGCCGAGCACAGCGAAAGCTCGCAGGTCCGCGAAACATCGGCGGCCAGAGCCGACGAGCTCAAGGATTACAACGGAACCGAGATCCTCAACCTCGACTATCGCCAGGGACCGGATCTGCCGACCCTCAAGTATGGCTTTCCGGACTCGCACTTCATCTGCTTCCCCTACGAGTCCCGCCGCACCGGCATCTATGCCGCCGGCACTGTCCACGCACCCATGGACTCGGTGCAGGCATCCGAGGACGGACTCGGCGCGGCCATGAAGGCCGTCCAGTGTATCGAGATGGCCAAGCGCGGCGAGTCGGTCCATCCGCGCGCCGGCGACACGGCGTATCCGGACTTCTTCCTCCAGCGCTGCACCCAGTGCAAACGCTGCACCGAGGAATGTC
>CBESWV010000258.1:0-5726 GCA_965533305.1 uncultured bacterium | reverse complement strand
ACCACGCTGCACGTGCGACGCTGGGTCGCCAGGGGCGGCCCAGAAGGCCGGAGATGATACACAACTCATCGTACCGTGAGCAGGCTGGAAGCCCGCTCCACAACAGCACAACGGAACCATTGTGGGGGCGGGCATCCTGCCTGCCCTTCAGACTCCTCCCGGTCAGAGACGCGCCACCACGAAGTCTGACGACCCTCAAGCCACGCCTCACCCACTCTCATATTCGATGATCTTTGCGCTCTTTGCGATTCATCCCCGCAATGGTGCGATGGCGTTCTGATGCCTTGGTGCCGGTTGCGGCGTGCGAGGGATCCGAGGTGCATCCATTATTTACCCCACTGTGACCAAATGAGAGGCCATCTCGGTTATCATCTTCCCCCGGGAGGGCGCAGGTTTGGATCGCATTGGAGTCGTCGGTACCAGCTACCGGAAAGCCCATGTTGATGAGCTTGCCGCGGCTGCGCTGCCTGCAGACTTCGAGCACGAGCAGCTCGTCGAACTCGCCCGACTCGCGGGTTTCTCGGAGCTAGTCTATCTCGGCACCTGCAACCGCGTGGAGTTCTACTTCCGCGGCGAGACCAGAATCCACACCAACTCACTGCTCTTCCACCTTCGCCGTTCCCTTGCCGATCTCACCGACGGCACCACCCAACTCCCCGAGGACGACCGGCTCTATGTCCACTTCGGTCCCGCCGCCGTTCGCCACCTCTTCAGGGTGACCTCGTCCCTGGACTCGATGATGGTCGGTGAAGCTCAGATCGCGGGTCAGGCGAAGGAAGCCCACGAACGCGCTCACAATATCAATCTTCTCGGCGGCATCCTGGATCAGACCTTCCACGAGTCCTTCCACCTGGCAAAACGCATCAGAACCGAAACCGAGCTGACCCGACGACCGGTGTCGCTGGTCACCCTGGTCGAACGACGCCTCCACGATCATCTCGAAAACTCCTCAGCGCCCGCGCTCATCCTCGGCGCCGGAGAAATGGCCTCGCAGGCCCTGAGATTGATCCGCAAAACCGATTCGAGCCGGCGGGTTCTCATCACCAACCGGACACCCGAACGGGCGAGAGAGTTGGCCGACGGCGACCCCAACACCGAGGCCCTGTTCATGGATGCGACCCTCGCCAACCCGCCGGCCGTCGGTCTGGTGGTCGCCGCGACATCCTCCGATGAGATCATGCTCACCCGGGAGCGGGTGGAAACCCTTCGATCTCAGCTCGACGACGACGAACCCCTGCTCCTCGTCGATCTCGCCATGCCGCCCAACCTCGACCCCGCCTCGCGGACGATCCCCGGCGTCGATCTTCATGGCATCGAGGAGATGAGAGAGGAAGCGGAGAACAATCGAAAGCTCCGGCTCGCCGAGATGGATCGCTGCGAAAAGATGGTGGACCACCAGATCGAGACGCTGCGCCGCCACCTTCTCGACCGCGCCCTTTCTCCCGCCGCCCAGGGCATTCACCAGAACTTCCGCGAGGTCGCCGATCGGGCGCTCAAACACAGCCTCACCAAGGAGCTCGCCCATCTCGAAGCCGACGACCGCGAGGCCGTCGCGCGCATGACCGAGGCTCTCGTCAAACGTCTCGTCCAGGTCCCGCTCCGGGGTCTCAAGGGCGCCGCGTGGCACCACTCGAGCGCCGTCATCGACGGCTTCATGAAGGGTCTCAACGGAGACCAGGACCGAGGCGAAGGGTCGTCGTCATGAGCGTTTCGTTGTGTTTGGGAACGCGGGGCTCGGACCTCGCTCTCTGGCAGGCGCACCATGTCGCCGCCATGCTCGAGACGCAGCTCGGAATCGCCACCTCGATCGAGATCATCAAAACCCGCGGCGACCGCATCCAGAATGTCGCGTTCTCCAAAATGGAGGGCAAGGGGTTCTTCACAAAAGAGCTCCAAGAGGCCCTCCTCGACGGCCGGGTCGATCTTGTCGTCCACTCGCTCAAGGATCTCCCCACCGAGGAACCCGAGGGACTCGAGGTCGTGGCCATCCCCGAACGCACAAACTCGGCCGATCTGCTGCTTGCCCGCGGAGATCTGCTCCGGCCCCGCCCGGACAATCCCATGGGGCTCCCCGGTGGAGCGGTCCTCGGCACGTCGTCCCTACGCCGAGCGGCCCAGACTCTCGCGTTGTGTCCGGATATCGAAGTCAAGGCCCTGCGAGGCAACGTTCCGACCAGGATCGGCAAGCTTCGCGACGGCCACTATGACGCCATCCTTCTGGCCGCCGCCGGTGTCGGTCGGCTCGAGCTCGATCTGACCGGGCTCGATGTCGTCGAACTCCGTCCCGAGGTGATGCTCCCCGCACCGGGCCAGGGAGCGCTGGCCATCGAGACCCGAGAGAACGACGAGCTGACACGACCTCTGAAACAACTCCACGACGCCACGGTCGCAGATCACGTCAACACGGAGCGCAGACTCCTCGAACTCCTCGGCGGTGGTTGTCACCTCCCCCTGGGCTGCCTCGCCGAGTCCGCCGCCGGCGGAATCCGTCTCCAGGCTGTCCTCGGCAGGATCGACGAGGATGTAACGGCCGCCACCGTGACGCGGGTCGGTGCAGTTTCGCCAAAATCCACGCTCGCGGCCGATGCCTGCTTCGAGGCGCTCCGGCTCGCCGGCGCCGTGACCGATTCCGAATGAACCGCTTCATTCTCATCACCCGCCACCCCGCCGATTGCACCAAACTCCAGGACAAGCTCACACCCTGCGGCATCATTCTCCGCCCGTATCCCGTCCTCCGGCTTGAAGATGTGGAGAACGACGCCGGTTGGGTCGCGGTGGACGGAACCGCCGGCCCCGACGGCAGACCGATCTGGCTGGTCATGGCCTCACCCCGTGCTCCCGCACGCCTTGTCGCACAGTGCCGGACGCGCAACACCGATTGGCTGCTCGACATCCCCGTCGCGGTCATCGGCGACGGCACCGCCACTGCATCGGCGGCGGCCGGACTCGATCCGGATCTCATCGGGCCGGGAACCGGTATCGGGCTGGCCGAGATGCTCAACTCGAGACTGAACCCATCTTCTACGGTGATCTACGCCTGTGGTCACCACCGCCGACCGGAACTGCCGGATGCGCTGGAAGCCGCCGGCCACACCGTGGTGCCGGTTGTGGTCTATCGAATGCAAGCGACCCCGCCGCGTGAACTCCCACCGCTCGGGCCCAGCTTCGACGCGGTGGTGGTCACCTCGCCCCGCGCCACCCGACTCTATCTCGAAGGCGTCGGCGGCCATCCACTCCCCTGTCCCCACTGGGCCTTGGGACCCACGACCCGCGATGCGGCTCGGTCCCTCGGCATCGAATGTCTGATCCCGCCCAAACCCAGTATTGATTCCCTTGCGGAGGAACTATGTCGGATTTAATCGTAAGACCGCGCCGCTTGCGCACGACCGCCGCCCTGCGCGACCTCGTCGCCGAAGCGAGGCTCGACTCGAATATGCTCGTACAACCGCACTTTGTCGTCCCCGGCGTCGGAGTGTCCCACCCGATCGGCGCCATGCCCGGGATTGACCACCAGTCCGTCGACCGGATGGTGGAGACCGTGGCCGCCGACTTCGATCTCGGGATCCGCGCCGTGCTCATCTTTGGTGTTCCGGACGAGAACGAGAAAAGCCCGGACGGACACGCAGCATCGGCCGACGGCAATGTGGTGGCCACCGCGGTTGCTGCGCTCAAAGACCGTTTCGGCCAGGAACTCACCGTGATGACCGATGTCTGCCTCTGCGCCTACACCGACCACGGTCATTGCGGTCTGATCAAGAACGGCAAGATCGACAACGACTCCAGCCTCCCCCACCTCGCCGCCATGGCGCTGTCCCACGCCCGAGCCGGCGCGGATGTCGTGGCGCCGTCAGACATGATGGACGGCCGCATCGCCGCCATCCGCGATGTCCTCGACGACGACGATCTGGTCGAGACCGCGATCATGTCCTACTCAGTCAAATACGCGTCGGCCTACTACGGACCGTTCCGTGAAGCCGCTCATTCGGCGCCCTCCATGGGCGACCGGCGATCGTATCAGATGGATGCCCGCAACCGGCGCGAAGCCCTGCTCGAGGCCCAACTCGATGTCGAGGAGGGCGCCGACATCCTCATGGTCAAACCGGCGCTGGCCTATCTCGATGTGGTTTCGGATCTCGCCGAGACCTTTCCGTTGCCGCTGGCGGTCTACAACGTCTCGGGGGAATACTCCATGGTCAAGGCCGCCGCGGAAAAAGGTTGGATCGACGAGCGCGCTATCGTCCTCGAGAACTGGCACGCCTTCCGCCGCGCAGGCGCCGACATCCTCATCACCTACCACGGCCGTCTTGCCCTTCAGGAGGGCTGGCTGTGACCGCCGGGCCGCGATCGTCGGAACTCTACCGCCGCGCCTGCGAGCTCATGCCGGCGGGCGTCAACTCGCCGGTGCGCGCCTTCGGCTCCGTGGGTGGCGAACCGATCTTCTACGCCGAAGCTGCCGGCTGCCGCTTCACCGACGCCGATGGCCGGAGCTTTATCGACTACGTGGGATCCTGGGGACCGCTGATCCTCGGCCACGCCCATCCCGCAGTCATCGAGGCGGTTCAAACCTCCGCCGCCAAGGGAACCTCCTACGGAGCGCCCTGCGCCGAGGAAGTCACCCTCGCCGAAATGGTTGTCGAGACCGTGCCCTTCCTCGAGATGGTGCGATTCGTCTCATCGGGGACCGAGGCGGTGATGTCGGCGGTTCGCCTCGCCCGCGGTGTCACCGGCCGCGATGCCATCGTCAAGTTCACCGGCTGCTATCACGGCCACGCCGACTATCTGCTCGTGGCGGCCGGCTCCGGCCTCGCCACCTTCGGCACGCCATCATCGGCGGGGGTGCCGGCATCGTCGGCCGGCCACACCCTGCTCCTGCCCCTCGACGACGAGGCCGCGTTCCGAAAGCTGATGACCGAGCACGGCCACGAGATCGCCGCGGTCATCATCGAGGGGATCCCGGCCAACAACGGCCTGCTCCCACAGACGGCTCAGTTTGTCGCGGCGCTCCGGGAGGAGTGCACCAGGCACGGTTCCATGCTCATCTTCGACGAGGTCATCACCGGTTTCCGCCTTGGCCCCGAAGGCGCCGCGGGTCACTACGGCATCGAACCGGATCTCGTGACCTATGGCAAGATCATCGGCGGCGGGATGCCGGTTGGGGCCTACGGCGGCAAACGGGAGCACATGGAGCAACTCGCGCCTCTCGGGCCGATTTATCAGGCCGGCACGCTGTCGGGCAACCCGGTGGCCATGGCCGCCGGCGCCGCGACGCTGGGTGCACTGCTGGCCGACAACGGCCAGGTGTGGGACGACCTCGAAGCACTGGGCGCCCGCCTCGAACGCGGCATCCGAGGTGTCTTCGAGGCCCACGATCTGGGCTGGACCGTCGTCCGAAGGGGTTCGATCCTGTGGATGGCGTTGCAGGACGGGCCGACCCCGGTCACCGCCGAAGACATCGACTCGGGCGCAGCCGCGAGGTACGCCAAGCTCCACGCGGCCCTGCTCGAACGCCGGGTGTATCTGGCGCCATCGGCATATGAGGTGATGTTTGTGTCGGCGGCTCACGATGACGCGGTGATCGATCAGACCATCGCAGCCTTCGATGAGGCGGTTGGGGAGATCGGAGGCGGAAATTCTTAATTCTCAATTCTTAATTTTGAATTCCCATCGCAGGACACCTCCGTCATTAAGAATTAAATGTCCAAGTGCCTGGTTCAATCCACCGGCTT
>CBESWV010000257.1:0-5756 GCA_965533305.1 uncultured bacterium | reverse complement strand
CGGTATCCACCGACAAGATCGAGCCCGGGGCGGTGATCGGTTCCAAACTTGCCGACGGAGCTGTCACAGGATCCAAGATCGCCGATGGCCAGGTGGTGTCCTCGAAGATAGCGACCAATGCCGTGAACAGCTCAAAGGTCCTGGATGGCACGCTGACCGCGGCGGATATGGATCCGACAGGGGGCGTCTACGCATCGAAGTCGGCGGTGTACGTGGAAACAGCATACGGAACCCTGCCGGACCACGGATGCGCTACCTTGTCGGTTGAGTGCCTGGATGGGAACGACTTGCCCCTTCAGGGCGCCTGTGATGTGGTAAACGAACTCTATATGGAGATTTTCGAGCAGGATTTTCAGAATTGGGACACCGAAGCTCAGCCGGCGCAGTACAAAGTTTTGCTCTGCAACGTCTCCGATGTGCCTCAGTCGTTTTACGTGAAGATCGCATGTGTTTCGGTGCCCGGATCGTGAGCCGAGGCAATTCGTCGAACGAATTGCGGTGGCGGTCGCTTTGCTCCCGCCAGCACGGAGACGCGGATCGGAGCCGTCGACGCGACGAGTCGCCTCGAGGTCACGCGGACTCGGTGCCTGGCTCATTGTTTATTGCGAGAGGCTGCCTGGCACCGCTCTCATCGCGTCCCGGGAACGCGAGAAGCACGAACGGAATCAGAGCCGGTCGAGGTGCTCGTCGATGGAGTCGGCGAACGCACCGAACTCCGACAGTCGTGTGTTCAGCACCTGATGCAGGATCCCGAGATCGATCTCGAGGTAACCGTGGACCAGGATGTTCCGAAAGCCGGCGACGCTGCGGAAGCTCGCCGCAAAGCCGTGATCGAGCACGTTGAGGTCGGCAAGCGCATCTACGGCTGAGGCATAGTCGGCGACATCTCGGCCGGCGCCGGCCGCAAGATGGGTGGCGATGTCGAGGGCGTTCTGGGCGCAGAGCTGAAGGCCTCGCTCGACCACCCGAAGCTCGTCCCAGTCATCCAAGGCGGCGATGGGCTTGCCGGTGTGGCGTCCGAGCTCTTCGATCGCATGGCGGAGGGCGAACAGGTGGCGGCGGACGACCCGGACGTCGGTTTCTCCGGGGGTCATGATTCAGAGACCATGGACGACCGCGCAGCCTTTGCTGCCTCGTCGATCTTGTCGAGTTGAGGGATGAAATCGAAGTAGCGGGACAGCGCTTGTGCCTCCCGTGTGGTCGTCGCTCGAAGGTCTCGGGAAAACAGTCTGATCCCGTCGCGCAGAACGCGGTGGTAGATCAGGGGAGAGGCATGGTTGAGGATCACCACGTCGACAGCGTTGGTTCCCAGACCTGCCATCAGATCCGCAGTCAGCGCTGCCTGGAATCCGAATCCGCTCTGGTCGATCCTCGCACCGTCGAGGACCACAGCAACATCGAGGTCACTGTGGGGTTGAGCGTTTCCTCGCGATACGGACCCAAAAAGATACGCCTCGAGGATCTCGGGGCGCGACTCGAGAATCTCGCGCAGGCGAGCCTGAATCTGGTCGGTACCGACGGTCGCGGGGTTCATGGCTTAAGCATACCGCAGGCAATTCGTCGAACGAATTGCAGTGGCGCGTCGGACGCGCCAATTCGGACACGCGGACCGGAGCCGTTCCGGTCCCGCCACGCGTCGCGGATACGCCGGTGCCTGGCTCCGCTCCCATCGCCTCCCGGGAACCCACGAATCGTTGCAGCTCACGACCATCGCCGACGAGACGTCGGCGCTACAACCGGCCAACTTCCAGAAGCGCGTTTTGAAACTGCTCCCATCGCCTCCCGGTGAAGCACAAACCTCAGAACAGCCGCGTTACCCCGGGCAGCCCGTCGAAGTGTCGGTCGAAGCTGAAGATCCGGTCGATGCCGTGCTGACGCATCACCGCCAGGTGGACGGCATCCCGTGCGGTCAGGTCGGGGTGGCCGAGGACGATCTCGCGTGCTTCCGACATGGTCTCAACGGTGACCGGCAAGACCTCGTCGACGACCTCGAGCACGACGTTGAAGCACGGTTGGATGGCGTCGCGGCGGTTGATGGCGACATAGCGGTGGAGAATCTCCTGCAGGACTTCTGCATCGGTGACCAGGCGGCGGTTCTCGGCGATGATCCGTTCGAGAATGCGGCGGGCGTCAACCTTGTGCGGGTGCTCGGCGCCGACGAGGTACATGGGGACGTTCGAGTCGAGGAGGATCACTCGTTCGCCTCGCCGTATCCGCGTTCGATTTCGGCCACCATCTGATCGATGTCCGCGGTGGGATAGGCGTGACGATCCGCCGCGCGCACCGCGGCGAGCTTGCGCTCGGCGTCGCCGTCGGACACCCTGCGGCGGGCCGCCCGAAGGGTCTCCCTCACCCACTCCGAAACCGTCATCCCCTGCTCGTTGGCGGCGGCGCGGATGGCGTCGAGTTCCGCGTTTTCCATGACGACCTGGAGTCTGATACTCATGGCATGAGTATATGTGCAGTACGGTACTGAGTCAATGAAGCAGGCCGGGCAATTCGTCGGACGAATTGCGGTGGCGGTCGCTGCGCTCCCGCCAATTCGGACACGCGGGCAGGATGCCCGCGCTACAAAGGGCCGAGTTCTATTGTGGTGCGGGCGTCCCGCCCGCAAAATGCCGATTCGGGTCATCAGATCCTGTTGTCCAGAACCCGATTTTTGCAAGAGACTCTATCGGTTACATATCCTCGGGCAGCTCAGCCCGCGGATCGAGCCGGCGGGCCTCGGTGGCCGCGCTCTCGGCGCCTTCGCGGTTGCCGGCCATGTGCTCGAGGTGGGCTCGTTCGATCCAGGCGGTGGCTCTGCCTGGATCGGTCTCGATGGAGCGTTTTGCCGCTTCGAGACCGAGGGCGATGGCTTCGGCTGGATCGGTTTTTGATGCCGACTGCAACTCGGCGCGCCGGCGCCACATCTCGGCTTCGAGCGCTGGGATACCGGCGTCGGAGGGGTTGATCTCGGCCGCCCTGGAAAGCGCTGCCGCCGCATCGTCGAGGTCGGGCGCCGGCGACAGCCCGCTGTCCCCTCTCCACGCGGCGCGAAGCAGCAGGAGTTCGGCTCTGCGGACGTGGGCTGCTGCCAGGTTGGGGTTGGCGGCGATGGTGTCGTCCATGGTGGCGAGACCGGTGGCCACGGCCGGTGAGGGATCGAGTCCACGTTGCCGACGCCACTTCGCATCGACGAGAAAGGCGAGGGACGAGCGGCTGAGCCCGGTGGCGTCATTGGGGTTAATGGCACGGCCCGAGGCGATGGCTTCCTTCGCCCTTTCGATGGAGTCGGCAGGATCCCCATTGTTGGTGCGCGCGTATTCGGCCTTTAGCGACAGGGCTTCGGCCTGGAGATAGCGTGGCGCCGCCCAGTCGGGGTAGCCGACGGCGGCAGCATCGAGCATCTCCAGGCTTTTGGTCAGCTTCGGCGTGGGATCGAGGCCCCGGCGAAGCTCGTCGATCGAGGCTTCGAGGAGGGTCTCGCCAAGGTTGTAGTGGGCGGTGTAGAAGTTGGGGTTGAGCTCGATGGCGCGTTCGAAGGCGGCTGCGGCATGGTCGAAATCGGGTGTGGCGTTGCGCCCCTGTTCGCGTGCCGTGATGCCGAGTTGGGCGTACGCGATTCCCTGATTGACGTGGCCCCCGACGATCTCGGGTTGGAGGCTGACGGCCTCCTGGGCGGCGTCGGCAGCCGCCTGGAAGTAGTCGTCCGGGGCCTTGCCCTGGCTTCGGGCGTGGTCGCCGAGATAGAGCAGAGCGTTGGCCAGACTCATGTGAGCACCGGAATCCGTCGACCGAATTCGGATTGCCTCGCGGTAGGCGGCGACCGCGCCGAGAAACTCCTCGCGGGGGTCCTCACCGCGACCCATGAGTCCGCTGGCTGCGATGCGGTGGGTGACACCGAGGAGGACGTACGCGGTTGAGTTCTCCGAATCTTCTTCGATGGCAGCCTGCGCGTGCCGGCGGGCCGCGAGGAGATTTTCCTCACCGCTGCGCCCCAAGGACTGCTCGTTCGACGCCCAGTATCTGTGAGCTCGCCCGGCCTCGATGTGGGCCGGAACCGACGACGGATCGGCTGTGAGGGCGTCACCGCACGCTTCGAGGGCAGCATCTCGCAACGGCGCCAGATCACCGCCGGACTCCCAGAATTGATTCCTCAAGGCGCCGACCCACAGTCCACAGAGCTGGTAGTACGACCTGGGGTCGCTCTCTCCAACCCGTGCCGCAGACCGAAAAGCCGCTTCAGCCGAGGCGAACGAGGCGGCGACAGCTTCCTTGTCGCCCGTCAGTGAGGCCTCCTCGAACGCCCCCCGGTGGATGGATCCTGCGAGGAGGTCGGCCTGGTAGAAGAACGGTTCGTCAACCCTGAGCTGGTCGAGTTGGATGAGTGCCTCTTCGCGGTTCCCCGAGACATCGGCAAGGGTCGCTCCGAGGTACGCAGGGTGCTCGGTGCCGCCACCGCTGGCCTGGAGGTGGTCCCGGGCGGGATCGCGGTACGTGGTCTCTGCCCAGAGGATCGCGGCCTCACGACGTTGGGTGTTGCGGATGGCGGCGGCATCCAGAACGGCGGTGCGGTGGAGCTCCGCCAGGCTGAGGCCAAGGGCGAAATTGAGTTCGGGTGAACGATCGCCCAATTCCCATGCGCGCTGCAGGCGTTGCTGCGCCTGTGAGGCTTCTCCGAGTGCGAGATGGCCGCGGCCGATGACGTAGTGACCCAGAGCCTGGGAAACCGGGTCGAGATCTTCGAGCTGAGCGTCGATCAGGGCCATGCGTTGCCTGACGTGCTCCCGGTCGGGTCGGGTGTCGTGCAACGGCAGGAGATAGGCGTGCTCGAGCAGCCCGTCCATCCGCTCGATCTCGCGGCCGAAGTTCTGGGCAATCTCGGCTCGGCGAGCGGCCGTTCGGCGTTCGTTGAGGGCCAGACCGGCCAACATCAGCATGGCGATGAGGGCGACGGCCGCAGCGACAAAAGTCCGGGGGTTCTTTCGTGCCCTGAGACGAACCCTTGTGAGAACTCCGGTGCGTTTGGCTTCCACCGGTTCGCCTCGGAGGAAATGATCGAGGTCGTCGGCCAGGAGGCGGGCTGACGGGTAGCGTTGCCCCGGTTCCTTCTCGAGGCAGGACATGACGATAGTGTTGAGATCCCGGGGGATGCTCGGCACTCGTTTCCGCAGTGGGACGGGTTCTGATTCGATGAGGTTGACGAGGATCTCGACATTGCTGTCGCCGTCGAAGGGTTTTTCGCCGCCGAGCAGTTCGTAGAGGATCACGCCGAGCGAGAAGACATCGGTCCGCCGATCGATGGCTTTGACGTCACCGCGAGCCTGTTCCGGTGAGAGATATCCTGGGGTGCCGATGACCTGGCCGGTGTTGGTGAGTCCTGCAACTTCCTCGATCCGGGCGATCCCGAAGTCGAGGATGTAGGGGTGGAGATGGTCCGGATGGTCGGCGACGAGGATGTTGGCGGGTTTGAGATCGCGGTGGATCAGACCGGCCGAGTGGGCAGCCTGAACCGCCTCGGTGATCTCTTTGATGAGCACGATCTTCTTTTCGAGGGTGAGGTTCTTGGCAGCGACATCGAGGGCGACGCCGTCGACGTACTCCATGGCAATGTAGGGGCGCCCATCGTCGGAGCCGACCTCATAGACCTTGCACACCGACGGGTGGTCGATCCGGGCTTGGGCCCGCGCCTCGCGCATCAGGCGTTCGACGAGGACCGGGTCGTCGTGGTGGAGATACTTGAGCGCGATGTGGCGCTCGAGATCGGGGTCCCA
>CBESWV010000256.1:0-5780 GCA_965533305.1 uncultured bacterium | reverse complement strand
CGCTTCCAGTTCTCGAAGCGGTAAGGGAGACAAGGCACGTGGCTACGATTCAGATGAAGGAACTGCTCGAGGCGGGTGTGCATTTTGGCCACCAGACTCGGCGGTGGAATCCGAAGATGAAGCCGTTCATCTTTGGCAAACGCAACGGGATCCACATCGTCGACCTGCAGAAGACTCTGCATTACTTCGACGAGGCGGCGGAGTTCATCCGCGACCTCGCGGCCAACGGCCAGAACGTGCTGTTCGTTGGGACCAAGAGGCAAGCTCAGGATGCCGTTCGCGAGGAGGCCGTGCGCTGCGGGATGTTCTATATGAACCACCGCTGGCTCGGCGGCACCATGACGAACTTCCGCACCATCAGAAAGTCCATCGATCGCTTCAAAGAGATCGAGGTGGTGCTTTCGGCGGAAGAGTCGAATCTCACCAAGAAAGAGCGGATCCGGCTTGAGGGTCAGCGACTCAAGATGGATCGGGCCCTCGGTGGGATCAAGGATATGGAGAACCTCCCCGAGGCTCTCTTCATCGTCGATACGGTTCACGAGCACATTGCCGTCAAAGAGGCGAATCGACTCGGAATTCCGGTGGTCGCCGTGGTCGATACCAACTGCGATCCGGAAGAGGTCGATTTCCCGATCCCGGGCAATGATGATGCCATCCGCGCCATCAGACTCTTCACATCGAGAATCGCCGACAGCGTTCTCGAGGGTCTGAACCTCGCCGATGAGCGTTTTGTCGGCCCTGGAGACAAGGCCGAGACCGAGGCCGAGGCTGATGCGGTTGAGGTTGAGGTTGAGGTCGAGGTCGAAAGCGTGCCGGTGATCGATGAGCCGGCGGCTGAACCCGTAGAGACCGCACCTATTGAAGAGATCGTGGAGGCCGAGGAAGCGGTTGGCAAACCCGCTCTGGTTGAAGAGCCGGCAAAGGCTGAAGAGGCACCCGCCGAGGCCGCACCCGCCGAAGAGCCCGCGAAGGCTGAGGAGGCGGTTGTCGAAGCCGCACCAGCCGAAGAGCCTGCGAAGGCTGAAGAAGCCGCGCCCGAAGCTCCTGCTGAAGACGCGTCGAAGACCGACGACGAGGAGGCTCCGGCCAAGGCCTGAGCCCATAACCGAACAGAGAATCTCGGTGGGGCCAGGAGTTGCAACTCTCCTGGCCCCATTTTACGAAGGGAAATGAAATGGCAATCACAGCACAGGCGGTCAAGGAGCTCCGGCAGAAAACCGGGGCGGGCATGATGGACTGCAAAAGAGCATTGGTAGAGACCGATGGCGACATCGACGAAGCGGTCAAGATTCTCCGCACCAAGGGCCTTGCCGCGGCGGCCAAGAAAGCGCATCGCGCGGCTTCGGAAGGCGCGGTCATCATCGTCGGCGACGCCGCCAAGATGGTCATCCTCGAACTCAACTGCGAGACGGATTTTGTCGCCCGCAACGAAGACTTCCAAAGTCTGGCCACGGCCCTGGCCGAGCAGGCGCTGGCAAGTGGGGTCACCGATGTGGAGGCTTTCAAAGCCATGCCCATGGCAGGTGACGAAAGCCACACAGTCGAGCAGGTCATTTCACAGAGGGTCGGAACCATCGGTGAGAACCTCGTCCTCAGCCGGATCAGAATCGTCGAGGCGGGTGATGGGTCCATGCTCTCGTCATATATCCACGGTGGTGGAACCATCGGCGTTCTCATTGAAGGTTCCTCGAGCGCGGGTGCCGAGGCGCTGCACGATGTCGCCCTGCACATCGCTGCGTCCGAACCTCGTTTCGTCGACCGTGGCGAGGTCACCGATGAGGTTCTCGCCACCGAGAAAGAGATCGCCATCAAGCAGGCGATCGAGCAGGGAAAGCCCGAGCACATCGCCGAAAAGATTGTCACTGGAAAGATGGAGAAATTCTTCGAGTCCGAGGTTCTGCTCGAGCAGCCCTTTGCCAAGGACACATCCATCTCGGTGGGAGAACACGTCGTAAAGGCCGGCGGTGCGGATGCCACCGTGGTAGGGTTTGTTCGATTCAAGCTCGGTGAGGAGACAGAAAACGACTGATGATGAGCGACCCAGAACCTCGATATCGAAGAGTCATGCTCAAGTTGTCGGGCGAAGCCCTCATGGGGTCTCAGTCCTTCGGTATCGATCCCAAGGTCGTCCAAAACATTGCTGAGGAAATCGCCGTTGTGGCAGATCTCGGTGTTCAGGTGGCAGCCGTCGTCGGCGGCGGCAACATCATCCGCGGTGTCTCTGCCCATGAGCAGGGCATCGATCGGGTCACCGGCGACTACATGGGGATGTTGGGAACCGTCATCAATGCCCTCGCCCTGTCTTCAGCCCTCGAACAGCTTGCGGTACCAACCCGCGTCCAGACCGCCATCGAGATGCACCAGATTGCCGAGCCCTTCATCCGGCGGCGGGCGATTCGGCATCTGGAGAAGAATCGGGTCGTGGTTTTTGCTGCGGGAACAGGGAACCCTTTCTTTACGACCGATTCGGCCGCCGCTCTGCGGGCCAATGAGGTCCAAGCCGAGGTCCTGATGAAGGCCACCAAGGTCGACGGTGTCTACACCGCCGATCCGGTGATCGATCCCACTGCCCGCCTGATGCCGCGGCTGGCCTACCAGGAGGTCCTCCAGCGGGGCCTGCGGGTCATGGATGCCGCTGCCATCTCGCTGTGCATGGAGAACGAGATTCCGATTCAGATCTTCAACATCCACAAACCGGGGATTCTCAAACGAGTCGTCCTCGGAGAAGATATGGGTTCGTTGATCGGCCCTGGGGAGGATGCATGAGCGATGTCGTCCTGAAAGAGATCGAAAGCCGTATGTTGGGTGCGTCCGATGCCTTCAAGATCTCGTTGAAGAAGCTCCGCACGGGGAGAGCATCATTGGCCGTGGTCGATGGTGTGCTGGTCGACTACTACGGTAGCGCGACGCCCCTCAGCCAGGTTGCTTCGTTGTCGGTTCCGGATCCCACTACCATCACCATCGCGCCGTGGGAGCCGGGAATTCTGGGTGCCATCGAGAAGGCGATTCTCAAGTCGAATCTCGGACTCACCCCGAACAACGACGGCAAAGTGGTTCGGCTCAACATCCCGCCGCTGACCGAAGAGCGCCGTCGTGATCTGGTCAAGATCGCCCAGGGCGATGCCGAGACTGCGCGGAATCAGATCCGTCAGATTCGCCGCGACGGCAACGATCAATTCAAGGCCCTCGAGAAGGACAAAGAGATTTCCGAGGATCAGATGCACGACGGCCAGGAATCCGTGCAGAAGCTCACCGATTCCTATGTCGGCAAGATCAACGACATCTTGAAGGCCAAGGAAGCCGAAGTCCTCGAGGTCTAGCGCTGCAGGCGCTAGACCTGAGGTATTAGGTATTAGCAGTTAGGTATTAGGTCCATCGCAGATGCGTCGGCGACGCGATGGGAGAAGCTGCGATGGGCTAACACCTAATACCCAATACCTAATACCTTCTCTCGAGTATCATCAACCCCGATGTTGTTCAGCAGGACACTCCCGGAATGAATCTCGCCATCGTCATCGCCGCCGCCGGCCGCAGTCGTCGTTACGGCGCCGAGAAGTTGGCCGAGAAACTCGGGCGTTCGACGGTGCTCGAGACCTCCGTTGCGGCACTTCGGGGCGTGATCCCCGATGCCCCTGTGGTGGCGGTTGTGGTGCCGGAACGCGTTGAGTATTGGCGGGCCGTGTTCGAGCCGCTCGGTCCGATCATGACCGTGGTGCCTGGCGGGCCGCGCCGGCAGGACTCGGTTCGCTTGGGCGTCGAGCGGGTTGCGGGGCTCGGTGCGGAGATCGTTGCGATCCATGACGGCGCGCGACCGCTGATCCACCCGGATGACGCAACACGTGTGATCGATGCTCTTGGAGAAGGGCCCGCGACCGTTCTTTGCGCCGAGGTCAGGGATACCGTGAAGAGAGTGGACCACCGGGGCGTCGTCGTTGAGACCATCGATCGAGGTTCGCTGCGGTTGGCCCAAACGCCGCAGGTCTTCCGGGTGAGCGCCCTTGAGGCTGCATGGCGGAGGCAGGATCAGTCGCGTGAATGGACTGATGAGGCAGGACTGCTCGAGGCCGACGGCTGCACCGTCCGTGTGGTTGTCTCGAAGCACCCGAATCCGAAACTGACCACTGTGAGCGATCTCGAACTGATGCGGCGTGTGGTGGGTGGTGGATGATGAGCGGCTTCCGTGTCGGCCAGGGCTTCGATGTCCATTGTTTTCAGCCCGGACGACCTTTGATTCTTTGCGGGGTCGAGCTGCCGGAGGGCCCGGGCCTCGATGGCCACTCTGACGCCGATGTCGCACTTCACGCAGTGACTGATGCGCTGCTCGGTGCCGTGGGAGAGGGTGATCTCGGAGAACACTTCCCTGCGTCCGATCCGAGGTGGAGCGACGCCGATTCGACGATATTCCTCCGCCACGCGCTCGATCTCGTCCACCGAGCGGGCTACCGGGTCGGGAACTGTGATCTGACCATCGTCGGCGAGCGTCCGCACATTGCGCCCCATCGCAATGCACTGCGGGAGCGATTGGCCGCCGTGCTCGGGGTTGACTCGATCTCGGTCTCGGTCAAGGCGACCACCACCGACGGGCTTGGATTCATCGGCCGCGGCGAGGGCCTTGCGGCGATCGCCGTCGTTCTTGTGGAAAAGGAGATTCATGATGAGTGATACGGAGTGGATCGTAGGTTTTCATGCGGTCCTCGCCGTGCTCGAGGCGGATCGCCCGGTGGAACTGTTGTGGCTCCAGGACGGCCGCCGTGACGGGCGTCTCGCCAAGCTCGAAGGCCTTGCCCGCGGCCGTGGTGTGGCTCTGCGGCGGGTTCCCAAACGACGGCTCGACGAAGTGGCGCTCGGCAGTCCCCACAACGGTTGCGCGCTGCGTTCGGCGCCGGTTGCGCTGAGAGACATCACCGAGATCATCCGCCCGGATGGTGAGCCCGCCGCCGTTGTGCTCCTCGATGCCATCGATGATCCGCACAACCTCGGTGCGGTGGTGCGGACGGCGGCAGCCTTCGCCATCGACGGCATCATCATTGCCGGCCCATCGGCGCCACCACTGGGAGGGGCAACCGCAAAGGCGGCGGCGGGCCATCTCGAGAGGGTGCCGTTGGTGCGGGTCAACGTTGCCGCCGACGCCCTGAGAACCCTCCGTGATGCCGGGTACTGGGCCCTCGGTGCAGCCATGGAGGGCACGCCGAGTCGCGGGATCGATCCGACCCGGCGTTGGGTCCTCTGTGTGGGGTCCGAGCACAAGGGTCTGCGAGCCAAGACCCGATCGGCCATCGACGAGTTTGTTGCCATCCCCATGGCCGAGGGTGTGGAGAGTTTGAATCTCTCCGTGGCGGCGGGGGTTTTGATGTATGAGTTGACGATGCCGAGGACGGGTTGATCGACCTGCGACGGCTCGATCCCGATCCCGATCCCGGCCCCGACGTGGCCCGTTCCGGGATCGGGAACGGGAACGGGATCGGGATCCAAGACTCCGCGCAGACCCTTCCAGAAAAAGGCAAAATTCCCCCGGCATGCCTCTTGCGTCTGAGTCCTTCCTATGTTACTGTCCCAGTCCTTCTGCGTGAGGCAGAGGTGCGTTCTTTTACAGCTTATTTTTGGAGATAAACGGAGTCAGGGAGACGGCCGGCTGCTGGCGTAGCTCAACGGTAGAGCAGCTGATTTGTAATCAGCAGGTTGCGGGTTCGATTCCCATCGCCAGCTCCATAGACAAAGATTGAAGCGCAGGCGTGGCCGAGTGGTTAAAGGCGGCAGACTGTAAATCTGTTGGCGTATGC
>CBESWV010000255.1:0-5819 GCA_965533305.1 uncultured bacterium | reverse complement strand
TCGGTGCCAGGCTTTAGAACCTTAGAAAGCTCCGCACAATCTCGCCCGAGAGTGCTCTCTCGACATTCTAAGGTTCTTAAGCTTGGCACTAGTTAGGGCGCCCACGGGATCACAAACCTGAACGCAAATCCCTCAGGTCGGAGATCGATCTCGACGGTGCGCTCCATGGCCACCGTGACCGGATCGTTGGTCCCTTCCTCGATGACCGAGGCGTAGGCCCAGATCGGGCAGCCCGATTCCGGCTCGACGGTGGCGTAGGTCGCATCGAGGTCCGATGGGATCACCTGATTCACCTGGCGCCATTCGGTGCGCTCAAGCTCGACCCAACCCAACTCCGATACCGACTGTCCCGCGGCGTCGAAGATGATGACGTGGGCGGAGCACGCCTCGTTGCCGAAATTGACCAACCCGATGTTGGTCCGGAAGCTGGGACCGCCCCGGAGACCGGGAAGCACGCCCATCAGACCCTCCCCCGGGCCGAAGTCATAGGTCATCCCCGGGGTGACGACCGGAAGAGCCTGACCGTAGCCCCCGATCTGCGTCTCGTTGCTCGTCCGGCCACTGATTTGGAGGGGAGAGTTCGAGCGAACCAACACATACCCCGACGACGGCTCCTCGACCCCGAAGAGCTCGACGGCCACGTCGCTGCTGTGAAACCCTTCACCATCCTCTAGATCGACATAGACGTGTGTCTCATCGTCTCCGTAGCGATAGACCAGAATCGCTCGTGCCGCGATCCCAGACCGGTTGACCAGGTCGACGGACGACCGCCAGGTCGAACCGCCCAACCCCTGAAGGTGGCCGATCCCGAGAATCGCATAGCGGTGCTCCGGTTCGCCGATGTTGAACGCGCTCAGCCGGGTCTCGATGGTGCCGGTGTCGAGGATGTCAGGGTCCATGTAGAACCAGAGCTCCACCGGGACCTCTTCGCCCGAGGGCACGCCACCCAGAAAGCCGCCGATCACCTCAGCGCGCTGACCATCGCTGGCGAACTCGGCCATCGCCCCATCCGCATCACGGAAGACCGCCGTCACCCGCAGTCCCACCACGTCTTCCGGGCGGGTGTTGCGCACCAGCCCGGTCATGGTCACGAACCACCCAGAGTGCTCGACCTGCCAGTCGCCGACCATCTCGAGATCGGTACCGTTACTGAGGGACGCGGCTGTCTCGTTCTTAAGGTTCTGGACCATTCCCTGCGCCCGGATCAGAACCGTTTCCACCGGTCTGTCGGCGGAATGGGAAAGTTCGGCCGAAAACCAACCGGTCTCCCCGGGACCAAGCCATTCCGACGGAAGATCGCGGGCCATCACACTGTTTCCGCCCACCATCGAAACCGTCGCGGAGTCCACCAGCTCGCCATCGGCATCCAGCCCCGCGACCGAGAGCGGGATCAACCAGGCGATGTCTCCCTCATCGTTCCTCGCTTCCCCGATGATGGTGATCTCCCGATCCCCCACCTCAACGGTGAGGGTTTCCTCTATCACTGTGAGATCGACCGGAACGAAAGTAAAGGGTGGCGAGGAGCTCGACTGATCAACTTGAACGGGCGGAATCGAATCCGGCCAGGATCCCGTCTCGACCCGGATCTCAGAAGCCTGAACCGCGACTGCAGCCCCGACAAGGACAGCGATCAACGTCAACAAAGAAAAATACCGGCACGCAGCCGTCGAATTCCTGGTCATTGGAGCCCTCCGCTTTTAGCGATCGAATTGCAGACCTACCGCAAAATCTTATCGCGCCTGCATCACCCGTTCAAGCTCAGCGGTGCGCGCACCGGTCGCCACCGGATTCCTTCGGCTTCGGTGCCAGGTCCGCAGTTCCGTAGTTACGACACACAACTACGGAACTGCGGACCTGGCACTGATTGTGGTCGACAAAACACCGGCGACGCCATCTTCGTCCATTGGCAGTGACTGCGGGGAGGTGACCCGGATGGGTGCCACCCTTGGCGTCCATTCCGCCAACAAGTGTGGAAGTGTGTACGTGGCACCGATCCTTGCAAGAGTAGTGATCTCTCACCTGATACTGGCAGTGGGTTTCCTGCTCCTCCTCACAACCGGGAACCATGCGCTGGCCTGCTCGAGCTTCCTGCTCGAAAAAGACGGCTCCCTCATTGCCGGTCGGAACCTCGACAGCACCAAGTTCACCCCGGGCGTCGTGGTCATCAACCAGCGGGGCATCTGGAAGGAGAGCCGATCCTGGAATGAACTGGCCTACGGACGCTCGGTCCCCAATGCTCATCTGTCGTGGGTCTCGAAGTACGGGTCGATCACGTTCAACACCTTCTGTCGCGATTTCGTCGATGGCGGCATGAACGAAGCGGGTCTGTTCATTCAGGAGATGTCGTTGGTGGAGAACAAGTACCCCGAAGATCCGGCGATGCCCAGGTTTTTCATGATGCTGTGGATGCAGTACATCCTCGACAATTTCGACTCAGTCGATCAGGTGGTCGCCAGTGCACGCGAGGTCGTGATCGACGGCTGGAACTGGCATTTCTTTGCTGCTGATGCCGAAGGAAACACGGCCGCCATCGAGTTCGTCGATGGAAAGCCGGTGCTGACATTCGGTGAGGCCATGCCGATCACTGTTCTCTGCAATGAGACCTATAAAACCGAGATGAAGCTGGCGAGCACCTATCAAGGTTTTGGTGGCGATACTCCGGTTGTTCTCAATGATGTCGGGGTCACTCCCGATCCCGATGCGCCATATGTTGACGATCGCTTTGTCAAAGCCGCCACGTTGATCAAAAAGAGCGAGGACTCGCAGATGCCGCCTCTCGACTACGGGATGAAGGTGCTCGACGAGATGGCGTGGGACGGCACCCAGTGGTCATACGTATGTGATCTGACCAACAAGACCGTGCGGTTCCGCACCAAGGACTCCCCTGAACCCAAAGAACTGCGCTTCTCGGACTTCAACTTCGACCCGGCCGGCCCGACCCGAATGTTGGACATCCATGCCACCGGGGACATCGAGCCCGGATCGTTCTCGGACTACACCCTCGAACTCAACCGGGCGAGCCTCGAAAAGAAGATCTCCGGTTGGGGAAGTGTCTTTTCATCAAATGGGGCGACGCTTGAGGGTGCCTTGGATCGGATCTCGGGATATTCGGAGACCACGAAGGTTCTAAAACCTCAGTTGCTCCTCGACGAAGAAATAAATGCAGACCTCGTGTCTGTCGATTCGGCCTCAGGCGGTCGATGATGTCAGCGCTCACCCAGTAGAGATCGCTCGCGCCGGACCTCGCGTTCGTGAAGACGATGTCATCGCCGTCGGGCAAGGCTTGTTTCTGATGGGTGCCACGTTGATGGGTGCCACCCTTTGCATTCATCGCATTTTTGCGTTCTAGTCCCTGAACAATGCTGTGTTTGCTAAGGGTGGCACCTTCGCATGTCGGCCGGTCTCCTAGAACGGCGTACTCATCCCATCTGGCACCTTTTTCAATCGTGCGAATGTGAACCTCGCACCGTTTCGGGGTCGTCCCGCCTACGGCGCAACTCTCCTCCCGACGAGGGATCCGCCCCTGACCAGCGGAGAGACCGGCGTCGACCAGACGCCCCGGTTTCCCACCGCAGCGTAGAGCACGCCTCGGTGCACCGCGAGATCCTTGACCGCAGCCGAGAAACCACCATCGTCGAACGACCGCCAGGTGAACCCACCATCGTTGCTCGTCCGAACGAAACCGTCCTCCGAGCCCGCGTAGACACGACCGAGATGGTCGACCGTGATGCTCGTCCACACTGTTCCGGGCCCGGCCTTCGTCAGTGGCCGCCAACTCAGCCCCAGGTCATCCGAGACCGCCACCTCCCCGGTGATACGGATCGACCACAGCCTGCCCCCTCGGTCCCACACCAAGTCCTTGACTGCGCTGGGCGTCACCATCGAGGTTTGCCAGTTCAACCCGCCGTCAACCGTGCGCACAACCATTCCCGCGCCGGTCGTCGGTCTGAAGAGCGCCACCGCGAAACCGCCTTCGGCCATCGCGGTCATCGCCCACGCGTGGCCCATGTCAAAGTCGGTCACGTTCCAGCTGTCCCCGCCGTCGCTCGAACAGTGGCACCCGTCGGCCATCACGCAGATCGTCCCGACACTGTCGACGGCGACACGCTGCGGGCTGTTCGACTCGATCCCGATGGACTCCCACCCCCCTTCGGAGGTCCACCGCCGCGCGCCGTAGACCGTGAAGGTGGCGATCGCGGCGCCGTCCGGTGTACCGGCCACGCTCGAGGCGGTGACGAGTTCGGGGCCCATCCATCGCCAGAGAGCACCGTCTTCTTCCAGCACAGAGACACCCATGCAGAAGCCGCCCGCCAGCAGTCCTGCCGGCGTCGAGGCCAGGGCGTAAACATCGGTGGCGTAGAGGCCGTCGATGAACCGTGTCCACCGTTCGCCGTCATGGAGCATCACGGCTTCCGACCCCACGGCCCACAACCGTCCATCGTCCAGTCGCTTCACCTTCCACACATCGAAGAAATCGATACCGGTGGAAAACCAGGTCTGTCCGAGATCGGTGCTCGCGCGAACTCCTCCGTAGGGCCCGTAGGGCAGCTCTCGATATCCGCCAACCAGAATCGTGCCGTCGTCGAGCACCTCGGCGCCGTAGCCGAACTTCAGACCGATCTCGGTTCCCGATCCGGTCACCCCGTCAGCCAATGTGAAGCTGGCACCGTAGTCCGTCGAGACGAAAACCACACCGTCGTCCGCCTGCCAGAAGTCCTTCAGCACCGCGGTCGCGACCACCAGTCCGTCGTCACCCAGCGCCAGTTCGTTGATTCCGATGTCGTCGGCGACGAAGGCCTGCTGCCAGGTCGCCCCGTTGTCGCTGGACCGGTACACGTATCTGAAGCTGCCAACGTAGACGGTTTCACCGTCAGTGGCGGTACTGGTCGAGAAGACGTCGGCCGAGTACCGCTTCCACGCACCCGCAAGCACGTCGAAACGAAAGACCCCCCGCTCCCCCGCCGCGAGCATCGCGCCGTCCGGCCCGGCATCAAGTCCCCAGATCCACCTCTCGGCGGTTGACAGACCCTGCTCGCACACCTCCCACGTTCGACCGCCGTCGGTTGAACGATGGACATACGGCCAGCTTTCCCTGCGACTGGCCGAGAACAGCTCGCCGTCATCGGCTCGCCCGATAGCAACCACACGAAGACCGTCGATCCCGGATCGCCGCCACGTGAACTCTCCGGGTTCCAGTCTCCAGACGCCGTCCTCAGTGCCGATGAGTACAGCACCCTCGTCCGTATCCACGACGTCGTAGGCGGTCGATCCAGCCGGCCCGCCCGTTGAGCGCCACTCCGGCTCGGGCTCGACCGCCCCTGCCGCGGCAACTACCGCCAACCAGATCAATACGCTGCAGAAGTGCTTCCCCATGGTTCCCCGCCCCCAGAACGAATGTACCTAGCCACTATAGACTCTATCCGTCACCGATGGGCGCCGCCGATCACAACCTCACACCCTAGTCAGTTTGATGACGAGTGTCAGGCTTTAGAACCTTAGAAAGTTGCCGATGCCGATGGTTGAGGAAACAGAAAAAGGGATGGGTGTCGGGTAAACCCGAGCGGTTGCCCGCCCAGGCCCTCCATAGATCCGGACGTGCAGAATTCCCGCATCCGGCTCCTCAGGCGCATGGGTTCGCTGCGTAACGGTAGATCGAGTGGACGACCTTTGGTGGTGGGAGCGGAAAGCGTTTCAGAAGCCGAGCAAATTTCGCCCATTTCAGACACTTCAGCTGAGACCTTCGTCGCAGCCAGTAGTGCCAGATCCGCACGAGCTGATGGCTAAACATTCCCAATGCCCTTCCGTTGCCGGTCAGGCCG
>CBESWV010000254.1:0-5847 GCA_965533305.1 uncultured bacterium | reverse complement strand
GGACGCTACAATTGGCCACCAGAGACTGTGAGGTTCAGATCGATGCGTGGAAACGAGTTGGGTCCCATTCGGACGTCGATCGTCAAGATCGCGTTCGGCATCACCACCGCCGTGCTGGGAAGCGCGGCGGCGGTGCTCGGGCTCTTTTCGCAGCGTGCGGCCGCCCGGGTGACCCATCTGTGGGGCAGGGCGTGTCTTCGCATCACCGGTGTGGCCCTGAAGGTCGAGGGCCTCGATTGCCTGGCTGACGGCCGACGCTACGTCATGATGGCCAACCACGAGTCGAGCCTGGATATCGTCGTGTTGCTCACTGCACTCCCGGACTCGGTCGAGCTCCGGTTTCTTGCCAAAAAGAATCTCTTCTCCGTCCCATTTCTCGGCCTTGCCATGAAGGCTGCCGGGTTCATCCCGGTGGATCGGGAGGATCGCAGCACGGCGGCGGCGACCCTGAACCAGACCCTCGACGAGGTCGCCCGCGGCGGCTCACCGCTGGTCTTCCCCGAAGAGACCTGGACCACCGATGGGCGGTTGCTCCCCTTTGCCCGCGGTGGGTTCCTGATCGCGCTGAAGACCGGACTGCCCATTCTGCCCATCGGTCTCGAGGGGCCGCGCCTGGTCATGCCTCCAAACGAAGGCGTTGTGCGGCCGCAAACGGTTGTCGTGAGAATCGGCGAACCGATCCCGACCGCGGATCTCGGTGTATCGAGCCGGCGGGAGCTCATGGCCCGAACCCGCCGCGAAATCGACCATCTGCGCGGACCGAGCGGACACATTCGAGACGAATCGTGAACCTCTAGAACTGTCCGGTCGAGAGTAGAACCAGGGTGCAGGCGCGGAGTGTCGGGATTCCCTGATCCTGGAGTGCCGTCTCGAGCTCAGCGTTTTCGGCGCCGGGGTTGAAGATCACCCTTCCGGGCTCGACCGCGATGAGGGATTCGATCATCTTCGACGAGACCTTGGGTGAGACATAGACCGTCACCGTGTCCACCGGTTTGTCGAGATCTCCGAGGGTCGGGGTCACCTTCACACCGCTGACTTGTTCGAGCGCCGGGTGGACGGGGATGACCTCGTGACCGTTTTCCAGGAGGCGATTGACGGCCATGTTGGAGTAGCGCTCGGGATTATTACTGGCGCCGAGGACGACGACGCGTTGGTGGGGGTCAGTCATAAAGCCTCCTTCTCGGGCACGTCTGGTGTCAATGATACAGCGAAACCGCCAACGGGCTTGGTCGTCATGGCGTTGTAGCCATACCCGCGAGGTTCTCAAATGAGCCTCTTGCAAAAACCTTCTTTCCCGATGGTTTGTGGTCTCTGTGCCGGCGGGACGCCGGCACTACAAAGGGCCGAGATCCATTGTCGGGCCGGCGTCTCGCCGGCCTGATGGCAAGGTGGGTCGGAAGACTCTAGTGTCCGATTCTCGAATTTTGCACGGTACTCGAATGAAAGAGGCCGGAATCTCATCGATGTCGCTTTCATCCATGCGATTGTCGCGTTCGACCATTCCCCGACAGTTCCGGCCGACAGATATTGGTTGCAGGAGATCTGCTTATGAAATTTGGATCACTGGGGTCGAGACGGGGTCATCCGCGATGGTTGATCGCGGTGTCGGTTGCGGCGCTTGTCGTCGCGGCGGCCGTGGCGGCGTCAGCCGCCGAGCCTGATCCACCTCCGGAGGTGGTGGCTGCCGACGCCATGGACTGGTGGTCGGTGGACGGGGGAGGCGGTCGCGCGAACGGAGGGACGTGGTCGGTGGTCTCGGCCATCGGCCAGTTCGACGCCGGGAGTCTGAGCGGCGGATCGCTCGATCTCGAGGGAGGATTCGTCGTCCCCGATGAACCTGGAGAGCCACCGCTCTTCGCCGATGGATTTGAAACCGGAGATCTCGGAGCCTGGAGCTCCGTTACCCCCTGATTCTGGGAGGAATGATGAAGACTCGAGTCCTGCTGTTGTCGTTGTTGACTCTTGGCCTCGCGGGCGCGGTTGCCGCGGGACCCCTGGGAACCACATTTACCTATCAAGGAATCCTCGCCGATGCCGGTTCGCCGGTCAGTGGGGTCGTCGATCTTCGATTCACCCTGTGGGACGCCGCGTCCGGTGGCGCCCAGGTAGGCACGGCTGTGGCCATCGAGGACACCGCCGTGACTGGCGGGCGAGTGACCATCCCCCTCGACTTTGGTGCGGTCTTCAACGGAAACGAGCTCTGGCTCGCGGTTGAAGTGCGCGATGGTGGGAGCACGGGCGCCTACACTCTGCTTGATCCTCGTCAGGCGCTGACCGCGGCGCCGTTCGCGGCCCACGCCCTTGAGTCGCAGACCGCCGGCAGCGCGACAACCGCCGCCCACGCCACTGCCGCTGATAGCGCGACGACGGCAGGACACGCGACCACCGCTGATAGCGCGACGACGGCAACACACGCCACCACGGCTGACAGCGCGACGACGGCAACACACGCCACTACCGCTGACAGCGCGACGACCGCGGGAAGTGCGACAACTGCGAGTGAGGCCGACACCCTGGACGGCCAACACGGCGCCTTCTACCGCTCGTGGTCCAACCTGACTGGCAAGCCCGCCGGTCTTGACGATGGCGACGACGACACGCTCGGAGACCTCAGCTGTAACTCGAGTGAGGTGGCCTCGTGGAACGGCTCGGCCTGGGTGTGCGCCACCGGCGGCGGGGCTTCCTATGCCCGGACCATCATCGTCGGCCCGGTGGGCGATGCTGCGGCCAACGGTGCTGCGCTGTTCGCCGCGGCGAGCGCACTAGGTGGCGTCGCGAGCGAGACAAACCGATACCTGATCGTGGTCGAACCGGGCGAGTACGACGTCACGGGGCACAATTTCATGCTCTTCAACTGGGTCAGCCTCGAAGGCGCCGGGCGGAATTCCACAAAGGTCTTCGCCGAATCGTGCGGAACTCCCATCCCCAGGGTGATCTCCGTCGGAAACGGCGAGCTTCGCGATCTGACCGTGGAGAACACCTGCGACACGCTGACTGCGCACGTGAGAGGGATCGACGTGGGTGGGACGCTTGATGGGGCTCGGGTGGCGAGGGTGCGGGTGATCTTGAGTGGATCCACGGATTACGCCGTGGGGGTGAACAGTGACTCGAACGACGCATTCTTCGAAGACGTGCATGTGTTCGTCAATGGCGCCGATCACGCTGTTGGGATCGAATCCTGGGGCACCGACGTGTATCTGATCGACTCCATCGCCGAAGCCAACGGGACCTCGGTGGGGACGGGGTTCTACACCTACTCCGATGCCAAGACGGTGATCAGTCGGGGTTCCTACAGCGGTTGGGGATCGAGCACCTCGACCGGACTTTGGGCGTACGGGGCGAGCATTGATGCGAGCGACGTACATTTCCAGGGCGATGACCTGGCGGTGACGATGTACGGCACCGGGGGTGAACAGTCCGGTAACTTCAGCCGCTGCGACCTGCACGGTCAGCTCAAGGTCAACGGCGACGGTGTTGATGATATGACCGTGAGGGTCCGACACTCAAGGGTCAGTGATTCCAGCAATACGGTTTATCTCGTCCCGGGGGTGGGGGCGTCAGTCAGGGTCGCCGGCACCGAACTCGATGGCGGGCCCGTGATCGGTCCGGTTGTATGCGTCGCTGTCTGGGACGAGGGTACGGGTTTCTTCCCCAATACCTGCCCGTAGGAGGGTGAAGCTGCGCGATCAGGGGACCGAGCGGCTCCAAGCCGCGAGGTCCCCTGACTCGAATCCGTCCGAGAAGAGGGGTGTGCCGTACTCGACGGCTCCGATATCGGGAGCCGAACCCTCAGAGGCGTCGTTGATTCCGGGTAGGCCGATGCCGCGGTCGACCAGAGCGCTCCCGGCCTGAGGGGTGAAGTCACCACCGGCCGGGTCGGTGAGCACAGGTGGGGCCTGAAGCCCGCTCATCTCCTGGCCCTCGGCGCTCCGGAGCGCGGCGAGGTCGGCATGGTTGGTGCCCTCCCACTTGACGAAGCGGACGGGATCGGTGGTGTGGAGGGCATCCCAATCAAAGTCGAGCGACACGGGGTTGACCTTGTAAAGCGCGTACTGGGTCCCGGCGAAAACGTTGTTGCGTGCGACAAGATAGGTGCTCTCACCTGGGTTGAGCAGGGCCAGGACGTCGGTGCCGGGCGCCTCGGTTAAAAAGGTGTTGTGGTAGAGAAAGACCGGCCCGATAGGGGTTGTGTAGCCGCTGTTGATCTTGAGCGCGCTCGCGGTGTAGCCATCGATCTGGCTTGTCCGGCTCGCGCCGAAGTTGTAGGCCACGTTGCGCAGGATCCAGGTGGGCCCCGGCGCCGCCGGGGCGATGGCAAAGGCCATGTGAACATCCTCGATGTGGTTTCCCCAGATGCGGACATTGGAACAGTAGCCTTCCGGTTCGATGGCGTCGTCGGTGTGCTTGGTGAACGAATTGTCGTAGACATCGGTCTCGGTGGTGAATCCGGTGGGGGGCGGTGACGAGCCGCAGGGACCCATTCCGTTGAAGAATCCACGGATCGTGTTGCGGCGGATGACGTTGCCGCGACCCGGGTTGTCGGTGAGAGCCACCGCGTTGTTCTCGGCACTCGAGGCCTTGGTGTAGGGCCACGGCCAGTCGAAGATCGAGGTGTCCCAGAACTCGTTGTTCTCGATCGTGTTGCGCTCGCCGCCCTTGATCCAAACCCCGGCAGAGCCGATCTCGTGGATCCGCGTCGAGCGAACCGCGCAGTCCGACGAGTAGCGCAGATAGACGCCCTTGCCGTAGTCTCCCGAACCGTAGTGGCGGATCTCGAGATTCTCGATACGGATGTGCGAGCGACCGTTGAGATAGAAGCCGTCCTCGAGGCGTGCCACGTGCATCTGCCTTGCCGCCGGCGAGTTGCCATCGGAGTTCTTGACGAAGAGTTCGGTTCCATCGAAGTAGAAACCACCGGGTGCACCGGCTCCCAGAGAACCGAGATCGGAAATACTGTCGTAACGGAAGAGTCTGCCCTGATCGGTGACCACATGGCCGGTGGAAAAGCCGAGAACCCGCGACCAGATGCCATTACCTTCGGATGCCCACGTCACACCCAGAAGGACGGATTCATCCGCGCCGTCGAGCACCGCCCCGGCGGTCGCGCCGCGGAAGACGATGGGCTGGGCGGCTGTCCCCGAGGACCCGACCGTGACCGATTCACGATAGATCCCGGGTGCGATGCTGATGAGGTCGCCGGGTTGGGCGAGATCGGCCGCGTGCTGAATGGTCAGCAGGGGAGCCGCCGGGTCGATGCCGGGGTTCGAGTTGCTGCCGGTGGGCGAGACATAGAGGGTGCGCAGGACGGGCTCTGGAAACTGATCAGATCTGGTGACGATTGTGAACTGCACCCACGCAGCCCCGTTCACTCCGTCCGGGTCCGCGAGGGTCATCTGGATGTCGTACGAGGTGTCGGGTTCGAGATCGAAGAAGCTCGCCACGAAATGGGTGTCGTCCACCCGCACGCCGGGATGAACGGGGAGGTAGCCCGATGATCCGGGTCGGTGGATCTCGAAATTCACCACGGCATTCCAGTTGTCGTCACCCGAAATCGTGACGACGGCTCCCGCGGCGTGAAAGTTGCCGTGGTGTTCGACATCGTTGAGCATCACCGCTTGCTGGGCAATCAACGGAACCGATACCATCCACAGAATCAGCGCTGTCAAGAGGTGTCGGTGCATGGTGTCTCCCTGATCATGGTGACGCTCGAACCGGCTCCGGCGCCGTGACGGGAGTCACCCCGGCCGATCCGGGACTGAGCCTCTTGCAAAACCCCTCTTTCCCGATGGTCTGTGGTCTCTGTGCCGGCGAGACGCCAGCACTACAAAGGGCTGAGGTCCATTGTAG
>CBESWV010000253.1:0-5847 GCA_965533305.1 uncultured bacterium | reverse complement strand
CGGCGGCGACCTGCTGGCCGATCTCCACCGGAACCTCCTGAACGACACCGGCAATACCTGCGCGAACCGCGAGCGCATCCAGCTGCTCGACCCGGAGCCTGTAAAGTGCCCGATGCTGTTCGACCCCGGCCTCTTTCGCCGCGAGGAACGCCCTGTTGGCTCTTGGGTTCATTTCCACTCGTTGAGCTTCGATTTCCTGCCGCGTCGCCAGCGCCTGAGCCATCGCCTCCGACGAGCGAAGGGTGATCTCCGAGACCAGGCCCTTCTCGTTGAGTTCCCGATTGGCCTCGGCCTCGAGGGCGACCCTGGTGTATTCGGCGTCCAACTCGGCGACTCGGGCCCGCTGGTCGAGCTCCGACGATACGAGGGTCATCCGGAGGCTCTCGAGCTCGGCCTCGGCCCGCAGGAGAGCGTTCTCGGCATCAATGGCCGAGCGCGTCACCTCGGGATTGGAGAGCTCGAGGATGACTCCGTCAGCTTCGACGCGGTGACCGGGTTTGACATGGACGACCTCGACCCGACCGGTGGTCTGGGCCTGGATCCAACGCAGGCTCTCGGGCACCAGCGTACCGTGGCCTCGGACCTGGCGCTCGAAGCTGCCGCGTTCGACCGTGCCGATCCAGACGGTGTCGCGGTCAACGGTCGGGGCAGCGGGATCGAGGCCGGCCAGGGCGACGGTCACCGCCGCGACCGCGATGACCCCGGCTGCAATCATCAACCATCGGTTGCGGCGTTTCTTTTCGGCGATTCCCTGTCGAAGAATGTCCATCATGTACCTTCCGCCGAGAGGTATCGCAATTCGCGTGCCAGCTCTGATCGGTCCCTCCTGCTTGTGACAGCGATGTTTTCCGTCCACTCGTGGGCGATGAGTGTCCGGAATCGGACACCGGCGGCATCGACTCCGTGGTTGCCCATCACTCGCTCCTGAGGACGGTTGCCGGATCGACCCTTGATGCCCGCCAAGCCGGGAGGTAGCTCGCCAGAAGACCGACACCTGTAAGAATCAGCATCGCGACGACGTAGGTGGGGAGGTCGAAAGCGCTGACCTCGTGAAGTTGAGTGGAGATCAATCGGGCGAGAGCGAGGGCTCCGGCCAAGCCGATACCCAGGCCGATGGCAATCATCTTCGCAGCCTTGGTAATGAACTGAACGGCGATATCTCTCGGCAGCGCGCCGAGAGCGCGTCGGATGCCGATCTCTCGACGCCGGCGGGAAAAGCTGAAGCTGAGCATTCCATACAGCCCGACGGCGGCCAACAGAAGGGCTACTCCGGCGAAGATGCCCATGAGCAGCATGTTGAAACGCCGGTGAGTCAAGGCGGTTTCGAGCACATCTTCCATCGTTGAGAGTCCGCTGACGGGTTGGTTGGGGTCGACCTCAGCCACGGCCTGTCGCAAAGCAGTGGCGTAGGACGTGGGATTCTCCTGGGTACGGAGAACGAGGGTCATGTAGGGGAACGGGTCCTGCGCGAACGGGCGGTAGGTTTCGGGGCGTGGCGGTGTGTCGAGCCCGTCGACATAGACATCATCGACGATGCCGACGATAGTGACCCATTCGCGGTCCTCACCCTCCGAGCTATGCCAGGAAACGCGTTTTCCGACGGGGTCTTCATTGGGCCACCAGCGATCGGCGGCGGTTTGGTTGACGAGCGCCACGAGCGGCGCGCCATCGTCGTCACCCTCTTCAAACAGCCGACCCTTCAACAGCGGGATGCGCATTGTTTCGAAGTAGTCGATTCCAACCACCTGGTAGCCGGCGCCGCCGGGCTCTTCCTCGACCTCGGTTCGTCCATCGATGAAGAAATTGAGGTCTCCGTGGAGGTTCCAGTGCATGGGAAGGGTCAAAACCGTGCTTGCCGACTCCACACCGGGAAGAGCGCGAAGCTTTTCGAGCACTCGACTTTGGAATTCCCTGACGGAGTGGTCTTCACGGTAAGTGGTGTCGGGCAGAGCCACGTGGGCGGCGAGCAGACCGCGGGGTTCGAATCCGGGATCGATGGCGTTGAGATTGATAAAGGTCCGGACCATCAAACCGGTTCCGATGACCAGGAGAAGGGTGGCGGCAACCTCCGCCACCACGAGCCCGGTGCGCAGTCGCCCGCCATCGTTGACATCGGGTCCACCGCGACCCTCGTTGACGATGGACCGGCGATTCCGTCGCAGCCCGTAAGCGGCGGGCGCGAGTCCGAAGACGATGCTTGTGCCGACCACGAGCAGAATGGTGAAAGCCAGTACCCCGAGGTCCACGGTCACCTCGTCGGTCCGAGGCAAGACATCGGGCGCGATGGCGAGAAGGGCTCTGGTGCCCCAGGTGGCGAGGGCGACTCCTGCGATCCCACCGGCGAAGGCGAGCACCATGCTTTCGGTGAGGAATTGACGGACGATCCGGCTGTTTTCGGCGCCGAGGGCCAGGCGCAACGCGATCTCTCGCGATCTTTCAGTGGCTCGAGTCAGGAGCATGCCGGCGACGTTGATGCATGCGATCAACAGAACGAACCCGGTGGTGGCGAGGAGGAGCAGAAGACGTGTTTGCGCGTCGCCGATCACCGTGCCTCTCAACGATCGGACAACAATCCCCTCGCCGCGGTTGGTCTCCGGATACTCCTTAGCGAGACGGTCGGCGATGGCGGTCATCTCGTTTTGAGCCTCAGCGACTCCGGTCGATTCTTCGAGACGTCCGATGACATCGAAATAGTGGAATGCCCGGGTCTCCGCCGGATCATCGCCCACATCGAGAGGAGGTTCGGGCACCCGGTATGACGATGATGTCCAGAGCTTCACATCGCTGGGATAGACGAAGTCGGGCGGCATCACGCCAACCACCGTGTAGGGGACGCCGTTGAGCCGCAGACTTCTTCCGACGATTGCGGGATCGGCGCCGAGTTGGGAGCGCCAGAACCCGTCGCTCAGAACCGCCGTTGGCTCGTTGCCGGGTCGGTCGATATCCGGGGACAGTGCACGGCCGAGGGTGGCGCTGCGGCCGAAGACCGGGAAGAACTCCGGGGTGACCGACGCACCACGAACGCGGATTGGAAGCTCGGTTCCCGTGAGATTGAAGTTCCTTGAGACATACCCGGCAAGGTGGCTGAAGGATGTGCTCTGCGCCTTCCAGTCCAGAAAGTCGGCCCCAGTGGCGTTGTCCAGTTCGCCGTCGTTTTCGATGTCGCTGGTATTGAGCCTGACCAGCCGATGGGGCTCCTGGTAGGGAAGTGAACGCAGGAGCACCGAATTGACGACGGTAAAGATGGAGGTGGTGCTGCCGATGCCCACCGCCAAGGTCACCACGCAGGTGAGAGTGAAGAGAGGCCTGCGAACCATCGCTCGAAGTGCAGTTCTGATGTCCATCACAAGTCCGGTCATAGCAGCCTCCTACTCGGCCCGCAGGACGGCGCTGGGGTCTACTCGGGTTGCGCGTCGGGCCGGGAGCCAGGCGGCGAGGGCTGCGATTCCCAACACCAGGAGAACGGTGCCGGAGAGCGTCAGTGGATCGTTGGCGGCGATGCCGAAGAGACGGCTCGCCAGGACACGCATCACGACGACGGCTGTTGTCACTCCGAGGACCAACCCCGCAACCACCGGGGAAAGCCCTTGGCGAACGATGAGCGCGACGACCCTGCCGGGTGATCCCCCGACGGCCATCCTCACCGCCACCTCGTGAATCCGCTGTCCCACCGAGTAGCTGACGACGCTGAAGACACCGACCCCGGTGAGTGCGAGACCGACTGACGCGAAGAGGACCAGCAGAGCGGTGATGAAGTTCTTCCTCTCCAGGGAGTCGACCACCACTTCATCCATGGTTTGGATGTTGAAGATCGGCAGCTCGGGATCGATGCGCGCAATCACGTCTCGGATGGGGTTGGCCAGGGCGGTTGCGGAGCCCGTTTTGGCGCGGACGACGATCGTGGCCCATTCGAATCCCTCTTGAGCGACCGGGATATACATCTCCGGACCGGCATCGTCGGCCAAATCAATGTGCCGCACGTTCTTGACCACTCCTACGATCGTCTGCCACTCGGCCTCCGGGTCGTCCGGATCCCATCCGGTGGTTCGGCGTCCGACGGGCTCCCCCTGGGGCACCAGTTGGCGTACGAAACTCTCGTTTACGACCACGACATCGGGCGAGGACGAGGTGTCGTAATCCTCGATGAACCGACCGGCCTCGAGGTGAAGCCCGACCGCATCCAGATAACCGGGGCTGACGAACCGGAGATCCACGATCGGTCGTTGCGCCTCGGATTCGGGGACCGGGGCGCCTTCGACATAGGACCGGGTCGAAATGCGGCGTGCGAAGAGGGGAAGCGGGTACACCGTTCCGACTGCCTCGACATTTGGGGTCGACCCGATTTCGTCGAGCACCCGGCGATAGAACTCGATGCGGTCCTCCACCCCGGCATAGCGCTCACCGGTGAGTGCAACCTCTGCGGTCAAGACCCGGTCGCTTTCAAAACCGGGATCGACGCTCAGGAGATTGATGAAGGTCCGGGTCAGGAGGACGGCCCCGACGAGCAACACCACCGAAAGAGCGATCTCGGCCACCACCATTGCCGTGCCGATTCGTGACGAGCCGCCGACGACACTGCGATCGGCCGAGCGAAGGCGCGCCATGATCTCGGTGTCCTTTGAACGCATGGCGGGTTGAAGACCGACAAGGAGCCCGACGGCGACGGAGAGCAGGACCGCGACTGCGAGCACCCCTGCGTCGATCCCGAGCGTTTCGGTCCGCGGGATCAGATCGGCAAAGCGAGAGCTCATCAGCCGCGTGCCCCAGTGCGCGAAGACAACGCCGACGGCTCCTCCACCGAGGGCCAGGAGGACGCCTTCCACCATCACCAGGCGAACCAACTGCGAACGACTGGCGCCGAGAGCCTGACGCACTGCGAGCTCGCGTTGCCGCGCCGCGGTTCGAACCGAAAGCAGGATCGCTACGTTTGCGGTGGCGATGAGGAGGACGCACCCGACCGCGCCGAGCAGGACGAGGAGGGAGGAACTGACGTCGCCGACAATCTGGTCCCTTAATGCTTGGACGCCGACGCTTTCTCCGCTGTTGGTATCCGGGTGTTCTTGCCGGAGTTGTTCGGCGATGTGTTCAAGATCAACCCGGGCATTGGTGATCGACACGCCCGGACGGATCCGACCGTAGGCGATCACTCGCCCGTGGTTGCGATCCTCGGTCCCCGGGTCGATGGCCATGGGAAGCCAGATTTCGGTGTCGTTCGGGAAGGCGAAGCCGGCGGGTGCGACGCCGACGATCACGTGCGGGAGGCCGTTGACGATGACGGTCTCACCGATCACCGTCGTCGATGCGCTGAACCGGTGGTGCCGAAGTCCGTCGGAAATGACGGCAACGCGATCGTGGCCGGGTGTGTCGTCATCGACCGTGAACGAGCGCCCGCTCTCGGGAGGGATTCCCATAACATCGAAGAATCGGGCCGTCACCCAGGCTCCCGAAACTCTTTCGGGGGACGAGTCTCCGGTCAGGTTGAGATTCTCGCGGAAGACCGCTGCCATGGAGTCGAAGGACGTCTGCCTCTCCTCGAGGTCGAGAAAATCGAGCGCCGGCATGGGGTAACCGATTTGACTGCGTTCCGGCTCAGTTGATCTGATCTCCACAAGGCGATCGGCGTCGGGGTAGGGCAGGGGATTGATCAGCACGGAGTCGATGACCGACCACACGGTCACCCACATCCCGATCCCGAGCCCGAGGGTCACGACTGCGACGATTGTGAAGATTGGCGTTCTGACCAGCGATCGCAGGGCGGTGCGAATTTCTTTGGTTGGCATCGTAGATTCTCCTACCTAAGTTGAGCGGTTCTGCCGGATGAGATGTGCCAACTCCTTGATGCTCTGG
>CBESWV010000252.1:0-5870 GCA_965533305.1 uncultured bacterium | reverse complement strand
GAGGCTGACCTAATACCTCTGATCTCAGTTCTTGTCCCCATCGACCAGATCTTTGGCCTTCTCGACCACCCCACCAACGGCGTCACCGGTGGCTTCGGCGACATCCTTGGCCTTATCGACGACGCCATCAACCACGTCCTCGGCCTTGTCCATGGCTTTGTCTACCACATCGTCAGCCTTGTCGACAGCGTGATCGACGGTGTCAACCGCCCGCTCCAGCACGTTGTCGGCCTTGTCAACGGAATCGCCGACGACGTCCTCGATGGCACCGGCAAAGCGCCGGGCACCGGTACCGAGAATGACCATGGACCAGCCCGACATCAGGATGTGGATCCCGACGAGGATCCCGATGGCCCAGGCGCCGGAAACCGGCCACTGGCGCCAGATCATGGCGCCGAGCAGAACTGCAATGATGCCGTTGAAGAACAGCCAGCCCCAACCCTGATCGGGCTTGATCTTGAAAGCCGCGATGATCTCGCAAACGCCGTCAATAAGGAAGTAGGCGGCGAGAAACAGGGTCAGCGACATGAGACCCACCATGGGTCGGAAGATGGTCATGAGTCCGGCAATGACCGCCAACAGACCGATGATGGTGCCCCAGATCCCGGTGCCCCACTGTCCCGATTTGAATGCGTGAACGATCCGTGCGATCCCCATGAAAAGCAGCAGACACCCGACCATGACCGCAACCGCTATCCCCGTCATCAGCGGAGCGCCAACAGCAAGCACCCCAAAGATGATCGTCACGACACCGAGAAAGATCAGGAGACCGGAGTTCTTCTTTGCCTCATCGAGCCACGTTCCGTTGGTCATGGTTCCCCCCTTGCTTTGCGGGCGATCACCGCCCATTGATTCTCAGTTCCATCGATGGTCTTCCTGGAATGTAATCGGCCGGGATCACGCCGTCAAGACGCGTCGCGTCAGACGATAGCGCCTATCGCCAACCGGGCACCGGCAGCGGACGGAACTGGTATCGGAGAGCCAGGATGTTGGCGCGACCGCGGTCCTTCACATTCGAGTTGATGTAGTTGAACTTCACCGCGGAGGTGGCGCTCAGATACCAGTTGACCCCGAAACTGAAATCAACCATCTCGCCACCGTTGACGCTCCCATCGACGAGATCGACGTTTGAGATTCGCCCCGTCAACTCGAGCCCGCCGCCGGGTTTCTTTCGGAACAGTCCGCGGCTTTCCTGCTTCGGAATCACGCGGCTGAAGACACCCATATTGGTGTCGTAGGATTTGTACTCGCCGGTCAGGAACCAACTGACCTGGACATAGCTTCCCCAGAGCCTCGCACTCCCGAGCTCGGTACCGCTGATTTCGGACACAATCAACTCCGATTGGAAGGACAAAGGACCGCGGACACCTACGAACTCGAGTCCGTAGAGCTTGATCCTCGATGCCGAGAATTGTCCCGTGTCGACGAGGAAATCGACAAACCGCGCCTCCGGCCGCGAGCGGTATTGGGTGTCACCGTTGGGGTCTCGTGAACTGAACGACCCACCAACGTGGAGCAGTCGTCGGCCACCGTCGCGGTATACCGGCAACCAGGTCACCCGTGACGTCACCGAAAGGACGGAATTTGAAGCGTTGGCCTCGTTGTTCTGACCCCAACTGAAGAAACCCGCCGCCCACGTAAACCTCTTGTTCTTGGTGGTGTCGTAGACCATGTAGCCGATATTGCTGCCGGGGGCGAAGGCCCAGACCGGCAGCGACCGCTCCAAAAACCCGGTGTAATAGCTGCTCATCACTCGTTCAAAACTGAACGGCTCCTGGAAAGAGCCCAACCGGAACTGACCGACCCGGTAGCCGAAGACGTTGAGGCCGTGCTCCCTGCCTTCGACAAAGATATCGCCGAAACCGGGGTCGGCGCCGAAGTTGAACGACAGACTGTAGCGCAGGTGGTGATCGATGGTGCCCTGGGCGAAAAGCTGGAATCGTCGGAGATTCAGGCTGCTGGTTCCATCGCCGTAGAAGCTCTCCATCTTGTCGTCGGGCTTCGCGAGCATTCCGTCGATCTGAACCCTGGCGGAGGCCCGGATCGTCAGCCTGCTGTCGAAGAAGTCCCAGACCAGAAGCCCGCGAAACCCATCTTTGAAGGTGTTCCACTTTTCCTTGGGGCTCATCTTGGCGGCTTCGGGATAGGCGTTGAGATCGAACTGCTCCTTCGGCTCTTCGGGGACCTCGTTCTTGCTCTCCATTTGTGGGATCTGCGACGCATTGGATGCCGCTCCGGTTTCGTCGTTGGACTCCGTATCCGGGATCGGGGTCGGCATCGCCTCGGCCGTTGCCGCTGACTCGTCGGCGGAGTCGGGCCCGGCAGTGGTTGTCGGCGTTGGTTCAGGGGTCGATCCCGACTCGTCGGCAATCTCAGTCGCGGCCGCGGACTCATCGCTCGGCTCGACCTCGACCGTCGGGCTCGACTCGGGTGTCGGCGTTGCTGTCGGGCTCGGGGCCGGCGGGACGGCTTCCTGGGCCGAGGCCCCAACTGAGAGTAGGATCAGAATCAACCCCAGCGCCGCGGCGGTCGGAACCTCGGCCGTCAACAGCCTCGACGAGAAAGTTTTGAAACCGCTCAAAACCCCACCTCGAAGTTGACCCCATAGACCCAGACTTCCTCACCCTCCACGAAATCAACACTGACAGCCGGGCCGATGCCGAAGCGGGATCCGACATGAAAATAGTAGGCCGTCCCGAGTCGCAGGACAAAATATGTATTGTCCTTGTCTTCCGCAGCGCTCTCCGCTTTGAAGAGATGGTGCTCGACCGTTCCACGTCCATAGTGGTACTCGACCCCGGGTGCGGCGAGCAAAACGAACCCACCGCCGAAGGGTTTCCAGGAGACCGCGGGCGCGATCACCAGGTTCCGCTGGCCGCCGCCTGCATAGTCGATCAATCCACCGACGATCCAACGTGGAGAAAGAGCTCGGCCGTACTCGAGGCCCCAGGTTCCCTCGGTACCGTGACCGTGTTCGTTGGTCGCACCGAGAAAGAGCACAAGACCATTCTTGAAATGGTGACCGGTGTCGCCCTGGTGCTCGGTTCCGCTCGTGTGCTCTGCGGATTCGGTGTGCTCTTCTTCGGCCATTGCTGGAAACGCCAACAGTGACGCCGCAATCGCGCAAAGAGCCACATGCATAAGCTGTCGAAATCGCATCAATTCCCCTCCACGAGAATCAGGACACATCGGCATTATGGCCCCTCCGCCACAAAAAATGAACCATGGCGATTGGAGACTAAGATTCCGGGGAACTCCTGCCGGACATGCTAGTCGTCGCCGGCAAAGGCCCCTACGAAAGAAGAAATGATACTGACGACCAGGGCCCCGAGCACCGCCCACCAGAATCCACCGACGTGGAATCCGGACACCAACTTCGACGCGAGCAGGAAGGTGCAACCGTTCACCACGAGGTAGAAGAGCCCCAGGGTCAGAATGGTGATCGGCAGCGTCAGGATGGTCAATACCGGGCGAATCAGCGCGTTGACAAGGCCAAGCACGATGGCCGCAATGGCCAACGCCTGGTATGAGTCGACATCCACACCCGGCAGGATATAGGCGGTCACCCACAACGCCAGCGCGATGACCAACCAGTGAATCAAGAATCGTTTCATGTATCTGCCTCCTTCATGATCTCTGCAGCTGAGTAGTTGAATGGATGTCGATGGTGAACACGATTGTCTCACTCACGACTTTCGGTGTCTCCGGTCGTCTGATAGAGCCACCGGCGCTCGCGGGTGAACACGATGTCGTATCCGACCGTCTGAGGCACATCGGCGATGGCCCGGGCAATGCGGCCGCGTATTTCGTCACTCTGGCGAACCGACATCTCTTCGCGGTCCGGACCTAGGATGAGATAGATCTGAAGATAGATGAAGCGCCCCTGCTCGATGAGACGGATCTTGGGGTCGAGACCGGTTTCGCCGGCCAGTGCCTGCCCAACGAGGTCGCGCGCCACCCGCTGGGCCTCGTCATCCGGGGCCCGGCCGAGAAGCTGAGCCCAGTTTGACCGGATGATCCCAACCGGAATCGGAAGAGCGAGGACAACGAGAACCAGGACAACCACCGAGTCGGCGTATGGAGTCATCCAAGCCCAGGCTGTTCCTTGCACAAGTACCACCACAAAGAATCCCACCGCCACCGCACCGGAAATGAGACCATCCATCAGCCAGTTCTTCGAGTCCACTTCGAGCAGCGGTGACGAGGCCGTGCGCGCGAGACGACGCTGACTCCACGCAATCGCCAGACACCCGATGGCGGCGATCAGAGCATAGATCACAGCCATCTTGCCATGGATCTCCCGCCCTCCCGCGAGGATCCCGTCGATGGCGGCCCAAGCCGCCAGAAAGCTGACAAAGGCGATCAACAGCCCCTTGGTGAGGTTGAGCATGGGTTCATACGCGGCATATCCGAAGTGGAAGTGGTCATCATCGGGTTGCCGAACGAGTTCCGCAACCCGCATGGCGACGACACTCACGACGCAACCGATCAACGAGAAGATTCCATCCAACAAGACCGCCTGCGAATCGGTCAGAGCGGCGAATCCGAAACCGAGGGCCGCCATGAAGAGCGCGCCGAAGACCGACAGGCGCAGGCCGCGCCGCTCGGAACTGACGCTCTGTTCATTGGCAGTCTGGGTTGACATCGGGGCCTCTCTTCGTCCGGATCGTTGCGCCATCATAGCAAGCGGCCGTGGGCTCCGCCGGGCAGCTTCCAACCACGGCATGCAACAGGTACCGGTGAAGGATGGTGTATCTTCACAAGATCTCAGCATCCATGTCTGTGGACGCGATTGAAGGGGCCCGAAGCTCATGAAACGAATTCTCTTCTCCGGCATGCTCGTGGTGCTCGTCCTGGCCGCCGCCGCCCAGACCGAGGCCCAACAGATCGAGATCACACCTTTCGTGGGTTATCAATTCGGCGGTGAGCTCGAGGAAACCGACGACGACTCGATCACCCGCAAGCTCGACCAGAGCCCCACCTGGGGTCTGATGCTCAACGTCGGTATCACCGATCTCGATCAGGTGGAGTTCTACTACTCGAGCCAAGGCACCGACCTCAATCGCGGGGTGGAGCCGGCGCTGGGAGTCACCATCGATCACTTCCAGATCGGCGCTATCCACCAATACGCCCCCAGCCGGCCGATCAATCCTTATATCGGCATCTCTCTCGGCGCCTCGAAGTTCGTAATCGGAGGCGACAGCGACACCCGTTTCTCCGCCTCCCTTTCCGGTGGCGTCAAGATGGTGGTCTCCGACCATCTCGGTTTTCGCTTTGACGGACGGGTCTTTGGGATTTCCACAGGATCCAATCCCATTACATGCTCCGACGAGTTCTGCATCGGCTACCCCGACACCTCGATCATCTGGCAGTACACCATCAACGCCGGGGTGATGATTCACTTCGGGGGCAAGTAGGCGCTCGACACTCGAGCGCTCCGTTCCTGCGATACAATCTCCCTGTCGATAAGCTGATAGTCAGAGCGATCGAGTGCTCGGGGGGAGAGCGATGATCAAGTTCATCCAATGCGTGAGAAAAAAACCGGAGGTCTCGATCCAGGAATTTCGCCAATTCTGGAAGATCTACCAGGCGAAGGCGACCGAGTTGGCCAGGGCCATGAACACCAAAGGACTCACCTTCTGCACCACGCTCAACGTCGAGGAGAACCTCCAGGTGATGCTCACGCGGGGAACGTCGGAGCCCTACGACGGGGTAGCTCAGTTTCTGATCTCCAATGCGCCGCGGACGATCGAGGCCCTCGGCCGCGAACCCGGGAGGAGTCTCATGGCGGACCTCCAGAAACTCCAGACCGAATTCCTCGACCTGGAGAACTCGGCATTCTTCTTCGCCGCCGAAGACGTGGCGATCCG
>CBESWV010000251.1:0-5871 GCA_965533305.1 uncultured bacterium | reverse complement strand
GCGAGACGCCAGCACTACAAAGAGCTGAGATCCATTGTAGGGCCGGCGTCTCGCCAGCCTGATGGTGAGGAGGGTCGGAAGACCACAGTGTCCAGTTCTTGAATTTTGCAAGAGGCTGAATTGTGAATTGCCATCACAACGCACCCGGTCAGCTGCGATGGTGAGATGGTGCGATGTAATTCATAATTCAAAATTCATAATTCATAATTCTCCTCAACGATCCTGATCGTTGAGGACACGATCTCATCAAATCCCGGGCCGCATTGGTTCTGGTTGGCGGTGGCGGCAATGGTGAGATCGAGCTCGGGTACGTGGACCGCCATGGTTCCCCAAAAACCGGTGTGGTGGTAGGTGGTGTAGCCCTCGGTTTCGAGGACCCACACACCCATCCGGTAGGCGCCGGGCGGCAACGAGCGTTCGGTTGCCGTCGGACTCACTGCGGGCCCCTCGATCGTGCTGAGCATGATATCGACGGTTCCGGGATCCGAGTAGACGTCACCCCTGAATATCGCGCCGTGGAAACCGGCCAGGTCGCCCATGGTCGTGGCGATCCCGCCACCGCCGTAGAGGTCGAAGTAGGGGAGAAATTCCGTGACATCAAGATCTCCCAAGTATTGGTGCGCCCGTTCGGCCGCGCCCTCCGGCATGGGTTCGAGAATCTCCCACCAGGTCGAGTCCAGCCCGAGCCTTTCGAAGCCGACCAACTCACGAACCGCTTCAGCCAGGCTCTGACCGGTGAGGTCCTCGATGATCGTCCCGAGCAGTACATAGCCCGAGTCCGAGTAGCTGTAGACCTCGCTCGGTCCGGCGAGAGGCTCGCACCATTCGACGAGGCAACGAATCTGCTCGTCGGGCGTCCAATGGTGGTTGGGATCGGCCACGATCGCTTCGGTGTACTCCTCGGCCCCGCCGTGGTCATTAAGCCCGCCGGTGTGGGTCAAAAGATGACGGATGGTGATGGCTGAAGGATCGTAGCCATCCGATTCCAAGAGCGCTGAGAGTTCGGGATCGAGGTAGTCGGCAACCGCGGTGTCGAGATCGATCTTCCCCTCCTCGGCCAACCGGAGAACCGCGGCCGCCACATAGGTCTTGGTGTTGCTGGCGATCCGTACCGGGTTGGCCGGGGTCATGGGTGTTCCGGCCTCGGGATCGGCCAGCCCGGCCGCTCCCTCCCACTCGATGCCAAGGGTGGGCGAAATCACCGCCAGGGCAGCCCCGTGAATGTTGTCGTCTCCGGCCACAACCGATTCCACGAGTGCTTGGAAGGCGGGACCGGGATCCATCTGCGCGGTCGGGTCGTCGGGGGTCGAGCAGCTGATGGCGAATATGGGGATGATGATCATGAGAATGATGTCGCGTGCGTTCGATCGCATTGCGCCTCCGTTGCGGGAGTGTAGCCGGTTGTTGGGCTCTTGACATTTCAAAACTCAAGAGATAACGTCATGCGTTGAGATGGTAAGCCAGACCACCCGCTATGCCCTTCAGATCCTCGGCTATCTCGCCGGCAGAGGCGATGATCGTGTGCCCGGCGAGGAAATCGCCGAGGCGACTGGCATCCCCGCGAACTATCTCTCCAAGATTCTCAACCAGTTACGGAAAGGTGGGATGGTCGACTCGCAGAAAGGGTGGGGTGGGGGATTCGCTCTGCGAGCCGAGGCGCTCAACCGACCCATCAGCGAAGTCATGGCCATCATTGAAGGATCCGACGCAACGCTCCGGACCGACTGTCTGTTCGGACTCCCCGCGTGCGATTGTGAAAACCCGTGCCCGTTGCACTCATATTGGGAGAGCATTCGGGACACCTATCACATCATGTTGAATGAAGTTCACGTCGCCGATCTCGCCAACAGAGGTCGGTGAGTTTTTTTGTTAACTCAAAGGATCTCGGGATGTCTAAATATCTTGAGATCCACTTTTTCAGGAAGGGGATCAGGAGTGAATTATCGAAGGCTGTGGTTCGGCTTCATCTTTGTCATGGTGGGGTCGTTTTCGGTTTTGGGCTATTACGGCAGAGAGATCTACCGTCAGGCGCCGCCCATCCCTGAAAGGGTGCTGAGCGAAAGTGGAGAGGTCCTCTTCACTGGTCAGGACATCCGTGACGGTCAGAATGTCTGGCAGTCCACCGGCGGCCAGGAACTGGGCTCGATCTGGGGTCACGGTTCCTATGTCGCCCCCGATTGGTCGGCCGACTGGCTCCACCGCGAGGCGACCTTTATGGTCGGATACTGGGCTCAAGCGGAGCACGGCGTCGGCTTTGAGGAGTTGGACAAGGAACGGCAGGCCGCCCTCACCGCTCGGCTGCAAATCGATATACGGGCCAATCGCTTTGATCCGTCCAGCGGTGATCTCACCATCTCCGATCTGAGAGCCGCGGCCTTTGAGGCGAACAGGGCACACTACAGCGCCCTCTTCGGCGATGACCCGGCCGCCGCCAGCGAACGCGAGGCCTACGCCATGCGGCTCAATACGGTGGAAGGCGACGAGCGGATGCGGCAGCTCAACACCTTTTTCTTCTGGACCTCATGGTCGTGTGTGACCGAACGACCGGGGCAGGAAATCACCTACACCAACAACTGGCCCCCCGACGAGCTTGTCGGGAATTCGCCGACATCGAGCCTCATCCTGTGGACGGGTTTCTCGGTCGTGCTCCTTCTCGGGGGAATCGGGGTCCTGGCCTGGCACCACGCGGTCCATCGCAGCGATGGCCTCGACCCCGAAGTGTATCCCGAGAGCGACCCGCTGCTCGGGCTCAATCCCACGCCTTCAATGAAAGCGACCGTCAAGTATTTCTGGGTCGTCACGGCATTGATCGTCGTCCAGGTGATTCTGGGTGTCGTGACGGCTCACTATGGCGTGGAGGGGGGCGGTTTCTATGGGATCGACCTCGGCGATCTCCTCCCTTATGCGGTCAGCCGGACCTGGCATGTCCAACTCGCCATCTTCTGGATCGCAACTTCGTGGCTGGCGACGGGTCTTTTCATCGCTCCGGCGGTTTCCGGGTACGAACCCAAGTTTCAGCGCCTCGGGGTCAATATTCTATTCAGCGCGCTGCTGGTGATCGTCGTCGGTTCGATGATCGGCCAGTGGATGGGAGTGATGCAGAAGCTCGGTCTTGCTGAGAACTTCTGGTTCGGCCATCAGGGTTATGAGTATGTCGATCTCGGCCGCTTCTGGCAGGCTTTCCTCTTTGCAGGTCTTCTGATCTGGCTGGCCCTGATGGTGCGGGCGATCCTTCCGGCGTTCAAGATCGAAAGCGACAGCCGGCCTCTTCTGGGGATGTTCCTGATCTCATCGGTGGCCATCGCTGGGTTCTACGGAGCAGGGTTGATGTGGGGCCGCCAGACCAACCTCGCCATCGCCGAGTACTGGCGCTGGTGGGTGGTTCACCTCTGGGTGGAGGGCTTCTTCGAGGTCTTTGCAACGGTGGTGATCGCCTTCCTCTTTGTCCGGCTCGGTCTGCTCAAGACCCGCCTTGCAACCGGAGCGGTGCTCTTCTCGACAAATATCTTCCTCCTCGGGGGCATCATCGGGACCTTCCACCACCTCTACTTCACCGGAACACCGGTGTCGGTGATGGCGCTCGGTGCGACCTTCTCCGCCCTTGAGGTGGTCCCCCTGGTGCTCCTCGGTTTCGAGGCGTATCACAATCTGGCCTTGAGCCGGGCGAAACCCTGGATTGAGTCCTACAAGTGGCCGATCTACTGCTTTGTTGCCGTCGCATTCTGGAACATGGTCGGCGCCGGGATTTTCGGTTTCCTCATCAATCCCCCCATCGCCCTCTATTACATGCAGGGGCTCAACACCACCCCGGTCCATGCTCACACCGCCCTCTTCGGTGTCTACGGCATGCTCGGGATCGGGCTCATGCTCTTTGTTCTGCGTGGACTCGGCGCAAAGAACCAGTGGAACGAGAAGTGGGTGCGATTTGCGTTCTGGTCGATCAACATCGGGCTTGCCCTGATGGTCCTGATCAGCGTCCTGCCGGTAGGTTTCGCCCAGACCGTGGCCAGTGTCGAACACGGCCTCTGGTATGCGCGTTCCGCCGAATTCATGCAGCAGCCATACCTGCAAACCCTGCGTTGGATGCGGGTCTTTGGTGACACCATATTTGCTGTGGGTGCGTTGGCCCTCGCGTGGTTCATCATGGGACTCAAGACCGGATGGTCACTCAAGAGCGAGAGCTGAACGGTATTGATTTTCACCGGGGTCGTGTCTCGTGGCGCGACTCCGGTTTTTCAATCCCTTCGAAACACAAGCATCTGATTGTTGGCGGGCATTTCAACCCGTTCGTCGAGGACAAGACCCTTGGCAGCGTCGCGGATGGCTTCGAGATCGCGGATTCCCCAGCTCGGGTCGCGTCCGCGGAGGTTCTCATCAAAGGCTGCGTTACTCGGCGCCGTGTGGTCGCCGGCGACCCGGAATGGGCCGTAGAAAATCAACAATCCACCCGGAGTCAGATGCCGCCGAGCTCCGGCGAGGAGGCCGAGACAGCATTCCCAGGGCGTGATGTGCACCATGTTGGCGCTGAGTACGACATCAACCATGCCGATGTTCCAGTCGTCATCGAGGACATCGAGCCTGCGTGGCTCGAGGAGGTTTGAGCAGCTCGAGTCCTCCCGCCAGGCTCTGATCGACGCCAGGCGCTCGTCGTCGATATCGGTGGACAACCAGGTGATGCCAGGTAGGTTCTCCGAGAAGAAGACGGCGTGCTGACCGGATCCTCCGGCGATCTCGAGCACCGTCCCGCTTGGCGGCAGAACCCGGCGCAGAACATCGAGGATCGGTTGTTTGTTGCGCTCAGACGATGGGTGTTCGAGTTTGGTCATGGCCAATGCTCGGTGGCCTGCGGTGATAAATCAAGCTATGGCGCGATGAATTCATACGCACCAACGTCGGGCTGGGCATCCCGTGGGGTGCCTTCGACATCGTGCGTGGTGGCGCCGTCGGGGTTGCCGGAGTCGATGGCTGGTGAATCCGCCACGAGGCTGAGGTCGAGGCCGAGCCAGTCGGCGAAATAGATGAGTTCGTCACCGGGCTGGAGTTCGTGGTTGTGATCACCACCCGAGAGGTTTCGGGTGGTGATGTTGTTGCGGATGGTGTTGCCGGTGCCCTCGATGCTGATCCAGGAGTAGCTCGGCCAACCGCTCGATCCGGCGGGTAGCCCGGAAAAGTTCGAGCCGCCCACCGCGGTGTTGTTGATGATCACCGAGTTGTTGGTGTCGTACCAGGTGATGCCGTGCCAGTGATCACCCTTGCAGATGTTGTTGGTGATCCGAAGCCGGGTCTTCGGGCCGTCTTCGAAACCGCTGAGACACTGGGTCGGCCCCAGCGAGTCCGCGGGCTGACCGGAGCCGTAACGGTTCATGAAGATATTGCCGGTGATCTCGACATCCGAGGAGAGATCGGGGTTGGCGCCCATGTGGCCCTGGAAGAAGTCGTCGTGGTGGCCGTCCCCAAGTTTGACTGAGTCATAGATCCTGTTGCCGATGAAGCGATTGAAGTGACCGCCGGTGGCGATCCCATCCCGCGAGAAGTACTCGACCGTGTTGCCGATGATGTCGGTGTGGTCGCCGCCGACCACGAACCCCATGGCGACGTTGACCAGCTCGTTGCACCGAACCAGCAATGGGCCGTTGCCGGTGTAGAGCCGCATGGCGTCCGAGACGTGATCGACCCAATCCGGAATGGTCGGGAGATCTCCCGATGTGAAGTGGCTGTTGAGGATCTGGATATTGCGGGCGGGCCCCTGACTGCTGTGATCCTCGACCCGCACCATGGTTCCGTTGGAGTCGTTGAAGAAGTTGAGCCCGGCAAGGCGCCACAGCCCGCTGCCGCGGAAGTGGACCGAGGCGAGGACGGGTTCGCGGAAGC
>CBESWV010000250.1:0-5900 GCA_965533305.1 uncultured bacterium | reverse complement strand
ACATCCTCGACGGCGAGACCCGCACAACCATCGCCCAACACAACCTCATCGAGGCGGTGCGCAGCACTAACCGCGAGTTCGTCGTTTCGTCGGCCATAGACGAGGCCACCAAGGAGATCATTGACGGTCGGGTGGCGCTGGAGAAAGAAGTCCTCGACAATGCCCAGGCTCGGACCGAGGTCCTCGGTATCGAGATCCTCGACTTCCAGTTCAAACGCACCAACTACGCCGATGTCGATCGACCCAAGGTCTACGAGCGGATGATTTCCGAACGAAAACGGATTGCGGAAGAGTACCGGTCGGAAGGCGCGGGCGAGGCCGCTCGAATCAGCGGTTCCAAGGACAAGGATCTCAAAGAGATCACCTCTGAGGCCTATCGACAGTCTCAGGAGATCCGCGGCAAAGCCGATGCCGAGGCCGCCGATGTCTACGCCAGCGCTTACAACCGGGATCCGGAGTTCTATCGCTTCCTCAAGACCATGGAGGTCTACCGCACCACCCTCGACGGGGAGACGATCATCATGCTGTCGACCCAGGGTGAGTTCCTCAAGTACCTCGAGAAGGTGAGGTAGCGGAGGGCGTAGTCGACAGTTGACAGTTACGCCGCATTCGAAAGAAAAACACGAAGGGGCGGGAGCAATCCCGCCCCTTTGTTCTGTTCCTTCTTCGCGCTGCTGAGCCCGATGCTCACATCGCGAATGGCCGAGGGAGCCACCTTGAGCATTGTTCGGCCGGCAGGGCGAAACCCCCGTCGATGGGAAACCTATCCGAACAATGACAAAAGATGGCACCCCGTTCGAGGCCTATTCCGCGTGTCCTTATGAGAACGCGGGTTGGGTGCCTGGCATCCCCTCAGAGCGGCTGCCTGCGATGCCTGCGATGAAGCTAATACCTTATACCTAACACCTATGAGCTCTCTGCAAGCTTCGCGAGCACCAGCTTGAGATCGCCCCAGACCTTCCGCTTGTCGGCGGGGGTTCGCAGAAGATAGGCTGGGTGGTAGGTGGCCAGCAGCGGTACGCCCTTGTAGTGCGACCACCGGCCGCGGAGGGCCCCGAGGGGTTTGTCGGTTCCGGTGAGTCGATTGGCGGCGAATCGCCCGAGCGCAACGATGACATCCGGTCGGATGAACTCGATCTGGCGATCGAGAAAGCCCGAGCAGGCCGCAATCTCGTCATCCTTGGGGTCGCGATTTCCGGGCGGTCGGCATTTGACCACGTTGGCGATATAGGTCTGGCCACGCTGAAAACCCATGGCGACGACCATTCGGTCGAGCAGCTGCCCCGCTTGACCGACAAAGGGCCGGCCGGTGCGGTCCTCCTCGGCTCCGGGACCCTCACCGATGAACATGATCCTGGCATCCGGGGCGCCCTCGCCAAAGACCACCGTCTTGCGCTTCTCGCTCAGGCGGCACCGTGCACAGTCGCGCAGACTCGTTGCCAGACCATCAAGATCGTTCGATTCGGCTGACTGATCGCCATCGAGCACTGCAGCCGTCTTTGGCACCTCGATGGGAAGCGCAAGGGGGTCGCGCCATCCCAGATCCGCCAGGTAGCGGGAAAGTTCCTTGGGCCTCATGATTCACTCAGATCCGGAGGCCGGAGAACATACGAGTCAGGAGCCTGTAGTTAATAGATGGTGGATGGATTTCGGTGAGTCGTTTGAGGCCGTTTTTCGGAGGATTTGCCGGTTCATACTGGTGGTATGGGCCAAAAATACGCCGAGAAACGGGCCAATCGACACCCGAAAGGCGCCGCCGATTCTATTCACTACAGGCTCCTAGTTCTCTTCCTCTTTTTCGTCATCGGCGGAACCTTCGAGTTCCACCGCCGCCGATTCGAGATCGATGGTGACCGGTTCTTCAACCGCCCCATCCGCCTCTGCGCCGTCACCCTCCGCCTTCTTGACCCCACCGGCCATCCCGAGGAGCTTCTGCAGACGAACCAACTCGTCGTCTTTTTCGCCCTCCTCCTCGGCCGCCACCACAACCTCGACGGCAGCGGCAACGTCAGCCGTGGGAAGCACATCCGGGATCGCCACCTCGCCGGCCTCGTCGGCCTCGTTGACACCGACATCGGCCCGCAGCTGATCGACGATGGCCTGGCGCTGTGCATCGAGTTCCGCCTGAGAGAGGATGCGCCACTCGACCTTGCCCTCGAGCACGTCATCGATGGCCACAAGGGTGGATTTATCATGCCGCGATTCGCTCCGCGGCTTGGCGCCGTTGACGAGCTGCTCGGCTCGTTGCGAGACAACGACGATGTATCGGAAGATCGAGTCGAAACCTTCGGGCAGTTGAATCATGGGGTGATATCCCTCTCAAGGGCCGTCCGGAACGCTTCTCTGATCGCGTCCAGACTGGTGTTCAATCGATGAGTTCGGTGGTGTTCCGCCACGCAGATGCCGAAAAGGGCATCCACCGCCTCGTCCAAGCGGTCGTTGATAATAGCATAATCGAACTCCCCGCCCATACCGAACTCGCGCACCGCCCATTGGAGGCGCCGTCGGATGGCCTCGTCGGAATCCTGCCGGCGTTCGGCCAGGCGGTTCTTGAGAACCTCGTATGACGGAGGATAGACAAAGATCTTGACCACCTCGGGGATCTTGGTCTTGACCTGGCTGGCCCCCTGGACCTCGATGTCGAGAAAGACGTCCTCCCCCGCGACGAGTCGGTCCTCGACGTCGAGTCGCGAGGTCCCATAGAGGTTTCCGGCGTACTCGGCCCACTCGAGAAAGTCGCCGCGATTGACCATGGCATCAAATGCGTCTCGATCAACGAAGTGATAGTGGACTCCGTCGGTTTCCTTGGATCGCGGCGATCGTGTGGTGTGGGAGATGGAAAAGTGGGCTTCGAGCCCTTGGGATGCGAGCCGCTCCATGGCCCGACGGATCAAAGTCGTCTTACCGCCGCCCGATGGCGACGCCACGATGAACAGCACCCCTTTGTCGACTGTCACCACGCTCGTGTTCCTTCCCATCCTCGCCCGGTCCGCTCATCCTACGCCATGTCGGCGTTCAGCGAAAGTGAGGTTTCAGGGCGTTTCGGAAGACCACGCGGCCGTGTTGCCGTCCTCGAAGCCGTCGGCGAAGATCTCGGTGGCGACGGTGCGTCCGAACCGGATGTATGTGGAGGTTCCCCTGCCGAGGGTTTCATAGGCGAAACAGGCGCCCACAAATTGGCTGTCATCCGGATAGTAGACCTCACTCATGGTGTAGTCACCGGATCGCCCATCCCCGTTCTGCGCTCCGTAGTTCCCCGCAATGGAGAGCGTATGCGCCAACGGAACAAGATCGCCTTCAGCCGGGCTGTCCGCAACCCACGCAGAGCACGATGGGTAGTGGGTGGCGCCTCCACCCCACATGACGGTGCCGCCGAGTTGCCCGGCCGTATTCACCGACGCCGACGGATACATATAGGCGAGATCGGGACTCCAGATGTCGATGTCGTCGACCGGGGCGAGATCGTTCCCGGTGTCGAAGGTCGAGATCCGGACATAGGGATACGCAAAGCTCCCGCCCTGGGATGGCGTCCAGACAAATCCCAGCGTTCCCCCGGCCACAAACCCGCTCTGGATCCGGCTGTCGTGGCGCCCGCACCAGTTTCGGCCATCGGGCCCGGGGCACGAGTGGCTTCCATTGGACCACGCGGCAACGCTTTTCGTCACCGATGTCGGACTCGAGTCGGCGTCGGCCCAGCTCTGGATTCGGAGCGCGACGTTTGACTGATGCGAGGCAAAATACATGGTGGTGTCCGCGCCGCGGCTCAAACGGAAGTTCCCGTCCCAAGAGGTGAAGGCGTCGATGGTGAGCGGGGTCGAGCACGAAGCCAGTTCGGCCAGCGGGTAGCGTCCGACATAACCGCCGGCCCAGCCATTGCTGAAGGTGAATGTGTTGCTGGAGTGATAGAGGTAGTTGGTGCTCACAGTGAGGTCGGGAAAATCAAACCAGGTATTGTTGGGAAAACCCACAAGAAGGGTGTTGATGTCGTACGCGCAGTCCCAGACACCGTCAGAGTTCTGATCGACATTGATTCGCTGTGTGCCGGTGTTGGTGGAACCGGTGGGGTAGAACTGCTGGAGCCAGAAGATCGTGTTGCTGCCAGGATCGTGTGCCATGGTCTGATCGCAGCAGAAGCTCTCTCCGGTGGGTGCGGCAAAGGGACCGGGATTGGGGTTCACAAAGCTGAAGTTCGCACCGCCATCGGATGAGGTCGCCGAGTACCAGTTGGCGGTATAGAAAACCCGATCACCGGCGGCCGCCACCGCGGGTTCGTGAACCTCGGACCGAGCGTTGACCGCGGCAGCATTGCTCGGATTGGTGTTGACAAAGAGTTCGGGTCCCACGACACCGCCGTCCGAATCTCTGAGATCGACAGGCGGATTGAGGGGGAGGAGCACCGACGGATCGAGATCGACGGTCTCCATCGGTGCGCTGGGTTTGGGATGCTGTCGGCCTTCCATGAGCCGAGCTTCGAGCTCGGCGATGCGCAGTTCACTCTCGGGTGTCGTCTCACCGAGCAGCTCCGGATCTCGGGCTGCATCGATTCGTTCAACCGTGGTGCGAATCACTGTGTCTTCGGCCGGCGCGGGTGTGTTCTCGGCCGCGGCAAGCGCCAAACCCGCCATCATCAGAATCAATACCAGCGACAGATTGAACGTCTTTTGTTTCATATTCTTCTCCCTGGAGATCGCCGGGCGAGCGCCCCGCGGCCGGCGGATGGTATCACGGAGACTCCGCAAGCTGAGGGAGACACCCCAGTGACCTCCTGAAGACAGGTCTTGGGACCGGGCGCAGAGGAAATTCCCATTTCCGGTCATCAAGTCCTGATTTCAGGACACTTTTTGTAAATTGCTGTGAAAATTCTCGAGTTTTGCCAAGGAAGACCGATTTTCGGGAACCGGCACGCCTCTTGCTTCGTTATATTAGAAGGAATCCGAAGCTCGGATGTGGGAATGGTGTCGGAGGGCGATCATGCACGCAGTGAAGAGATCGGGAAAGCGCGGCACAGATGGTGAAGGCCGGCTCCGATGCAGGCCCAGGGTGGTCATCTTCGATGTTGCGGGCGACGCCCTGGTCGAGGTCTTGAATCTCCCGGAGAGTGCCAATCTCGGTCATCGGATATGCCATCGTGGCAGAGATTGGCTGGTCACCGGAGTTCGAACCGGTGAGCGAGTGCTCATCGCCGAACCGGAAGTGAACTAGCGCAAATTATGAATTATGAATTTTGAATTATGAATTTTCCATCGCAGGATTCTCAGTACTGCATGCGATGTCATTCATAATTCATAACTCATAATTATCTTCTCCGCTTGCGAAGATTTCCCACCATTCCAATGACACCGGAAACGACGGCGACGGCCACGACAAGCACGATGGCGATGACGACCAAACCGCCGAGAGCCATCATCACCGTTCTGAAGATCCCAAACCAATCTGGAAACCCGGCCCGGTTCCACCCGTATCCAAACGCCACTGCCACGATGATGGAAATGGAAGCGACGATGAACCGGTCCGAAATCACAGCTGAGCCTCCTCGGAGGCCTACCCTACCATCGTCATCAATCCCCCAGAATTCAAAAAATCGCCGGACGGCACCCCGCCCGGCGATCGTCTGAAATTGTTGGGAGGTCAGCCGCGGGCTGCTCGGAACTCCCACGGCGGTTCGGCTTCAGCGTCCATGAAGAGCCCGCAGGGAAGTTCTTTGGCCTTGCTGCTCATGACGACCAGATCGGCGTCAGGGCTGCCTTCGGGCACCCACGCCAATCCGCGACTCACGAGCATCTCTGAAAGGTCGATGCCATTGACGATGACCCTCGCCACTACGGCGTCCTCACCGCTCTCGATGACTTCGATTTCGACATCTTCACCCCGGACCATGTCGCGGACAAAACTCCGGACTT
>CBESWV010000249.1:0-5922 GCA_965533305.1 uncultured bacterium | reverse complement strand
TCGCAGTTCTACCACGTGAGCCACGACCTCGAGTGGCCCTACAACGTCTACGGCGGCCTCCAGGACAACGGCACGTGGAAGGGACCCTCGCGTTCCTCCGGTGGGGTCAATGCCGGCGACTGGGAGGTCGTGGGCCAGGGCGACGGATTCTGGGCCTTCGCCGACCCCAACGAACCGAACACCCTCTATGTCGAGTACCAGGGCGGGCAGCTATCACGGTTTAACGTCGCCACCGGTGAGACCAAAAGCATCAAGCCCTTTGCCCGTGACGGCGAAGAAGAGCTCCGCTTCAACTGGAACACGCCCATCCACCTGAGCCCGACCAAGCCGAACACCCTCTACTACGGATCTCAGTATCTCCACTACTCCACCGACCGCGGTGATTCGTGGCTGACCATCTCGCCCGATCTCACCACCGATGATCCCGCTCGCCAACGGCAGAAAACTTCGGGTGGCATCACCGTCGACAACACGACCGCCGAGAACAACGCCACCATCTACGCCATCGCCGAATCGCCCCTCAACCCCGATTTGATCTGGGTCGGCAGCGACGACGGCCTGATCCATGTCTCGCGCGATGCGGGCGGTACGTGGACCAAGGTTTCCGACGCGGTGCCCGATGTCCCCGAAGGCACGTGGGTCTCCTCAGTCTTCGCCAGCCCTTATGCCGAGGGCTCGGCCTTTGTGACATATGACGGCCACCGCGACGGCGATATGGCGCCCTACGTCTACCGCACCGCTGACTTCGGCGCCACCTGGCTCTCCGTCAACGGAGAAGGTATCGAAGGCTATGCGTGGACCGTCAAACAGGATCCCGTCAACCCCGAACTGCTCTTTGCCGGCACCGAGTTCGGACTCTTCATCTCCCTCGACGGCGGCGGGCAGTGGGCCCGATTCACCGATCTTCCCAGGGTCGCCGTCCACGATCTCGCCATCCACCCCACCGAGCACGATCTCGTCATCGCCACCCACGGCCGCGGGATCTATATCATCGACGACCTGACCGGGCTGCGTGGGCTCACCGCCGAAATCATGGCCTCCAAGGTCGCCATCCTCCCCTCGCGTCCGGCGCCTCAGGTGCTTTCGGGTGGGATGGCCTGGTTCGGATCCGACGACGACTTCGTCGGCTCGAACCCCGACGAGTCGGCCTCGATCAACTACTGGCTCGCTCGCCGCCACCTCTTCGGCGATCTCAAGATCGAGGTCTACGATGTTTCAGGCGAGCTCATCACCACCCTGCCGGGCAAGAAACGTCGCGGGATGAACCGGGTCGGCTGGCCCATGCGTCTCAAAGCACCGTCCATGCCCCCGGCCAACGCACTGGTCATGGCCTTCCAGGGCCCGCGGGTGCCCGAGGGCGAATACACCTTCAAGCTCATCAAGGGCAAGGAAGTCCTCGAGGGGAAGGTGGAACTCGTCGCGGATCCCCGCAACCCCCACCCCAAGGAGGACCGGCTGCTGCAGCAGACCACGGCTCTCGATGCCTACAACCTGCTCGGCGAACTCACCTTCCTCGCCGACAGCATCACCGATCTCCGTGACCAGGCGCGTGACCGTGCGGACAATTTGGCGAAGAAGGACAAAGCCGCCCTAGAAGGCTTCGCCGACGATCTCGATACTCTTCACGGCACCCTCGTGGTGGCCGGTGAGGGCGGGCTCATGTCGGGCAAGGAACAACTCCGCGAGCGACTCGGCAACCTCTTCGGCGAGATCGTCAGCTACGACGGCCGGCCGTCGGATTCGCAGATCGAGCGCTTGGCGGGTCTCGGCGCCGAACTCGCTGGTAAAGAAGCCGAGTTCGAGACCGAGACCGCGAAGATCGATGGTCTCAACCGGACCCTCGCCAAGAGGGACCTCGAACCCCTCGTTCCTTTGACCCGAGAAGCATGGCAGGAGGAACAGGATGGAGCCGGTGGGTCCGCGGATGCGGCGTCAACGGCGGCGAGGAGCCTCCTGCTCGGTTTCTGATCCAAGCAATCGAATTGACCGAAGGGGCGAGGAAAATCCTCGCCCCTTTTTGTATTGCCCCGCAGGCGGTCACTGAGGTCCGCTTCCGCACGAGACGCCGATCAGCGCAGGTTACGGTGCCACCATCGACCATCCATCAGTGTCTCCCGATTCGAATCCATCGGCAAAGACGAGCGAACCATAGGCGATGAAGAGCCCCGATCCCCACTCGATCTGATTGTTACCTGCTGGGGTCAGGGTCGCGATGAAAGCGACATCACCGGCGTTGTTGATGTCCGGTGCGCCACCGAGGACCACCGAACCATCGTGCTGGTCGATCCGGCCGTCGCCGAGATCGGTGGGCACCACATCGTGCTCGGTAGCAACCTTGACGATATCGATGCCATCACCGACGAATACGGCGAGCAATCCGGCGTCGTCGAAGGCGCGGAACACCACCTGGCCGTGATCGTTGGCGCTGGGGCCGAAAGCGTCGATGGAGGAGATCTCGGCCATGTCGGTGGTTGCGATGGCGATGGTAGTGCTTCCGTCGGTGAGAAAGACCCCGGAGCCACCGCCCACCAATCCTGCGTTGAAGGCGACCCATCCGGTGTTTGTCAACGAGACCGAGTTGGCAAAGCTGCTGAACGACGATGCCGCGTTCGAGTCGACGTCCTCGACAAGCGTGGTGCATGAGCCGAGATCGTCACAGATGATGATCTGATCGGCATCGTGGTCGGCCGCCAGGCTGGTCTTTCCGGCGATCATCCGTTGGCCGTTGAACGATGGGGTGTAGAGATACCAGTATGGGCTGGCGGGATCGAGCCCGATCTCCAGTGCGTGATAGGGCGGATTGGTCTCGCCATCGTAGGAGACCCAACCGTGGGCACCCGAGAAACTGGCTCTGAAAGCGACAGCTCCCAACGCGTTGACCTCGGCCCCGGTCCACGCCGAGGTGCCGATCGGCCGGTTGGTGAGAAGACCGGAATTGCCATCAGAATCGTCATAGAAGTAAAGCCCGTCGGGACTGGCGAAGCCCAGCGGGAAGACGGCCAGACCATTGATGTTCAGACTGCAGTCCGAGATCAGAGCTCCGCCGCCGTCGCTCCAGACCACCGAACCTGAACCGAATCTGCCGAGCCACAGCCCCACCGTGTCGATATCGCCACCGATGATCCCGAGGCTCACCGCAACCTGACCCGAATCAGAGAGGGACGGCGTCTTGCTGTTGAAAGACGAGTTGGCCGGCAGGTTGAAGCCATCGACGATATTGCTTCGCACCTGAAGCTCGAGGCTGTTCGCATAGTCGGGAAGCTCCGCCGCAGCCGAAACGGCCACTAGGACCGCGCATGCGCACCCACACAATGATCTCAAGTTCATCGACATCCCTCCCACAACGGAACATTCGAGCCTCCTGCAATCATCGAAAGGCCCGTCAGGAACGGGCGAGCGCACCATCGCAGGCGAGACGCCTGCGCGACAAGAGGGCGATCTCCATTGTAGTGCCGACTTCTCGTCGGCATGGGGCGGGGTCGGATCGATGTTCTGCAAATCCGAAATCGCGGCACCTCCACCAGACTCATCCGTCAAATTCGACGACCTTCGCGCCCGATACCGGGCGACAGACAAAGACCGAACTCGGCAGATCGACCTCGGCGCGGTAGGCGGCGTGGATTTCGTCGGCGAAGGTCTTCGCGGCTTCGGCCGAAACCAACGCGATGGCGCACCCGCCGAATCCCGCTCCCGTGAGCCGCGCACCGAAACACGATGGGTGTCGCTCTGCGAGTTCCACAAACAGGTTGAGCTCGGGACTCGACACCTCGTAGAGGTCGCGAAGACTGGCGTGGGATGCCTTCATCAGACGCCCGGCGGCGACCAGGTCCGCCTCGGCCAGGGCCAGGGCCATTGCAATTGGTCGAGTCATCTCATCGACGACGTGCGACACCCGCCTGTAGGTGATTTCATCAAGCCGCCCGCGTTCCAACTCGAGGAAACCGGGTTCCACATCCCTCAGGGCCGCAATTTCAGGATCGGCGTCGCGAAGCTCCTCCACCGCCTCCCGGCAGCTTCTGCTCCGATCGTTGAAAGCGCTGCCGGACAGGGTCCGCGGCGCACCGGTGTCCATCACGACGATCGCGGCCTCGGGGGGAAATGGGACGAAATCGGTCTCCAGGGTGCGGCAGTCGAGGAGCAGCGCGTGGCCCTCCCGCCCCATGACCGCGGTGAACTGATCCATCAACCCACCCTCGACCCCGATGTAGTCGCGTTCCGCCCGGTGGCCGAGGAGCGCCATCTCGACCGGCGCCCACTCGATCTTCGAGGCTTCGCAGAGGGCGAGCATCGAGGCCATCGTCAGGGCCGACGATGATGACAGCCCTGACCCGAGGGGAACATCGCCATCCACCACGAGATCGAGCCCGGACACGCGGTGGCCGGCCGAATCGAGCGCCCAGGCTGCACCGGCAACAAAGGAGAGCCAGTCGGATCCACCGGGCGGAGCGAGATCATCAAGACCGATCTCGCGGGTCTCGTCGAAGACGACGGAGTGGGCTCGAATCCGGCGGTCCTCGCGGGGGGCGAATGCGACCCCGACCCAGCGATCGACGGCCATGGGAAGAACCCAACCCTCGTTGTAATCGGTGTGTTCACCGATAAGGTTGACCCTTCCCGGAGCCAGGGCGATCTTCGGCGCAGCATCGTTCCCGAAGCGCGATCGGAACTCGGTTGCGAGTTCGGCCGTCCAGGACGGTCCAGCCGTCACGACCGCTCGATCCGCATCACCTCGAGGGGCCGGGAGTGCTTCCACCCTCCGCGGGTAAAATCAGGGAACTCCAGGGGCTCCCCACCACCGGCGATGGATCGACCGCTGAGTTCGACCACTGCACTCATAATGGCGCCGTCATAGACATCCATATCGAGGGGGCGGCCTTGTCTCAATGCCTCGACGAGCCGGAAGTCCTCGATGAAATCCATCCCGCCGTGGCCCGCCCCTGCGCTCGCCTCCTCGAGACGCCGCCACACCGGATGGTCGTACTCTTCGCGATACTCTTCCGCCGGGTCCCATCGGTGGGGATCGCTACGGCCTTCGATGTAGATCCGCGGCTCGGGGTACTTGCGCGCGAGTCCCCGGGTGCCCTGAACGAGATAGTCTCGGCTGTAGGGCCGCGGCGAACTGGTGTCGTGAGTGACGACCACGGTCTCGCCGGCGGCGGTCTGCAGAACCGTCGTCACGATGTCAGAAAGCACGAACTCCTCGTCCGCCTGGGGGCTCTCGAGCCCAAAGCGCTCGAGGGCGTACTGGCCAAGCCCTCGGGTCTTTGTGCCGAAGGACGAGAGCGAGGAGAAGGCGTTGCCCCGGTTGATGTCGAGACACTGCGCCACCGGGCCGAGTCCGTGGGTCGGATAGAGATCGCCATTGGTCGTCATCGAGTGGGCCCGGCGCCAGGATCCCTCGCCATCGAGGTCGTGCTTGACGGCGCGGAGATCGTGGAGATAGCCGCACCGGGCGTGGAGCAGTTCGCCGAAGACTCCCTGCTCGACCATGTTGAGGATCATCATCTCGAAACGGTCGTAGTTGCAGTTCTCCATCATCACGCAGTGACGACGGGTCTTCTCGGAGATCTCCACCAGCCGCCAACAGTCATCAACGGTGAGGGCCATGGGCACCTCGGTGGCGGCGTGCTTACCGTTTTCCATGGCGGCGACGCAGACCGGAACGTGCCACTCCCAGGGGGTCGAGCAGAAAACCAGATCGAGATCCGATCGGTCGCAGAGCCGCTCAAAATCCCGCGGTCCGCGGCTGTAGCCCTTGGGCTTCTTTCCACCGGCGTCAACCACCAGCTGCTGTGCCCGCGCAACCCGATCCTCGACGATGTCGCACACTGCACGGATCTCGACGCCATCGATCTTGAGGAAGTTCTCGACGTGGGAGGTTCCCTGGAGACCGACACCGACAAAACCGATCCGAACCACGTC
>CBESWV010000248.1:0-5955 GCA_965533305.1 uncultured bacterium | reverse complement strand
GGGAGAGGAAATATTGACACCCGAGGCTCCCAGATCCACAATGCTTCTCTTCCCCGAAACCATGGGGTGGAGGCACTATGAACGAGCGCAACAACATCGAAATAGACGGCGAGGACAAACCCGTCGCGGTCATCGCCTTCGGCGGCAACGCCCTGCTTCGTCCCCAGGATCACGGTACCCAGGAGGAGCAGTTCACCCTCGCCTGGAAAGCAACCCGCTGGCTGGTCGAGATCATCCACCGCGGCTATGAGCTGGCCATCGTCCACGGCAACGGACCCCAGGTCGGCAACATCATGATCCAGGTCGAGGAGGCCTTCACCAAGATCCCACCCCAGTCCCTGGACGTCTCGGTGGCCCAGACCCAGGGCTCCATGGGCTACATGCTCGCCAACCAGATGCGCAACCGGCTCAACGAGGAGCAACTCGACCGCGACATCGCGGCGGTGCTGACCCAGGTGGTTGTGGACCGGGAGGATCCGGCCTTTGACAGTCCCTCGAAACCGGTCGGTCCCTACTACACCGCGTACCGCGCCAATTTGTTGATGCAGGAGGCGGGCTGGGAGATGGTGGAGGAGCCGGGACGAGGCTGGCGCAAGGTGGTGGCCTCACCAAGACCGCAACGGATTCTCGGCAGCCGGTTGCTCAAGCGGTTGATTGAAGACGGCGCCATCGTCGTCGCCGGCGGCGGCGGCGGCATCCCGGTCTACGAAGATGTTGGTGGCTATTTCCGTGGTGTGGAGGCGGTCATCGACAAGGACTATGTCGCCTCGATCCTCGCCATCGATCTCAAGGCCGATCTCTTCATCGTGCTCACCAATGTCCCGATGATCGCCGAGAACTACGGCCGGCCCAACCAGAAGTGGCTGCGGTCCCTGCCGGTGGATCAGGCGTGCGCCATGATGGAGAAGAACCAGTTCCCGCCGGGCTCGATGGGGCCCAAGGTCCAGTCGGCCATCGATTTCGTCAAGGCGACGGGCAAAGAGGTGCTCATCACCGATGCCGACAGCTTAAAAAACGCACTCGAACGTAAGGCCGGCACCTTCATTGTTGCCGATGGTGAGCCCGAATACGCCGGCCTCGAGTAGATCAACCACGACCACAGAGCCCGGTAGGGGTATTCTCTGAGCATGATTTGGGTCTATCGGATCCTGGTTGCGGGTCTGCTGCCGTTGGTGATCCCGGTGCTCAAGATTCGGGATCGGCTCCGGGGCAAGCGCCGGCCGGCCTTCAGCGACCGCTTCGCCCGGGATCTCCCCGATCTGCCCTCGGGCTGCCTGTGGTTGCATGCGGTCTCGGTGGGGGAAGTGGAGATCGCCCGCCGGCTCGTGCGTGAGTTCGAGGCCCTGGGCTCCGAACTCCCCGTGATGGTGACGGCCACCACCGCCACCGGGCTCGATCTCGCGCGCCGGACCATGGGCGACGCGGTGACGGTGATTCCCTGCCCCCTCGATCTCCCGGGCGCCCTCGGGCGCGTCTTCGACGCCGCAGGGCCTCGGGCGTTGGTGGTGGTGGAGACCGAGCTGTGGCCGGAGATGCTCCACCAGGCCGGATGTCGGGGTGTTCCCTCCGCGGTGATCAACGCCAGGTTGTCGGACAGCTCGTTTCGCAGTTATCGACGGGTGCGGCCGCTGCTTCGACCCCTGCTCGAACCTCTGAGCCTGGTGCTCGCCCGCTCCCCGGCCGATGCCGAACGGTTTGCCGAGTTGGGTGTGCCCCGGGCGACGATCCGCACCGCGGGGAACATCAAATACGATCTCGAACCGGACCCGAGTCCGCTCCCCTGGATCGAGACCGCCAGATCCGCCGCGGGTGGACGACCCATCATCGTCGCCGGTTCGACCATGGAGGGCGAAGAGACGGTCGTGCTCGACGCGCTGAGTCGCCTCGAAGCTGACGGCCGGCCGATTTTTCTGATCCTCGCGCCCCGCCACCCGGAACGCTTCGAGGCGGTGGCCGATCTCGTGACCCGGCGTGGTCTCTCGATGACCAGGCGGAGCGAGGGCGATACTCCCACCGCGGAGACCGGGGTCTTTCTCCTCGACACCATCGGCGAACTCGCTCGCGCCTACCAGGCGGCGTCGGCGGCCTTTATCGGCGGTTCGTTCGCCACGACCGGCGGCCACAATCCCCTCGAACCCGCGGTCTGGGGGGTGCCGGTTCTCAGCGGGCCCCACATCCACAATTTTGTCGAGGTCTACGATGAAATGACCGAGGCCGGCGCCGCGCATCTGGTGGCCGATGGCGACGAACTCGCCACCGCCCTTGCCGAATGGCTCGACAACCCGGTCGAGGCCTGCGCCGCGGGCGAGGCGGGTCGTCGGGTGGTCGAGACCAACCGGGGCGCCACGGCACTCACCGCGGAGGCCGTTCTCGATCTTGCCGGCGGGCCATCCTCGTGATGAAGAGCAGGGCCTGGCACCGGCTGCTCGTGCCCCTGACGCCGCTGTACCGGGGCGCAGTGGCGGCACGGATCGGGGCATACGGCCGGGGTTGGCTTTCGTCCTCCCGGCTCGCGGCTCCGGTGATCTCGGTGGGTAATCTGACCTTTGGCGGCACCGGAAAGACTCCCATGGTCATCACCCTCGTTCGCGATCTGGTGCGGCGTGGCCGGCACCCGGCGGTGCTCACCCGCGGCTACGGTCGGGTGGTGGCCGATCCCGTCGTGCTCGTCGGACCCGAGCCGAAGACGTCGGTGTCCATCGCCGGCGACGAACCGCTGGAGCTCGCTTCGAGGCTGCCCGGGGTGCCGGTGGTCGTCGACGCCGATCGGATCCGTGGTGGTATCGAAGCGCTCACACGGGGCGCCGATGTTCTGGTCCTCGATGACGGTTTTCAACATCTTCAGCTCGATCGGGATCTCAACATCCTGCTGGTGGACGCCGGTGATCCCTGGGGAGGAGGCCGGATGCCGCCGTTGGGCCGGCTTCGCGAACCCCTCTCGGGGCTGGCGAGGGCCGACGCGGTGGTCGTGACCAAGCTTGGGTCGGACCCCGAACCCATCCTGGCCGAGGTGCGGCGGGTGGTCGAGGAACACGCCCCCGGTCTCCCGGTGCTCGCGGCGCGGCTCAAGCCCACCTCCGTGCGGCAAGGTCACCGCACCGCGGGTCCCGAGGTGCTGGCCGGACATCGGGTTGTTGCCGTGGCCGGGCTCGGCCGGCCACAGGGTTTCGCCGATCTGTTGTGCGCCGCCGGCGCTGAGATCGTTGAGACCCGGTGGTTTGCCGATCACCACCCGTTCACCGAAGCCGAGGTCGGCGCCGCGGTCGATGCCGCTGAAGCTGCCGGTGCGGTGGTGGTCACAACCGCCAAGGACGCCGTCAAGATGCCGAAAGAAGCCGACGTCTGGGTGGTCGAGGTCGGGATGGTTCCGTTGGCCGGCCATTGGGATGAGCTGTGGCGCCTGTTGCCGGAGGTGGAGTCGTGAGCAAACAGAGATCCGCGCTGCGCAACCACCTCGAGTTCGGGCTCTTTCGTCTGGTCCGGGCTCTGGTAGGGGTCCTCAGCCCGGCGGCCTCGGCCCGAGTCGGGAACTTCGTGGGTTCGGTCTTCTACCGCGTGTCACGCCGCCGCCGGGCGATCATCGACTTCAATCTCGGGCTTGCCTTTCCCGAGATGAACACTGCCGGGCGACAGGATTTGGCGCTGGAGGTTTCGCGCCACTTCGGACGGGTCGCCTTTGATGCCATCCGGCTGCAACAACTCACCCCCGATGAACTCCGCGCCGAGGTCGCGATCGAGGGTCAAGAAAACCTCCAGCGAGCCATCGACAAGGGCCGGGGGTTTTTTCTGCTCTCGGCCCACCTCGGCTCCTGGGAGGCGGCAGCGCTCATGGGCGGGCTGCTGATTCCGGACGGGATCGCTCTGATCCACCGACCGCTGGACAATCCGCTCCTCGATGACGAACTCAAGAGGCTTCGCGCCACCTTCGGCAACCGAGGGCTCGGCAAGTTCAACATCAGCCGCGAAGTGCTGCAGGCGATCAAGGACGGCGGGGTTGTCGGGATCCTCATCGACCAGCGGCCGCGCGATGTCGACTTCGAGGTGCCCTTCTTCGGTCACCCGGCCAAGACCCACCCGGTGCTCGCGCGCTTTGTCCGCAAGACCGGGGCGGTCGTGGTGCCCATCTTTGGCTACTGGGACGCACCGGCGCGGTACACCGTCACCCTCGGCGAGCCCATCGATCCGGCGCTGCTCAGCGCCGAGGAACTCGAGGACGGCCCGCTCACCGAGCGTTTCATGGCCGTCACCGAGGACGCGATCCGTCGGCGACCCGAACAGTGGCTCTGGTACCACGACCGCTGGCGGCAGCTGAGAGAACCTACCTGAGAACGCGGGCTCGGTGCCTGGCTCTCTTTTTGTCCGACAAAAAGGTGCCTGGCACCGCTCCCATCGCGCAACCGGATGAGTCGTCACACCTCGTCGCGCTCCAGAGGATGGCTCAGGCAATGCGGGCCGCCGCGGGCTCGGGAGATCTCGTTGCTTGCAAGGAGCAGACAGGTCTTGCCCGTACCGTCGAGCGAAACCTCCTCCCGGCCGAGAAGGACATCCTCGGCGGTGATGACCCGCCATCCCCGCCGGCTGAGCTCGTCGGCCGTGGCGATGTTCCGGTCATAGAGGGTGATCACTCCCGGCGCCAGAGCGAGGGTGTTCGCGCCATCGGTCCACTGTTCACGCTGCTGGGCCAACGCATCGGCGCCGCCGCAGGGGATGAGCTCGAGATCGAGCCCGCGTTCGCGGATGGAGTCGAGGATGCACCCCCGGTGCTTCGGAGAATGATCCTTGCCTTTGAGATCGACTTCGTAGGTCTCTGCCAGTTGGGGCCCGGAACCGCAGATCACCGGTGGGAAGGCCAGCGCCGAATCGCGGTCGGCGGGGGTGAAGACGGTGTCGAGATGCATGTAGGCCCGACGTTTGGGCAGGTGGACAACCTCGAGCCAGCGCGGCCCGTTCTCCATCCGGGCGAGACCGCGGGCCAGTGAGTCCACGGCCAGCGCGTTGGTCCTCTCCGAGACGCCGATGGCCACCACCTCGGGTGAGAGCACGAGCATGTCGCCGCCCTCGAGGCGGGGCCGGTGGTAGCCGAAGAACTCCTCATGTCCCGGCTCGGGCCGCATGGGGTCGTGGATCACAGGGGTCGAGCCGAGTTCGGGGTGGAAGCGGAAGATCGCGCGGGCGAGCAACCCTTCGCGCCACCGCGCCGGGGTCGCCATGGCCGAGAAGACGACGCCCGAGCCGAGCACGACCTGGGGGTCGCGCTGAAAGCACCAGTTGGGCAGCGGTGTCAGCCGGAAGAGATCGCCGACTTCGATGCCGCCATCCTTCTCATTGGTGAGAAGACCGCCGACGACCATCGCCTGCATTTCGTCGGCGTTGGCGGGGATCTCGCCACGCAGATCGGGCGGCAACTGGGGCAGCATCATCCGCCACAACCACTCGCGGGCGTCCGGGTCGGCCAGGGTCTCACGGAGAAGATCGCCGGCTTCGATCACCTCGATGCCGAGGATCTGGAGCAGCCGGCGGAAGCGGCCGTGCTCGTCGCGCGCCCGCTCACCAAAGAGGATGTCGTCAAAGAGCAGCTCCTCCATCATGGGCGGCACCATGCGGTCGACCTCGATCCCGGGTTCGTGGACCAGCACCCGGCGGAGCCGGCCGATCTCGGACGTAACGTGGACCATCGCAACCTCCAGCCGATGACTATAACTCCTCCCGATGGAGAGATTGATTTCACCGCAAAGAACGCCAGGAGCGCAAAGCATCGCACCGTCGCAACCACCAAGGCTCAAAGACACAAAGGATGACACGAAGGCCATGAAGCGGATCGGCCTTTGGCCGATCCGCTTCATGATCTCTTTGTGATTCCTTCGTGTCTTGGTGTCTTCGGTGCGCCAGGAAAGCCTGGTCAATCTAGCTGAATGAAAGGAGTCAGCCATGTGAATTGCTCGTTCACACATGTAG
>CBESWV010000247.1:0-5969 GCA_965533305.1 uncultured bacterium | reverse complement strand
ATCAGACTGGCGTAGTCCTAGAAATCCACCGAAATCTCGAGGTTCTTGATCTTTTCCCACAGGGTCTTGCGGGAGATGCCGAGGAGTTCGGCCGCCTCGGCCCGCCGCCCGTCGGTCGATTGCAGCGCCGCCTGAATCGCCTCGACCTCGGCTCGCCCGACCGCCATCTGGAGCGGCTCGACCCTGCCCTGTGTCGGGCGCGGGGATTTTCCATCCTCACCGCGCAGAGCGACGGGCAGTTCGTCGGCAGTGATCACGGGACCACGACAGAAGAGCACTGCCCGTTCAACGACGTTTCGCAGCTCGCGGACGTTGCCGGGCCATGAATGAGCTTCGAAGAGACTGATCACCTCATCAGAGAACCCTTCGATGTCACGGTCCCTTTCGCGCGAGAATTCCACCAAAAACGCCCCGGCCAGGAGAGAGACGTCTTCCCTCCGCTCCCGTAGCGGGGGAAGATGAATGGCCACGGTGTTGACCCTGAAATAGAGATCCTCACGAAAGCGATTCGCCTCGATCTCTTCTTCCAGGGGGCGCAATGACGCCGAGACGAATCGGACATCGACGTCAATGGGTCGATTGGATCCGAGACGCTCGATCTGGCGTTCCTGGAGCACGCGGAGCAGCTTGACCTGGAAGCTCAATGGGAGCTCACCGATCTCGTCAAGGAAAAGAGTGCCGCTCGATGCAGCCTCGAATCGACCGATCCGGCGTTCGTTCGCGCCCGTGAAGGCGCCCTTCTCGTAGCCGAAGAGCTCGGACTCGATGAGCGACTCCGGCAGAGATGCGCAACTGACCCGAATATAGGGCTTGGCCCGACGCCCGGAGTTGAAATGGATCGCCGACGCGACCATCTCCTTTCCGGTTCCGCTCTCGCCGTGGATGAGCACCGAGGCGTCGGAGTCTGCCACCAGGCGGATGAGGTCGAAGACCTCGTGCATGGCCTTGGATCGCCCGATGATCGACGAGAAGGAATGCCGCTGTTCCAACTGCTCCTGGAGACGGACATTCTGCTCGCGGAGCAACCGCACCGAGCAGACATTGGCGATCCGAACCACCACCTGAGCCATGGAGAACGGCTTGGTGATGAAATCCGACGCCCCTTCACGCATGGCTTCCACCGCGCGATCGACCGTTCCGTGTGCGGTGATGATGACCACCGTGGTTTCGGGCTGGAGGGCCTTGATCCTCTTGAGCAGCTTCATGCCGCCGAGTTTCGGCATGACGAGATCGGAGAGCACCGTGTCGTGGAGGTGTTGCTCGAAGAGAGCCGCTCCTTTGACACCGTCCTCGGCCACGTCGACCGTCCAACCCTCCTTACGCAGAGCATCGGCCATAGTGATTCTGAGCAGCGGCTCATCCTCGACGATCAAGAGACGATGACCACCGATCTTCACAAGATTTCTCCTCTGGGTCCGTCCTCGGGCGGCAGCGGGAGCTCCACCCTGAAGATGGTCCCGACGCCGACCGTGGACTTGACCTCGATGGTCCCCCCGTGGGCAGCGGTGATGCTGTCACTCACCGAGAGACCAAGCCCGGTTCCCTCTCCGACCTCACGGGTCGTGAAGAACGGGTCAAAGACCCGATCACGGATCTCCTCGGGAATGCCGCTGCCGCTGTCACGCACTTCGGCCACAACCGACTCCTCGCTCACCCGGGTGCGGAGCACGAGCTCACCCCCGCGTGGCATGGACTGAACCGCATTCAAAACGAGGTTGAGAAATAACTGCTCCATTTGGAAGTGGTCGGCCATGACGACCGCACCGCCCGAATCAAGGTCGAGCCGCACTTCGATTCCGGCACGGCGCAATTGATAGCCTACCAGTTCCACGACGTGTTTGAGGTTGTGGTTGAGCGAGGTCTCCTCGAGCGTCATTTCACGCTGACTCGAGAAATTGAGCAGCGTCGTGACCGTCCGTTCAATCCGATTGAGGCCGTCGACGATGAGATCAAGATATCGGTCCCTGGTCTCGGTGTCCTCGGGATCCGCCTTCATGTTCTCGATGCAGGCGAGAATCCCGGCCAGCGGATTGTTCACCTCGTGTGCCACACCGGCGGCGAGGGTTCCGACCGCAGCCATCTTCTCGGTGTGGGCAAGCTGAGCGCGTTGGACCTTTTCCCGATCGCCCGCAGCCTCGAGCTCGTCCATCATGCGATTGAAGGCGTCGGCCAACTCGCCCACTTCGTCGCCCGTCCGCGCCACCGCACGAACACCGAGATTGCCGAGCGCAGCGTGCTTCATGGTCTGGTTCAGGCTGAGGATCGGACGGATCAGGGTTTCAACATAGACGGCGGTCAGGACCGAGTTGACCAACATGAGGATGATGGCCGCGAGGATGGCTCGCCGCGCGAGATCGGCCACCCGTCGCTCGACGGGCTCGAGCGAAAACCCGATGGCCAGGGACCCCCGGAAGTCCGGCTTCGTGCCGATGGTTGTGCGGACCTCGAGAATCCGATCACCACCGGCCCCGAGACGAACATCGGTCAGCGGCGAGACGGTGACGGCCTCAGACCCGAGTGCCCGGGGGAAGAACCCGCCGATAAGCGGCCGGTCCGTAGCGTGGAATACCCGCCCGTCGGGGTCACAGACCACGACATAGCGCATCAGATCCTGATTTCGGATGACGATCTGCGAGATGCTGTTGTCAATGTAATCCGGATCGTCGACATGCCCGAGCTCTTCATGGACCAGGGCTTCGGTGATGAGAATGGCCATGGCATCGGCGATGCTCCGACCCCGCCGGTCGATGGCCTCATGCTGCGAATTCCGTTCGTGGACCATGGCAAAGAGGGTCACGATGGTCATGGTGGCCGCAATCAGCGAGTTCGAGTAGAGAAAGAAACGAGCGCGGAGACCGAGTGGGATCATTGGGTCCGCCCAAAAATCGCCGTTCCGGCCACGGTCTCCATCAGAGGACCGACCACGCGGCAGGTCCGGTTGTCAGCGACGGGATTCGGCAATTTCCGCCACCAGATCGCTGCAATCCAATCCCGTGGACAGCTCATGCACTCGCCGCCATCCCCGCCGCCGCGCACGGGCCGCCGTCTCTTCGCCAACGCACCAACTCGGCGCATCCTCGATCCAACCGGGACCGCCACGTTCATCGTGGATCCAATCGACCTCCGCCGGGCTGGTCACAACACAGCCGGTGACGGGAAGAGCCGCCATGACGACTCGCGCCGCCGGTGTTACCGGGAACGGCACCGGCACCACCTCGGCGCCGGCCGCTTCGAGCCGGTTCGCCACCACCTCGGCGGCATCCGGAACGACCAGTCGTTCACCGGCCAACGGCAGGCGGCTGAACCAGTCCAGATTGTCCGAGCGGCCGATGGTGGGCCCGATCGCGAAGAGTGCGGGCGGTCGAAGCCCGGCCTCGACGATGGCTTCGGGGAGCTCTGCGAGGGTCGAGATCACCTTCCGTTGAGAGGCCGTCGTGCCCTGCTCGACCATGGCGGCCGGTGTCGACGGGTCCATCCCACCGCCGAGGAGTTGGTGCACCACTTCGGGCAACGCCGTCACACCCATATAGCCGACGATGGTCGCGTTCTTGTCCTGTGCCAGAAGATCCCAGCGAACCTGCGGTCCGTCTGATTTCACCGCCTCGTGGGCGGTCAGCAAGGTCAATCGCACCGCTTCTCGCCGGTGGGTCACAGGAATCCCCGCCCACGCCATGGCCGCGACCCCGGAGGTGACTCCCGGGATGACCTCGAAGGCGATACCTTCAGCTACGAGGACCTCGCCCTCTTCCCCACCCCGACCAAAGACATAGGGATCGCCACCCTTGAGTCGAACCACCCGGCGACCCTGCCGCGCGAGACGGACCAGAAGGGCGTTGATTTCCTCCTGCGGCATGGGATGGACCCCGGCCTCTTTGCCGACCGGATGGAGTTCGACCTCGGGCCCGAGACCACAGGGGAGAGCGGGGGCCGCGAGTCGGTCATAGACCACTGCATCGGCTTCGAAGAGTCGCTGTCGGCCACGGACCGTGAGCAACCCCGGGCAACCCGGTCCGGCGCCCACCAGGGACACCAACCCTCGGTTGGATTCGCCGTCTCGGCAGGCCTGTATTCCGGAGCCATCGGCGGCCGCACCTCTGTCGAGATGGTCCACCGGGGCGGAAATCCACTCGGCTTCCTCGGCAGCAGTCGGAACCCGGGCTTTCCAATTCTCGGCATCGACCGTCGAAGAGAAGAACCGGTCGAAGAGCGCCTCCTGGTCGGCGGGTGCTACGCCGAGCGAGTAGACCCGGTTGCGAAACCGGCTTGCCGCGGCGACCCACTCCGCCCATTCGGCGCCGAAACGACGCTCCAAGAGCTGGCGAAGACGACGAACGGCAAACGGCGCCTCGCCGGCCGAGGCGATGGCGAGCTGAAGCGGACCTCGCCTGATCCGACCCGGGAGGTGGAAAGAACACAGTTCCGGATCATCCGCCACGTTGACCCACACCCCCGCGTTATCGGCGTCCGCAAACACCCGCGCATTGACCTCGCGGTCATCGGTGGCGGCAAAGACCAGCGCATAGGTGGCGGCCTCGCCGGTTGCGTAGGTTCGGCGTTCGAGGCGGAGCCGGCCTTCGTCGGCCATCTTTGCCAGGGGATCAACGACATCGGGCGCCACAACAGTCACCCGCGCGCCTTCCTCCACCAGACCCTGCGCCTTCCGCAGGGCGATACCTCCGCCACCCACTACCAGGCATAGGCGATCGGTGACATCCAACATGACCGGATACATTTCGTTCCAACCTCCTGCGGTCCCATCGCCGCCGATCGCACGCCGCGAAGTGTAACATCGAAACAAATGCAGTCTCCCGTTGCGTCCTACCCCCGATATGGCGCAGAATGGTCGGCGATGGAACCATTTGTCGATACCGCAATCCCGATCGTCACCTTTCTCATGATGATTGCCGTCGGACATGGTCTGACTGCCTCGGATCTGCGCCGGTCGGCGACGGATCTACGTGCCGTGGTCACTGCCACTCTCGGCCAGCTGATTCTCCTGCCGCTCATCGCGACGGTCCTCATCCTGGTCTTCAACCCGGCGCCGGCAATCATCGCCGGACTTGTGCTGGTGACCGCCTGCCCAGGCGGAACAATCTCGAATTTCTACACCTGCCTCGCCAAAGCCAACTCGGCGCTGTCGCTCACCTTGACCGCCATTTCATGTCTCCTGTCCATCGTCACCCTGCCCGTTCTCGTGGCGGCCGGATTCCGTTTCTGGCTCAACGATCAGCCCGATGTCGAGGTTCCGGTCATGGTCCTCGTCATCCAGTTGCTTCTTCTCGTCGCGCTCCCGACCTGTCTGGGGATGATCCTCCGCCGTTGGCGACCGGCTGCGACAGATCGACGGGGCCTGGCCCTCCGACGGGTGAGCCTGATCGCTCTGGTCGCGCTTGTGGTCTATATCGCCAACGACCAGCGAGTCACAATGACCTCCACCCTCGGCCAGCTCGTCATGGTCGCAGTCGGCTTCACACTTCTCGCCATGGTTGCCGGGTATGCACTCGCCTGGGTCACCGGCCGACCCCCGGCCGACCGATTGACCTATCTCATCGAGTTTCCATGCCGAAACCTCGCCCTCGCCCTGGTGGTGGCGGTGACGATCCTCGACCGACCGGAGTTTGCCGCCTTTGCAACAGTACTTCTCCTCATCCAGGCGCTCATCATGCTGTCCATGGTGGCGATCCGCAGATGGGATCGTCATCCAGGCTGACCGAGCACCCCTTCGTGCGACAATCGAATCCAACCCCGACGGAGGTCATCATGTCAGCCTGCACCATACCCAGCGTCGTCTCCGGATCACGCCCTCGGTACGGCAGAATTCAGCGCGGCGTTCTCGCGTGCCCCTTGATGATCCTCCTCGCTTCAGCCACAGCGTGCGCAAGCTCAGGGGCGAAAGCCGGCCACGGTTTCACCGGGAAGAAGATGCAGACCACCCCGAGCCAGCTTCAGGTCCAAGTCCGCGCCCTCGC
>CBESWV010000246.1:0-6022 GCA_965533305.1 uncultured bacterium | reverse complement strand
CCGGGGCCTCAGCGGCGGGCTCAGCTTCAGCCTTGGGCTCCTCTGCCTGGGCCGCGGCGGCGGGCTCTTCGTTCGCGGGCTCGGGAACGGGCGTCGGTTCCTCCTGGGCGTATGCGGCGGGAAGAGCAAGCACCAGGAGGCCCAGCAGCACCATCAAGGAGATTGGATACAGATTCGCGCGGTTTCGGGTATTCATATGTGATTTCCTCCATTAGTGACACTCATGGTGCCTGGTTTCGAGCACGAGTATATGCTCAACCCGACCCAGCTTACTCCGGCATCTCGGGTGCGAGTTCGACCTCGACGGCAAAACGGTGGCCGTCCTGAGCCGGGCCATCGCTCACCCTGACCACGGCGGCGTCCACGTTACCTGCCCGAAGCACGTCTTCGAGCACCGGGGCCAACGCGCCTCGATCCTGGTCGGGGCCGCTGATTTCAAGCCTCGACACCGGCCAGCGGAGGCTCTTCTGCGCCTTGGTCTTGGTGCCGCGGATCGCGGTGAGCACCTCGACGGCCGCCTCGTAGGTGGCCGCGTGGTCGGGACGCGGGACGGCTGCGACCTCAGTGATCACCGGCCACTCGGCGGTGTGAACACTCGGATGATCGTTGTCGGCAAACCGCCATGACCAGACCTCTTCGGTGACGAATGGGACAAATGGGGCGAGCAGGCGGAGAAAAGCCTGCAGCGCCCAGCTCAAAGTGGCCACCGCCGAACGCCGGCCGGGGGTGTCCTCCTCGGCATAGGAGCGCAGCTTGACCAGTTCGAGATAGTGATCGCAGAAGCTCCAGAAGCTGTCCTCGATGACCTGCAGCGCGGTCGCATAATCAAAGACATCGAAGGCGCGCGTCGCCTGGTCGATGACCGTCCGTATCCGTTCCACCAAGGCCAGATCGAGGGGTTCGGTGATGCTTTCAACACTGGGCATCTCGCCATCGCCCACCGCTCCCTCGAGCTGCATGAGGACAAAGCGGCTGGCGTTGAAGACCTTGGTCGAAAGCCGCTTGCCGATCTTGAAGACCGCGGGATCGAAGGTCGTGTCGGTGCCGAGCCGCGCCCGAGCCGCCCAGTAACGCACGGCGTCGGAGGAGAACTCGACGAGCAGATCATCCGGGGTCACCACATTGCCCTTGGACTTGGACATCTTCTTTCGGTCGGGATCGAGGATCCAGCCGGAGAGGATGACGTGGTGCCAGGGGATCTCACCCGAGTGCATCCAGGCCTTGACGATGGAGTAGAAGGCCCAGGTACGGATGATGTCGTGCCCCTGGGGCCGGATATCCATGGGGAAGAGACGGTTGTGGCGCTCGTCGTCGGTCCCCCAGTGGCTCTGGATCTGCGGTGTCATGGACGAGGTCGCCCAGGTGTCCATGACATCAGGCTCGGCTGAGAAACCGGCGGCGACGTCGCGCTGATCGTCGGCGTATCCGGAAGGGGTATCGGTGAGAGGATCGACCGGGAGGCTCTCCTTGTCCGCGTAGATCGGTTGTGAGAAGTCCGGTTCGCCATCCGGCCCGACGACGTACCACACCGGGAACGAAACCCCGAAGTGGCGTTGGCGCGAGATGCACCAGTCCTGGTTGAGCCCCTCGACCCAGTGAGAGTACCGGGTCTTCATGTGCGCCGGGTGCCACTGGATCTTGTCGCCCTGGGCGAGGAGCGCCTCCTTGTGCTTGAGGATCCTGACGAACCACTGGCGGGTGGGGACGAACTCCAGCGCTCGATCACCCTTCTCGTAGTACTTGACCATCTGATCGGTGGGTCGGGGTTCTGAGACGAGAGCGGCGCCGTCCCACCCGGGAAGGCTGCCGTCCTCGGCGAGCAGCTCGGCGACTCTCTTCTTCGCCTTGCTCACATAGGTTCCGGCGATCTCGTCGTGGGCGCGCTGCGCGGCAGCCGCGTCCACGCTCTCGAAGGGTGCCGCGCCAAAGGTCGCAGGCAGAACGCGGCCATCGCGGCCGATCAATTGTTTGAGCGCCAGATCCGATTTCTTCCACCACTCCACGTCCATGGCGTCACCAAAGGTGCAGACCATGAGTATCCCGGTCCCCTTCTCGGGATCGGCGTGCTCGGCAGCGAGGATCGGCACCCGTGCACCGTAAAGCGGTGTGATGGCGTACTTGCCGAAGAGCGGCTGGTAGCGCTCATCGTCGGGGTGGGCGACAACGGCGATACAAGCTCCCAGGAGTTCGGGCCGGGTGGTCGCGATGAGTAGCTCACCACCGTCTTCGATCCCGAAGCGGATATCGAAGAAGAGCCCCTGTCTGGGCCGGTCCTCGACCTCGGCCTGAGCCACGGCCGTCTTGAAGTCAATGTCCCACATGGTCGGAGACTCGACGTTGTAGACCTCGCCGCGCTCGACGAGGTCGAGGAAGCTCAGCTGCGAGACTCTCCGGCAGTGATCATCGATGGTGGCGTACTGGTCGGTCCAGTCGAGGGACAGACCGAGGTGGCGCCAGAGGTGTTCGAACGCTTTCTCATCCTCATCGGTGACCACCCCGCATGCCTCGATGAAATTGCGCCGCGAAACATCGTCGATGCTCTTGTCTTTCTTTCCCTTTTTCTTGGGCTCCCAGTCCGGGTCGTACGGCAGCTTGGCGTCGCATCGGATCCCGAGCAGATTCTGCACCCGCCGTTCGGTGGGCAGCCCGTTGTCATCCCAACCCATGGGATAGGCGATGTTCTTGCCGATCATTCGTTGGTAGCGGACGATGAGATCCTGGTGGGTATAGGAAAAAACGTGGCCGACGTGGAGCGAACCCGAAACCGTCGGCGGCGGGGTGTCCACGACAAAGGTCTGCTCCCGCGGCAGAGTCGGGTCCCAACGGTAGATCCCCCACTCCTCCCACTGCTGACGCCATTTGTCCTCGACCTCGTGGTGTTTGTATTTCTTGGGAATCTCGGCCATTCGCTCCTCCACCAGCACGCATTTTTGCGCATCCACTGCGATGTCGGCGCATGATAGCAGAGGAGATTGAGGACCAAGCCAATCGCGGTCCGGGGATAATCAAAAAAGATTATCGACTTGAAATTACTGCAAATAAAACACTTATGGGATGAACCCCCCCAGCTCTCGCCAAGTCGATTCACAACCAGAGCTTGACAACGCGGGTTGCCTGGGCTCTTCTTTGCATCTTATGGCGCACGCACTCATCATCGTTGAATCGCCGGCAAAGGCCCGAACCATCTCCCGTTTTCTGGGTGACGACTACATCGTGGAGTCGTCCATCGGTCACATTCGGGACCTCCCGTCCACGGCCTCCGAAATCCCAGCAAAGTACAAGAAAGAGAAATGGGCGCGGCTCGGCGTCGATGTGGATCAGGACTTCAAGGCGTTGTATGTCATCCCGAGCGGTAAGAAGAAACAGGTCGACACGCTCAAGAAAAAGCTCAAGGACGCGACCGTACTCTACCTCGCAACTGACGAAGACCGCGAGGGTGAGGCCATCGCATGGCATCTGATCGAGGTTCTGAAACCAAAGGTCCCGGTCAAGCGACTCGTCTTTCACGAGATCACCCGCGCCGCCATCGCCCAGGCCCTCGAATCACCGAGGGAGATCGACGACGAACTTGTCGCCGCCCAGGAAGCACGACGAATCCTCGACCGCCTCGTGGGTTATGAGGTCTCACCGGTTCTCTGGCGCAAGCTGCGCCCGAAACTCTCGGCCGGACGCGTGCAGTCGGTGGCCACCCGTCTCGTCGTCGCCCGCGAAGAGTCACGGATGCGCTTCATCGAGGGCGGATTCAGCCGGATCGAGGCCCGACTCGCCGTCGATGGCACCGGATTCTCGGCCCGCCTCGCCGAGCTCGATGACCGCAAGATTGCCATCGGCAAGGATTTTGACTCGGAGACCGGCGAACCCAAGAACCAGAAAATTCTGGTTCTGACCAGCGACAAGGCCAAGGCGGTCGCAGCCGAGCTCGCCGGAGCGAGCTTCACCGCCGACGAGGTCAAGGAAAAACCTTTCACGACCCAGCCGTATCCGCCCTTCATGACCTCAACCCTGCAGCAGGAGGCGGCCCGCAAGCTCCGCTTCAACGCGCAGCGAACCATGCGGATCGCTCAAAGCCTCTACGAGAACGGCTACATCACCTATATGCGCACCGACTCCTTCACGCTGTCGAGCGAAGCGCTGAATGCGGCTCGTTCGCAGGTGCACGAGCTCTACGGCGATGAATACCTGCCCGAAAACCCGAGGGTCTACAAATCCAAATCGAAGAACGCCCAGGAGGCCCACGAGGCGATCCGACCAGCTGGTGACACTTTCAGGACGCCCAAGAGCCTGGCCGCGAGCCTCGACAAGGACCAGTTCCGTCTCTACGAGTTGATTTGGAAGCGCACCCTGGCCTCACAGATGCGTGACGCAATCGGTGTTCGCACCAACATCCGGATCTCCGCACCCACCAGCGAGGATGGCGCCGCCGTCTTCACCACGTCGGGCAAGGTCATCAGCTTCCCCGGTTTTCTCCGTGCCTATGTCGAGAGCTCCGACGACCCCCGCGCCGAGGTGGCCGATCAGGAAAAGCTCCTGCCGAGGCTCGTCGTCGGACAGCATCCGGATGTCGAGGGCGTCGACGCCACCGATCACACGACCCAGCCGCCTCCGAGATACACCGAGGCGACTCTGGTCAAGGATCTCGAGGCGCGAGGCATCGGCAGGCCATCGACCTACGCCACAATCATTCAGACCATTCAGGATCGCGGTTATGTCTGGACCAAGAGTCACACGCTGATTCCGACTTTCACGGCCATCGCGGTGGTCCATCTGCTCGAGAATCACCTACCGGATCTGGTCGACTATGATTTCACCGCCCGCATGGAGGACGAACTCGACGCCATCGCCGGAGGTGAGCGCGAACCCATCCCGTGGCTGCATGATTTCTACTTCGGTGGTTCGAGCGCGGGCGGTGGCCGCCCCATCATGCGCATGGGCCTCCAGGGTCTGTTGAAAGAGACCACCGAGGGAATCCACCCGCGGGAAGCATCGAAGATCCCCATCGGCAAAGACGCCGACGGCGGGGAGGTCGTGGTCCGGATCGGCCGCTTCGGACCCTATGCCCAGCTCGGTGAGGATGGGGCGCGGGCCACGGTGCCCGACGAAATGCCACCCGACGAGCTGACGGTGGAACGGGCCTTGGCTTTGATTGCACAGGCCGAGACCGGCGGGCGCGTGGTCGGCGAATACCCCGACACGGGCGAGGCCATTCACATCAAGGAGGGCCGCTACGGCCCGTATGTCCAGCTCGGCGAGAACGGCAGCGACACCAAACCCAAGATGGCGAGTCTGTGGCCTGGGATGACACTGGAAAACGTCACCCTGGAAGACGCCGTCAAGCTTTTGTCGTTTCCCCGCGAGGTAGGACCGCACCCGGAAACCGGGGAAATGATCACAGCTCTGGTAGGCCGGTACGGACCCTATATCTCCATGGGCAAGGAGAACCGCTCGTTGCCCGGCCATGAGAGTCTGATGCTCTCGGTCGAGGAGGCGGTGGAACTCTTCAAACAGCCCAAGGGCGGCCGCGGGCGGGGCGCTGCCTCGGTGATCAAGGAGATCGGGCCGCACCCCGAGAGCAACGAAAACCTCCAGGTCAAAACCGGTCGATTTGGACCGTACGTGACAGATGGCACGGTCAACGCCACGATCCCCAAGGGGACCGATCCCGAATCGCTCACCATGGAACAGGCGGTGGAGTTGATCGCCAAGCGCGAGGAGCGGATGCGGGAGCAGGGCAAGGACCCGAGGGCGAAGAAAAAGAAGAAGGCAGCGCCGAAGCGGAAGAAAAAGACATAAAGGTATTAGGTATTAGGTATTGGGTCATCGCACTCGCCCCCCGGGCGCGTCCCTCAACATCTGCGATGGAGCTAATACCTAAAACCTAATACCTAATACCTTCAACGAGTTGACACCGAGTATCCCTAAGTGTAAACTCCCGCGGCTTCGTGTCAGGAGGATGAGATATGGCAAGAAAAGGGCATCGCATCATCGTCAAGCTCAAAAGTACGGAGAGCGCGTACATGTACTC
>CBESWV010000245.1:0-6026 GCA_965533305.1 uncultured bacterium | reverse complement strand
TGTTCAGAGCCCTTGCCCTTGCCATGTCATTCCATTGCCTCGGGATCCGCCACATTTTTTTGCTAGATTAGCCCCATGAATTTGATCAGAGACGAGTTTCTGGCTCAGCGGCGCGCCGAAAGGCGGGCCCGGAGGCTCGAGGAATACCGCCTTGGACTGCGCTCCTTCGCCATCGCGGCTTGGGAGATTTCCAAGGAACACAACGTCGGTACGCTGGTCCGGACCGCACACGCGGCCGCCGCCGAAGAGGTCATCCTCCTTGGCGAGCGAGAATGGAATGTCGAGGCGGCGCGAACGGCCGATCTCTATACCGAAATCGTCCAGCTGCCGGCAGACACCGGAGTATTTCGGACCCACGTCAAAAAACGCCGATGGAATCTTGTGGCGGTGGAGCTCACCGAGGACTCGACCAATCTCTTTGACGCCGAGTACCCGGATCGTCCATGTTTCCTGCTCGGAGCGGAGATCGGAGGAGTCCCGCCGGAGCTTCTGGATGATGCCGAGCTCATCGTCCAGATTCCTCAGTGGGGCCTCGTGCCGTGTCTCAATCTCGCGGTTGCGGGCTCCATCGTGGTTTACGACTATCTTGCCAAGCGTCACCGCCGAGAAGGCCTTTCCCGACCCGACGGAGGGCTCATTGGAGAGATCAGAAACGCAGATGGGAACTCTGATCGGTGAGCCGGGTCACACCAATCGCGGTACCGGACGACGGCAGTGGACCTCGTTTGGAAACCGGGCTAAAGTGAGGCGACAAAGGAGCCGATCATGAAAATCGAGACACGGTATCTGGCCGTTGGAGTATTGTTCGTTGTCGCTCTGTGCATGGTGGCTTGTTCGGGTGGTCCCAAAGCTCAGGCGCCGCCGCCGGAACCGACTCTCGCACCCGCTCCCGAGGTGGACGAGGTCGTCATCGAGGAAGAGATTGACGGGCCGGTCACCGAAACGCTCTCCACCGAAGATGTGATATCCGAGTTGCCTGAAGATCTGGCTGATCTGAATGCGCGTGGGTATCTCGAGGATGTCTTCTTCGACACCGATCGCTTCGATCTCAGCCCCGAGGCGAGAGGAGTTCTTGCCAAGAATGCAAACTGGATGCTCCGGTACTCGACGGTCCTGGTCCTGATCGAGGGCCACTGCGATGAGCGAAACACGCGGGAGTACAACCTCGCACTGGGAGATCGACGAGCCAACGCCCTTCGTGATTACCTGGTTTCCCTCGGCGTGGGCGCCAATCGAGTTCGGACGATCTCCTATGGCGAGGAGCGTCCGTTCGCCCTGGGTCACACCGAGGAGGCCTTCCGCCTCAATCGCCGAGCCCACTTTGTAATTACTGCCCGATGAGGTTCGAGGAGGCACGGATGCGCGTTCGTTTGCTGGTGATCTTTGTGGTCATGCTGATTCCCCTCGCGGCCTGTTCGACAGGCTCTGAGGACATGGCGCTGATACATCGTGAGATCACCGACGTCCAGCGGGAACTGCAGGAGATGCAGACCGACAGCCTCGACAAGAAGGACCTCCAGTTGATGGAGTCCCGCATGCAGGAGCTGAGTTCGCAGTCCATGCGCTCCAACGCCGATCTCGCCGCCGAGGTCAAACGGCTTCAAGAGCAGATCGAGGCCCTGCACGCGAGCCTCGACATGACGACCCGGCAGTTGCAGACGATCTCGCAGGAACTCGCCGCGTCGCGCGCCCGGCTGTCGACCGGGGCCGTGCTGCCACCGGTGACCGCAGCCGCCGGTGCGGCAATGTCGGGGTCAGGCGACAGTTCCGCCGAGGAAGCGGCGATTGCTGCAGCTGCGGCGGTGATGGCGGCCGATGGGATTTCAAGTCCCGAGGAACTCTATCGTTCAGCCTACGAAGACTACATGCGTGGGAACTACGACCTCGCGTCGCAGGGTTTCCGTGACTACATGGTGAGGTGGCCGGACACCGAGTTGACCGACAACGCCCTCTATTGGATTGGTGAGTGCTACGACGCCCAGGACGACCCGGCAATGGCGCTCGAGGTCTTCACCCAGGTCCTCGAAGACTACCCGACCTCGGACAAGGCAGCGGCGGCCCAACTCAAAAAGGGGCTGCTCTACCTCAAGATGGATGACCAGGCCCAGGGGGTTGTCCATCTCCAGTACGTGGTCTACGAGTATCCAGGCACCCGCGAGGCCGATCTTGCTCGAGAGCGCCTCAAGTCGCTCGGTCTCACCATCAGGTAAGAGGGAGACGAAGCGGCGATTCAGAGGCCGGTCCGATCCGTGCCCGTTTCCGTGCCCGTTCGCGATGAATGCGATGGACCCGAAAACCGCGAGTTCATCGGGTACGGGCACGGTTACGGGTTGAACGACTAGCCGAAAAGCAAATCTTCCGCTATTATGTGCGACCCGATGCTGCATACCGCAGCTTCGAAGCTAGGAGTATGCGAAATGACCATCAAGGGAACGAAGAAGCAGGCGCGCAAGCGCCACCGGCAGTCGCTCGAACGCCGGACGCGCAACCGTGCGGTTCGCACCCGTGTGCGTCGGCAGATGCGGATCATGCGCGCTGCCATTTCCGACGGCGATGCCAATAAAGTAAAGGAACTCCTGCCGGAGACCTTTACGGTGATCGATGTGGGTTGGCGCAAGGGTGTGTTGCACCGCAACACCGCGTCGCGTTACAAGTCCCGCATGGCCCGCCAGGCCCAGGCAGTGATGAGTGGTAAGGAAGCCTGAGATGATCGACGCGCTGCTCACCACATCCATCCCCGGGGGTGAACTGGTGAGCCGCGGCAAGGTCCGGGACATCTACACCACCGACGACGCGCTGGTTCTGGTCGCCACCGATCGGATCAGCGCGTTTGACTGTGTTCTGTCACCGGGCGTTCCCGGTCGCGGCATCATCCTGACCCGGCTCTCCTCCTTCTGGTTTCACCAGTTCTCTGACCTGGTGCCCAACCACCTGCTCGCGACCGAGCTTGTGGATTTTCCGGAGCCCTATCGCAGCCACCCGGAGCTTGCCGGACGCAGCGTCCTGGCGAAAAGGCTCCAGCCGATCCCGGTTGAGTGCGTGGCGCGGGGATACATTTCCGGTTCCGGCTGGAAGGAGTACGGCTCGTCGGGCGAGGTCTGCGGCATTTCCCTCCCCGACGGTCTCGTCGAGTCGGATCGACTCTCGACACCGATCTTCACCCCCGCGACCAAGGCCACCGTAGGCCATGACGAGAACATCAGCTTCGATCGGATGGTCTCCATCGTCGGCGGCGAGCTCGCCGAAACGCTGCGCGACCTGACGCTCGAGCTCTATGGCAGGGCGGCCGAATACGCACTCGAACGCGGCATCATCATCGCCGACACCAAGTTCGAATTCGGTCTCACCGAAGACGGCACCGTCGTCTGGATGGACGAGGCCCTGACCCCCGACTCCTCCCGCTTCTGGCCGGTCGATCAGTATCGGCCCGGAGGCGCCCAGCCCTCCTTCGACAAGCAGTATCTTCGCGACTGGTTGGTTGAGAGTGGTTGGAACAAGGAGCCGCCGGTCCCCACCCTGCCATCCGAGGTCATCGAAGGAACCCTCGAGCGCTACGGTGAGGCCTTCCGCCTACTGACCGGCGCCGAAATCGACTTCGGAGAACCACCCGTCTGATATCCCAGTCCGAGCACCGGAGGAGCATAGATGAGCACGACCTTCACCACAGATTCAATCCGTAACGTGGCCGTGACCGGTCACTCCGATACCGGCAAGACCTCGTTGGTGGCCGCGATGCTTCTCAACGGCGGAGCGGTCAATCGCCTGCTCAAAGTCGACGACGGCAACACCATCACCGACTTCGACGAGGACGAGCATGAGCGGAAGATCACCATCAACACGGCGATCGCGCATTTCGAACGCCGCGGGACCAAAGTCAACCTCATCGACACCCCCGGCTACTCGATCTACACCACAGATGCTCTGCAGGGCATGCGGGTGGCCGATGCTTCTCTGCTGCTGATTTCGGCGGTCTCCGGGGTCGAGGTTCAGACCGACAAGCTTTGGAAGGCCGCCGCGACCAGCGAGCTGCCCGTGCTCTTCGGCATCAACCTGATGGACCGTGATCGCGCATCCTTTTCGCGCACCCTGGCGGCGCTGCAGAAAAAGTGCGGCCGTGAGGTCACACCGGTGCAGGTCCCGATCGGCGAAGAAGCAGATTTCAAGGGTGTCGTCGATCTGATCTCGGGCAAGGCCTTCACCTGGGAGTCGGATGAGAGTGGGGACCCGACCGAGATCGACATTCCCGGCGATCTCGTCGATGAGGTCTCTGCCGCGCGCGAAGCGCTCATGGAGATGGTGGCCGAGCAGGATGAAAAACTGATGGACGCCTACCTCGAGGCCGGCGAGCTCGATCTCGAGACCTTTATCGGTGGGCTCAAAAAGGCCGTATCATCGCGGTCGCTCTTTCCGGTCTTCGCAATGTCCGGCGGCAAGAACATCGGTGTGCAGCCGCTCATGGATGCCATCGTCGATCTCGTTCCCTCGCCCGACTGGCGAACCACGAAGGCCATTGTCGACGGCGAGGAGCAGGATGTCTCGGCGGACGTCGACAGCCCATTTGCCGCCTATGTCTTCAAGACGATCTCCGACCCCTATACAGGTCGCATCTCGCTGATGCGTATCTTCTCCGGCGGGATCGAGACCGACGCCAACGTCACCAACCCCGCAAAACGCAGTTCCGAGCGGCTTGGGGCTCTGTCGGTGATTCAGGGCAAGGAGCTCGAGCACGTTGCGGGAGCCGCCCCGGGTGATCTGATCGCCGTGCCCAAGCTCAAGACAACTCAAACCGGCGACACCCTGTGTGTGGCCAAGGGAGAGATCGTCTTTGACCCGGTGCCCATCCCGGAAGCCGCCATCAGCTTTGCTCTCGAGCCCGCATCCAAGGGTGATGAAGACAAACTCGCCGCCGCACTCGCAAAGATCCGCGACGAGGACCCGACCGTCAGCTTTGGACGCGATCCGCAGACCAAGGAACAGCTGATTTCGGGCACCGGCCAGCTCCACGTTGAGGTGGTGGTCGGCCGGCTCAAGAAACGCTTCGGCGTCGACGTGATTCTCCATCAGCCCAAGGTTCCCTACCGCGAGACCATCATGACCTCGGCCGAGTCCACAACCCGCCACAAGAAACAAACCGGTGGCTCCGGTCAGTTCGCCGAGTGCAAGGTCCTCATGGAGCCCAACAAGGGCAAAGGCTACGAGTTCATCGACAAGATCTTCGGAGGCTCGATTTCCCAGGGCTACCGCCCGGCTGTCGACAAGGGCATTCAGGAGGCCGCGGAGCGAGGCGTGGTCGCCGGTTTCCCCATGGTCGATTTCAAGATCACCCTGCTCGACGGAAAAGAGCACGCCGTCGATTCATCGGAGATGGCCTTCAAGGCCGCCGGACGCAAGGCATTCAAGGACTGTGCATCTCGCTGTAGACCGACCATGCTCGAACCCATCATGCAGGTCGAGGTCTTCATTCCCGAGGACGCCATGGGCGATGTCATGGGTGACCTCAACTCACGGCGCGGTCGTGTTCAGGGCATGGACTCGGAAGACGGCATAACGACGGTCAAGGCCAGTGTGCCCCTCGCGGAACTGCTGACCTACGCGCCGACCCTGCGCTCCATCACCGGTGGCCGCGGCGACTTCCACATGGAGTTCAGCAACTACTCCGAGGTGCCGAAGCAGCTGCAGGAAAAGATCGCCGCTGCGGCCGCCCAGGAAGAAGAGGAAGAAGACTAAATTCGCTCTGCGAATTTAAGGTAGGTTCCAGGCCCGGCTTACGCCGGGCCTTTTTTGTAGCGCCCACGCCCCGTGGGCGTTCGACCGTTCATCGGCAACCACCATCGCCGACGGGACGTCGGCGCTACAAAGGACCATGCGATGTTGTAGCACCCACGTCCCGTGGGCGTTTGACCGATCATCAGCACCGCCATCGCCGACGGGACGTCGGCGCTACAAAGGACCGTGCGATGTTGTGGCGCCTACATCTCGTGGGCGTTTGACCGTTCATCGGCACCACCATCGCCGACGGGACGTCG
>CBESWV010000244.1:0-6030 GCA_965533305.1 uncultured bacterium | reverse complement strand
CGTGCCGGGCACTCCACGGGTTCAGCGCTGGTTACAGTGCGCTCCAGCTCAGAAGGAGGCCGCCGCTCGTGCGGGCAGCGTGGTCACAGACTTTCCGGCCTACCTCTTATGACCACGCTGCACGTGCGACGCTGGGTCGCCAGGGGCGTCCCAGAAGGCCGGAGACGACAGAACCCGGTGACCGGGAAAGCCTCCACGAGCAGGCTGGAAGCCTGCTCCACAATCGCTCGACGGCGGCTTTGTGGGGCGGGCATCCTGCCTGCCCTTCAGACACGACTCGGTCGGAAACGTGCCACCACGAAGTCTTACGACCTCAAAGCAACGCATCACCCACTCTCAACTGCGATTGCCTCTTGCCCCCACCGCCCCAGCGGCATCATTCTTCGTTGTCGATATCCATCAGGCCATCGAATCGCGGGTTGCCGCGCAACGCTTCGAAACGCGGGTCGGTCTTCAGGCGATCGACCTCGTCCGGTGTCGACCAATCGGCAAATCGCTCGAGATCGTCCAAGGCGCCTGCTTTGTCGTCGAGGAGTTGCAATCGGATGGCCGCCCGGAGCCTGTAGGCCGGCCCGGGGCGGGCGGTGCGCTCGATGGCCACGCCGAGATCCTGCACCGCCTCGTTGGTGCGTCCCCCCATTTGGGCCGACGCGGCTGCACGCAGATAGTGGAGACGGCCGTCGACGTCGGGTGTCCGGCGAATACCCTCGGAGGCGACGGCCGCTGCGGCCGCCTTGTCGCCCTCTTGCAGAAGAACTTCACCAAGAGCGTCGTACGGCGCCTCGAACTCGGGTCGTAGTTCGATGGCACGCCTGAAGGCTTTCATGGCCCGCTTGGGATCACTCTCGGTGACACAGCTCCCGAGATACCACAGGAGCACCGGGCTCGACGGGTCCTCCAAGAGCTCCTGCTCGAAGAGCTTGGCCGCCCGCGCGAGGTCGCCACCGGCCTTGGCTTCAAGCGCCTGCTGGTGGATGGGTGCAAGGTGCATGGCATCTACCGGGTTTCGCCGACTTCCGGCATCCTCGCCCGGACTGCCGGACACATAACCGAGGGCAAGCAGCGCGGCCTCTTCGTCGGAACTCAGCAGGACCGCTTCGCCATCTATTGCGTCGTCCTCCGATCGAATTTCCGAAAGTCGCCGGTCGAGATCCGCCACCGAATCGGGCCGATCCGAGGCGAGATCGCGCCGCTCGTTTGGATCCGAGCCGAGGTCATAGAGTTCGGGCCGTGGTGATTGGATGTATTTCATTCGGCCGCGAACAACGGCGAAGAGGGGCGCCCACCCATTTCTCAAATAACCTTCCAGGCTCTCGATGTAGAGGGTCCTCTCGCCGACGATCCCACCCTTTCCCCGCAGGGTCGGCAGCAGCGAAACCCCGTCGCCGGTTGTCTCGATTCCTACCAGTTCTCTCAGGGTGGGCGCGATGTCGATGAGCCCCACCGGTGAGGCGTGCCTGATCGCTTCGGTCTGACCGGGCATGTGAATCAGGAGAGGCACCCGGGTGGTGGCTTCGTAGAGGAGGATGCCGTGGGTCTCTTCACCATGCTCACCGAGCGCCTCGCCGTGGTCGCCGGCGATGATCACGACCGTGGAATCGAACAGGCCCTTGGCCACCAGCGTGCCGACCAGCCGCCCGACCTCGTTGTCCGCATAGGCGACCTCAGCGGCATAGGGTCGATCGGCAAACCGCCCGCTGAAGGGAGGCGGCGCCTCGTAGGGCGCGTGCGGATCGAAAACGTGGACCCAGACAAACCACGGTGTCTGCGAATTCGCAATCCAGTCGGCCGCCGCCCGGACCGTCTCCGCCGCCCGGCGTTCCATCCCGCCGCCGAGACGCGGCCGGATGTCGGGGGCGTCGTAGTGGTCGAAGCCGCGTTCGAAACCAAACCGGCCATCGACCACGAACGAGCTGACAAAAGCGCCCGTGCGGTAGCCCTTGCCGTGGAGTTCTTCCGCGATGAGGGGCACCTGGGGTCCCACCTTGATCGCGAGGTTCTTTCGCACGCCGTGGTGAAACGGGTGGAGCCCCGAGAATATGGTGGTGTGCGAGGGCATGGTCTGAGGGACCGAGGCCTCGCAGAGCTCAAAAAGGTGGCTGCGAGCCGCGATGCGATCGAGATTCGGGCTGACCTTGGGGTCACCACCGTAACAACCGAGCACATCGGCGCGGGTCGTGTCGAGGGTCACCAGCAGGATGTTCGGCCTGGTCGCGGTTCCCTCCGGGGCAACCACGTCTCTTCCAGGCGCTTCTTCCGCCACCGCCACCGAAACCAGTGCGGTCAGAACCAGAACCCCGGCGATGAATCGCGTCATCAAAAACCTCTCTGCGGACGCACCGCATGCATTGGTGAGACGAGGATACGGGAGATTCGACAGTTCGTTGTAGAGTACTCGTCGGGAGAATGCGAATGAAACGGAACACGACGATCACTCGTCTCATGGCTGCCTCGATTCTGATCCTTGTGGCGAGCCCAGTTGTCGCCATGGAACCACCCACCGCCGATCAGCTCGAGCGCTACCGCCAGGACGGAACCTTGGCCGCCAGGGCCGACGCCGCCCGCTCCTTCGGCAATCACCGGATGGCGCCGGCTCTCGCCGCGCGTCTGGGATCGCAGGCGGCACTCAAGGCGCTACCGGATACACCGTCGGTCCTCCCGTCCGACGGGTCACCTAGGGTGCTCACCCTGCTCATCGCCTTCTCCGATATGTTGGGCGTCACGGATCCCGCCGTAGTCGACGACCGGATCTTCGGCGACGGCGAGACCAGCGCATATCCCTACGAAAGCCTGACAAATTTCTACCGCCGAGCCTCCTATGGTCAACTCGAGATCACCGGGTCGACCCTCGGCTGGTACACCACCGAATATCCGCGATCCGAGGTCGTCGAGAGCTACAACGGACGCCAGGCGCTCATCAAGGAAGTCTTCACCCACTACGACACCGAGGGTCACGACTTCTCGCAGTACGACAACGACGGCGACGGCGTCATCGATTATCTCTCCATCGTCTGGACCGGAGCGCACGGCGAGTGGGCCGAGTTCTGGTGGGGCTATCAGACCAGCTTCTACAACGACAACTTCGAGGTCGACGGCGTTCGGATCGGCACCTATTCCTGGCAGTGGGAAAACTACACTTGGCCGGGCGAATTCTCACCGGAGGTCATCATCCACGAAACCGGTCACGCCCTCGGGCTGCCCGACTACTATGACTACGACGACGCCGTCGGCCCCAAGGGAGGCGCCGGCGGTCTTGACCAGATGGACGGCAACTGGGGCGATCACAACGCGTTTTCGAAGTGGGTGCTCGGGTGGCTCACGCCGGAAATCTACAATCAGGACAGCCATCAGCTCATGCTCGCGCCCTCCGACTCCACACCGCAGGCGGCAGTCGTGATGCACGGCGACCCCATCGTCGACCCATATGCCGAGTACTTCATCGTTCAGCACCGCCGCCGCGAAGGCAACGATGTCGAATTTCCAAACGACGGATTGCTCATCTGGCACATCGACGCCCGGACCGACGGCAACGGGAACTTCCTTTATGACAACTCCTACACAGAGCACAAGCTCCTGCGGCTCATGGAGGCCGACGGTCTCGAGGAGATCAGCGGAGGGGGCCGCGCCGACGCCGGGGACTTCTATGTCACCGGAGACTTCTTTGATGCCCAGAGCGCCCCGAACTCGAGTCGCCACGACGGGGTGCCGACGAATATCGCCATCGATTCCATCACCGAGGCCACCGGCGGAATCAACCTCCAGGCGGATCTCGGCTCCGGCTGCGCTCTGTGGTGTGACGCTTCGGTCACACCGAACGCATGGCCCGGTCTGCCGGTGTCTTTCAACGGCTCGTTGGACACCGCCAACTGCGATGGAACACCTTCATATGGCTGGGTCTTCGGCGATGGTTCTTCATCGGGCGACACGAGTGCTTCTCACGTCTATGTCTCTACGGGAAACTACAACTGGACGGTGACCGCCGAGCTCGAGGACGCCACCTGCGCCCACCAGGGCACCGTGGTGGTCTGCACTGACTTTCCGTGCTGGCAGTGGGCGCCGGGCGTGCCCATGACCGAGAGTCGCAGCCAGCACGCGGCCGTAGAGCTCGATGATGGCCGAATCCTCGTTGTCGGCGGTTCGATGGCCGACCCGGAGATCTTCGATCCCCAGACCGCAACATGGAGCCTGGCGGCAGCGACCAACGGCCATTACCCCTCCGCACAGGCCGTCCGACTCGATGACGGTCGGGTTTTGGTCGTCGGGAGCATGTCCGAGGAGTTGGTCGACAGCGAGATCTACGACGCCGACACCGATAGCTGGGCGATCACGAGCCAACTCAATCACGATCGCTTCTCCCACTCCGCCATAACCCTGTCCGACGGCCGAGTGCTGGTCGCCGGAGGCCTTTTTGGCAACTACCCCCATTACGAAACCGTCCAAGAGGTTGAGGTCTTTGATCCTGCCTCCGAGACCTGGACGGTGGTCGGGACGCTTTCGGGCGAACGACGCTACCCAGCGATGACCGAACTACATGACGGCCGGACGCTGATCGTCGGGGCCCGCGAGGCGACTCTCTTCGATCCGGCATCGGACACCTTGCGGCGAGCCGCCCCGTTGCCGACGGAATGGCAGGCTCCCATCGCCGTCACCCTCGATGACGGGCGGGTCCTGCTGACGGGCATCGCAAACGCACCCATGACGCTGCTCTGGAACCCCGTCGACGGCCGATGGACCATCGCCGGTCCCACCGGCGCGCTTCGCCAACTCCCGACCACCACCAAGTTCCCCAATGGACTCGTTCTCATCACCGGCGGTTTCGACATGTCAGGCTCACCCATGGCGTCCACCGAATACTTCGACCCGACAACCCTGAAGTGGTCCGATGGATCATCGCTGGCCATCGACCGCGGAGGACACACGGCAACCCTGATGGCGGGCGGTCAGCTTTCGATCACAGGCGGTTCCACCAGGTCGGGATCAACCCCGACCACCAACCAAACCGAGGTCCTTGTCCAGCCGACCACCCCTCCGCGGAACATCGGAGGCCGCATCACCCCCTGACGACAGCGACAGCGACGGGGACAGCAATCGGTGGCAGTGGCAGTATCCCGTTCCCGGACGCGATGCCGACGTGGTGACCTCATCTCGATTGGCCGCGGGAGCCACCCGTAGCATTGTTCGGCATCGATGTTCCACCGCCTCCGAAGGGTCCACGGCCGAACAATGCAACAAGTGGCACCCCGTTCAACGCCACGGGTCCTTGTCGGGATCAGCATGATCGCCGAATCATCATACGTGAGGAGTCTCAACCCACAATGGGAATCCGCATTGGATATTTGTCCCAAACTGGCACGCTCACCGGAGTCGCATCACGACCGGTTGGCTCCAATCCGGCACGGATCCTGCTTAGATCCAGGTGAGGGCCAAGACATGGCCCCGACGGCGAAGCGGAAGGGAGAACGACATGAACGACGAATCTCAAGGCGGTGCGGAAAAGCGTCCCGACTGGTTCGCCGATTTCGAGGACAAATTGGTCGACCTCATCCGGACCGCACCAGGCTCTCAGACCCAGGACCTCGGAGCCTGTTTGACCGTCCTCATTCCTCGCGGCGGCGGCGCCGACAACGCGGTCTTCGGCGGACTCGTCACATCCAAGGACGAACACCCGAGCCAGATGCAGGAAGAACTGCTCACCGCGGTGATCTGGGCCCTCCTGACCGATGGAATCTCTCCGGAGGTTCTCAGGGCAACCTTTGAACACTCCATGATGACCGCCGAACCCGTCACCACCGATCTCGATATCCTGCGGATGGACGAAAGCGAGGACGAGCCGGTCAACTGAGCCTCTCAAATTCTCAATTCAGCCTCTTGCAAAATTCGAGAATTGGACACTGAGGTCTTCCGACCCTCCTCACCATCAGGCCGGCGAGACACCGGCCCTACAATGGATCTCAGCCCTTTGTAGTGCTGGCGTCTCGCCGGCACAGAGACCACAAACAATCGGAGAAGAGGGTTTCTGCAAGAGGCTCA
>CBESWV010000243.1:0-6047 GCA_965533305.1 uncultured bacterium | reverse complement strand
TCGGGCCGAACAATGTCAAGGGGGCACTCACGGGGAGCGCGACGGGAGAACCAGGCTCAGAGGCGCCTTTCGGATAACGGGCACGGGCACGGGCACGGGGTTACGCTAAACTCCCCACATGCCCGATCAGCAACGTCTTCTCGAGATCATCGACAGGTTCTCATCCACCTCGGTGGCGCTTGTCGGCGATCTGGTGCTCGATCGCTTCATCCTCGGCACACCCAAGCGGATTTCACGCGAGGCGCCGGTGATCATCCTCCACCACGAAGGCCAGCGCGACATCCCCGGCGGCGCCGCCAATGCCCTTGCCAACATGGCGGCGCTCGGCCTCAACGTCATTGCGCTCGGCGCCATCGGCGACGATGAGCCCGGAGTTGCTCTTCGCCAGGCTCTCGCCGACCGCGGGGTTGCCACCGACTCCCTCGTCGTTGTGCCCGGCTACCGCACACCAACCAAGGTCCGGATCCTCGGCGGTGGCGCCTCGTCGCTCAGGCACCAGGTCGCGCGCTACGACATCGAGGACGAGCTCCCCGACGATGGCAACTGGTACACCGAACTCCTCGAGGGATTGGCCGCCATCGGCGACTGTGCCGCGGTTGCAGTCTCGGACTACGGATACGGCTCTGTCCAACCCGATATCGTCGACGCCCTCCGCGAAATCGTCGGACGCGACGCCTGGATCACCCTCGACTCACGCTACAGGATCGGCGACTTTATCGGTGTCGACGGCGCGACACCCAACCTCGAGGAACTCGAAGTCGCTGTGGGTCGGCGGCTCCTCGGCGACGACGAGGTTGCCGAAGCCGCCGCCGAGCTGCGTTCGGACCTCGAGGCGCGATTTCTCCTCGCCACCCGGGGAAATCGCGGGATGACACTGGCCGGTGCCGACGGGACCGTCGCTCACCTCCCCGTCTTCGGGACCGATGAGGTCGCCGATGTCACCGGTGCGGGAGACACCGTCCTCGCGGTTCTGACCGCAGCCCTGGCGGCGGGCGCCTCACCGCTCGAGGGCGCCCGTCTTGCCAATATCGCCGCCGGGTTGGTGGTCATGAAGCTCGGCACCGCCACAATGACCTCCGACGAACTCCGGACAGCCGTCATCGGAGAAGCCTCGTGATGGCGCCTGAGGACAAGCTCAGGACCCTGGACGAACTCGCCGGTGAGTGCGAACACTGGCGGCGGCAGGGCGAGACCGCCGTTCTTGTCAACGGGGCTTTCGATATGCTGCATGTTGGTCACCTTCGCTATCTCGCCGAAGCCAAGGCGCACGCAGATCACCTCGTCGCGGCGGTCAACTCCGATGCCTCGGTGCGGGCGTCCAAGGGCGAGACAAGGCCGATCACTCCCGAGGACGAGCGGGTTGAAATCCTCTCTCACCTCTGGATGGTGGACCGCATCTGTCTCTTCGACAGCATGACCGTGGGGCCCGTACTCGAGCTGCTGCGACCCGCTGTCCACGCAAAGGGAACGGACTACACCGCCGAGAACGTACCCGAGCGGCACGTGGTCGCCGCCTACGGCGGCCGCACGGTCATCTGTGGCGACCCGAAGGACCACGCCACCACCGATGTGATCGGCATCATCACCGAGCGGTTCGGACGGCAATGAGGATCGTCCTCATCCGACTCTCGGCCCTCGGAGACATCGTTCACACCTGGCCGTTGGCCGTCGCCATCCGCGCCGCTCGCCCCCAAGCTCATCTCACCTGGATCGTCGAGAATCCTCTGGCGCCCCTGGTCGTGGACCACCCCGCGGTGGACGCGGTCCTCACCGTCGCCACCGGACGGTGGCGGAAGCATCCGTTCTCCTCGCGGACACGGGCCGAGGTCGCCGCATTCAAAAGCCGGGTGTACGAGCTTCAGCCGGATCTGTCCATCGATGCCCAGGGAACTCTGAAATCGGGGCTGATCACCCGTTGGTGCAAGGCTCCGCGTCGGGTCGGTCTTGCCCGGCCGTGGAGGCGGGAAGTCGTTGCCGGCCTCGCCTACACCGAAACCCTGCCCGGAAGCAGCAGCCACCGGCACGTCATCGCCACAAATCTGGAGCTCGTTCGCTCCGTCGGCGACGAACCACCAGCTCGACCAACGCAGCCGGACGGGCGCTGGCTCCTCGATGACGCTCAACCCGTAGACACAAACTCCCGGGAAAACGAATACTCGGTGGTTCTTCCCGGTGCGGGACAGCCGGAGAAGATCCTCTCCGCCGCCGTCCTGGCCGACACGGCGCGATTCCTTGTCTCCTCAGGTATGGATGTCGTCGTTGCCTGGGGCCCATCCGAACGGAATCGTGCAGCTGAGATCGTCAAGCTCGGCGGAGGAGGGGTTCACCTCGCCCCACCGACCAACCTGATCGAACTGACCGCCCTGCTCGGTTCGGCGGCGGTGGTGGTGGGTGGGGATACCGGACCGGTCCATCTTGCCGCCAGTCTCGGCGTACCGACCCTGACCGTTTTCCTGACCACGGATCCGGAGAGAAACGGCCCCGCGGGAGAGAGAGTCGGCGTCGTATCCGGCGCGGCGCCGGGACGGGGCCCGAGCGGATCCGCCACGACCGGGCAATTGAGATCGGTGGCGGCATCAGAGATCTGCACAGCCATCGAACACTTGCTCGGGAGTCAGGAATGACCGTCTCTCGATGTCGTACACGTCACACATTGACTGACCTGTATCAGTGCTACAATTTGCGGTGAAGTGATTTAATGGAATGGACTCATGCCTTTAAGAATTGGAGAATTGCTCACTAAGGCCAAACTGCTGACGAATGAACAGCTCGAAAAGGCCCTGGAAGAGCAAAAACAGTCCGGCGGACGGATCGGTGAACACCTGATCCGGCTTGGTTTCGTCACCGAAGAAGACATCCTCGACTGTCTGTCACAGCAGTACGGGGTGCCGTCCATCAATCTTCAGCACTTTGAGATCGACGAATCGATCATCCGGCTGATCCCGGCGGACGTGGCTCGGAAGTATCAGTTCATCCCGGTTTCCAAGACCGGAGCCACCTTGACGGTGGCCATGAGCGACCCGACCAACGTCTTTGCGATGGATGACATCACCTTCATCACCGGCTACCGGGTGGAACCCGTCGTCGCTTCGGAAGAAGCTCTTCGGGAATCGATCGACAAATACTACGGCACCACCCACGCCATCGAGCTGAAGAAGGTCATGGATGACCTGTCGACGGTCGAGGAAACCGCCCTCGAGGTGCTCGAAGACGACGAGGAAGAAGATCTTGCCATCTCCGACGATGAGGCCGCCGCTGACGAGGCCCCGGTCGTTCGGCTGGTCAACCTCATCCTCACCGACGCCCTCAAGCGGGGAGCCTCGGATATTCATATCGAGCCCTATGAAAAGAGCTACCGCGTCCGCTTCCGCATCGACGGCATACTCTACGAGATCATGAACCCGCCGATGAAACTTCGGGACGCCATTTGTTCTCGTCTCAAGATTCTGGCTCGCCTGGACATCGCCGAGAAACGCCTGCCTCAGGATGGTCGCATCAAGATCAAAATGAAACTGCAGGGCAAACTCAAGGAACTCGACTACCGCGTTTCAACCCTGCCCACCCTGCATGGCGAGAAGATCGTCATGCGTCTGCTCGACAAAGACAACCTCATGCTCGATATGACCAAGCTCGGTTTCGAAAAGTCGAGCCTGAAGAACTTCGAGCACTGCATCATGCAGCCCTACGGCATGGTCCTGGTGACCGGCCCCACGGGCTCCGGCAAAACCAACACTCTGTATTCCGCCATTTCGCGGATCAACACCCCTGAGGTCAACATCATGACCGCCGAGGACCCGGTTGAGTTCCAGCTCCCGGGCATCAACCAGGTTCAAATGAAGGAGAGCATCGGGCTCAATTTTGCGGCCGCCCTCCGCTCGTTCCTTCGCCAAGACCCGAATATCGTGCTCGTTGGTGAGATTCGCGACTTCGAGACCGCCGAGATCGCCATCAAGGCATCGCTCACCGGTCACCTGGTGCTGTCGACGCTGCACACCAACGATGCACCATCGACCATCAACCGGCTCATGAACATGGGTATCGAGCCATTCCTCGTCGCCACATCGGTCAACCTCATCGTCGCACAGCGGCTGATCCGACGGATCTGCGCCAACTGTAAAGAAGAGGAAGACGCGCCGCTGCAGGCGCTGCTCAACGTCGGATTCTCCGAGGCCGAGGCCCCTGAGATCCAGCTCTATCGCGGGCGCGGCTGCGATAACTGCAACCAACGGGGCTACAAGGGTCGCGTCGGACTCTACGAGGTGATGACCATCTCGGAGGATATTCGCGAACTCATCCTGTCGGGGGCAACCGCCATCGAGCTCCGCCGCAAGGCGATGGAGGAGGGAATGATCGGTCTGCGTCAGTCGGGTCTGCAAAAAATTCGCGACGGCGTCACCACCGTTGAGGAAGTCGTCCGCGAGTCCGTGCTGTAGTCGGATGGAAAGGTGCTGAGATGACTGTCAGCCTGCATCAACTGCTGAAGACAATGGTCGAGAAGGGAGGAACGGATCTCCACGTCACGACCAACTCTCCGCCGCTGGTTCGTATCGACGGTCTGCTCATTCCGCTCAATCAGCCCTCATTGACCGCCGTCGACACCAAGAAACTCGCCTACTCCGTCTTGACCGATGCCCAGAAGCACCGTTTCGAGGAAAGCCTGGAACTCGACATTTCGTTTGGCGTCAAAGGTCTCGCCCGCTTCAGGGCCAACGTCTATGTCCAGCGCGGCGCGGTGGCCGGCGCCTTCCGCAGGATTCCCTACGAAATCCTCGGATTCAGAGAGCTCGGTCTGCCGCCGGCCGTTGCGGGCCTGTGCGAAAAACCCCGCGGTCTGGTGTTGGTCACCGGTCCCACCGGGTCCGGAAAGTCGACCACTCTCGCGGCGATGATCGACAAGATCAACCGCGAAAAACCGCTCCATATCCTCACCATCGAAGACCCGGTGGAATACCTCCACACGCACAAGACGGCGATGGTCAACCAACGAGAGCTCCACGCCGACACCCTCTCGTTCCCGGCCGCCCTGCGGTCGGTTCTACGTGAGGACCCCGATGTGGTGCTCATCGGTGAGATGCGAGATCTGGAGACCATCGAGTCCGCGCTGAGAATCGCTGAAACCGGCCACCTCACCTTCGCCACCCTTCACACCAACTCGGCGCCACAGACCATCAACCGCATCATCGACGTCTTCCCCGAACACCAGCAGTCGCAGGTCCGCGCCCAACTGAGCTTTGTCATCGAAGGGATCGTCTGCCAGACCCTGCTCCCTCGGGCGACGGGAAAGGGCCGGTCCCTGGCGTGCGAGATCCTGGTTCCGTCGAGCGCGATTCGGAATCTGATTCGCGAGGACAAGGTCCACCAGATCTATTCGATGATGCAAGCGGGTCAGATCAAACACGGAATGCAGACGTTCAACCAGAGTCTGGCGACGCTCTACCACCGCCGTTTGATCTCACTCCAGACTGCACTCGGTTACAGCTCGCATCAGGACGAGCTCCAGGACATGATCAACCGGGGTGTCGGCGCGATTTCGCAGTCTGAGAACCCAGCTGCCTCGAGGAGGACCTGAGATGCCAAGTTTTGAGTGGAAGGGACGCGACCGCCACGGGAACCCACAGACAGGCGTTCTCATCGGCGACAGCAAGGACGCGGTCATTGCCGCTCTCAGGAAGCAGCAGATTGTCGTCACAACAGTCAAGGAAAAGGGCAAGGAGATCGCACTGCCGAAGTTCGGCGGTGGAATCTCCTCGAAGAACATTGCGGTCTTCACCCGTCAGTTCTCGGTGATGATCGACGCCGGACTGCCCCTGGTCCAGTGCCTCGAAATCCTCGGTCAACAGCAGGATAACAAGGCCTTCCAGAAGATCCTCCTCCAGGTCCGGCAGGACGTCGAGAGCGGACTCTCGTTGGCCGATGCGTTGGCCAAACACCCGCAGGCCTTTGACGACCTCTATGTCAACATGGTCGCGGCGGGCGAGGCCGGCGGTATTCTCGACACCATCCTGCAGCGGCTCGCCAACTACATCGAAAAGAACGTCAAGCTCAAG
>CBESWV010000242.1:0-6064 GCA_965533305.1 uncultured bacterium | reverse complement strand
CAGAACTACGCCGTCTCCAACGAGAACGTGAAGACGGTTCCTTTGCCGACGGTGCTTGCGGCCTCGACGGCGGAGCCGTGGAGTTCGAGGATCCTCTTGACGATGGCCAGGCCCAACCCACCGGCGGTGGACTGTTCCTCGCCGTGGTTTCTCGCCTGATAGAAGCGATCGAAGATCTGCTCGAGTTCGGCGTCGGGGATGCCGCAGCCGGTGTCTTCGATTCGGACCGCGACCTTGTCGATGAGGGGTTCGATGAAGACCGAAACCCGACCGCCCTCCTCGGTGTGTTTGAGGGCGTTGCCGATGAGGTTGCTCAACGCGCGCTGGATGAGTCCGATGTCGGCGGAGACCAGCGGGACCTCGGTGGGGCGATCGAGCTTGAGGCTGACCTTTTTCTTCTCGGCCTCGAGCTGGAAATCGAGGACGATATCCTGCACCAGTTCGGGAAGCGGGAAGGGTTCGAGCTCGGGCTTCATGTCGCGGGACTCGAGCCGAGCGAGCTCGAAGAGCTCCTCCACCAGGGTGCCGAGGCGCTCGCTCTGTCGGCGGGCGACGGCGAGGTACTGATCCCGCTCCTCATCGGTGAGGCGCCCTTCTTTGAGTTGGAGAGTCTCGATGTAACCGGTGAGCGAGGCGAGAGGAGTCCGCAGGTCGTGCGAGACATTGGCGACGAGCTCGCGGCGAAGCTCATCGGTCTGTTTGAGGCTGCGGACCTGTTGGATGATGCGGTCGGACATGCCCTCGAAACTCTCGGTCAGGGTGTCGATTTCGTCACCGTTGCCCGGTCGTTTCTCGAGCCGGACCGGCGTCGAGAAATCGCTGCGTCGGAAGGAGTCCACGACCCCGGCGAGGATCCGAAGTCGGCGGGTGAGATGGGAGAAGAGAATGACACCTGCGATACCGGCGAGCACCAGGGCAACAAGGGTCATAACGACGCTGAGACGGAGGATGTGGCTTGTCTGGAGTCGCTGCACCACCGAGTCGTAGGCCTCACTCGCAAGGACGACGTAGAGATAGCCCTCATAGCGGTCCTCAACCATGATCGGTGACGCCGAGAAGATCTTGAGCCGGCTCTCGTCACGCGGGTCATCGCCGAGAATGGGCAGCTCGGCGCCATCGGCCATAAATGCCTTGATCGGTTCGATGTCGATGCTGTCGCGGCGGACCTTGCCCGGCGATGAGTGCTGGACGACCTGACCCTCGAGATCGAGGAGATAGACCTCGATGCTCGGGTTGATGATCATCAGGGTGTGGAAGATGTGCTCGAGTGCTTCTTCATTGACCTCGCCGTCGTCGAGCAGTACATCCTCCGCCACCAGTGAAGAGGCCAGCGCTCGATTGAGTCGTTGGACCACTTCCTCCTCATACCGCTTTGTCGAATAGAAGTTGATGGTGATGAGGATGGCGCCGAGACCGAGCAGCAGTCCGAGGAGGACAGCCACCAGACGCGCGTGGAGTGATTTCATGGTGTTTCAAGCTCCTCAATGGTTGGAAAGCGATAGCCGACACCCCACACGGTGAGGATAAATCGGGGGTGCGACGGGTCGGTCTCGAGCTTGCCGCGGAGTCGGTTGATATGGGTGTTGACGGTGTGTTCGTAGCCCTCGTGGGTGTAGCCCCAGACCTTGTCGAGCAGTTGGCCGCGGGTGAAGACCCGACCCGGGTGGCGGGCGAAGAAGGTCAAGAGGTCGAACTCGCGTGCGGTGAGGTCCACGGGCTCTCCAGCAATGTGGACGCGCCGCGAATCCGCGTCGATCTCGATCGGGCCGAGGCTGAGCTTCTTGGGCTCGGGCTGGGTGTCGAAGACTTCCATGCGTCGGAAGATCGCCTTGACCCGAGCGACGAGCTCGCGAACGCTGAAGGGTTTGGTGAGATAGTCGTCGGCCCCCATCTCGAGACCGAGTACACGGTCGAGCTCGGTGGTGCGGGCGGTGAGCATGAGGATCGGCAACTCGGGTTTTTCGGTTCGCAGGCGACGACAGATCTCGAGCCCGTCGATCCCCGGCAGCATGATGTCGAGGATGACGAGATCGAAAGCCTCGGCGAGAGCCACGTCGAGTCCGGTCCGGCCGTTGGCTTCGAGCGCGACCTCATAACCGGCATCGGCGAGGTGCAGCCTGACCAGACTACTGATGTCCGGGTCGTCTTCAACAACGAGTATTCTGCGAGGCGAAGTCATCATCAACTCCATGCCAGATTGGCCGGTGAACATCACGGTGTGATCAACCAAAGATCACGAAATTATAAACAGCGCGTATCTTTGGGACCGATCCCTCAGACCCCGACAACTCGTAACTTCGCGGGCGCTCGCTACGTACACCAATCCAGGGGGACGACCCACTGTAATATGGCCGCGAGGAAAGCCGCATGAATCCATTTGTCCGATACACGCTTCTTGTTACCTTTACGGTTCTGGCCATCGCCTTGTTCGTTTCGGCATCTGATGACATGACGCCGTTTCGAGGAGAAACCACGGTCAACGTGGTTGAGGTTCCGGTGCGGGTGGTCGATCACAAGACCGGTGAGCCCGTGGTCGGTCTCACCGCGGCCGACTTCGAGATCCTCGAGGATGGCGCCGTCCAGACGATCTCCAACTTCGCCGAGCTTTGGCGCAGTGAGGACGACGCGGTCACGGTCGGCGGGTTCGATCCGGAGCTGGTGAGCACCGGATCTGACGACCTCCGGACTCGCTCTGTCGAGCTCGTCTATCTCTTTGATCTGTTCCTCATGAACAAGGAGGGGAAGAACCGCGCGATCAAGGGCCTCCGTTCGACCTACGAGGGCGGCGTGCCGGAAGGTCAGAACATCAGTCTTGTCGCTTTCGACGGATCGCTCGAGACATTTGCGGACAGGACCGACGAGAGGGAGGAAATCCTCGAGGCTCTCGACGAGATCGGCTATGTCAAGACGCGCGGGAACCAACAGACAATCGCGTTCTCGGAGGAGCTCATCGACACCCAGGTCTCTGGCGAACGAGATCAGGCCTGGTACGAAAGGCGGCAGCGCAACCGCGAATTCGTCCGCGAGTTGGAAGAGAAGGTCCTCCGGGTCGGAGATGCCGCGGTCGCGACCATGTCACGGTATGCGGCTGCCGACGGCAGACGAGCGTTGGTGGTCTTCACCCCGGGTCAGCCGCGGACCGACTGGGCGCCCGAGTACTCGACGGTGGATTTCGTCAATGCCGAAGCGAGGTATCCGACCCACGATCTGTGGCGCGGTCTCGCGCTCGAGGCCGCCGACCTCGGATTCACGCTCTTTGTCGTGGACTCCTCGGGGGTGCGGGTGAACTTCGGTTCTGATGTCGAGGTTGGCATCACCGATACGCTGCGCGAGTCATTTGATCAGGGATCGGTCTTCAGACCGGCCGGTGAGCTCGGGGTGGCCTCCGCCACCGGCGGCGACGCTTTCGCATTTGATCCGGGTGGCGAGACCCGGAACCTGGGATCCTGGCTCGAGCAGAACAGAAAGAGCACGATGATTCTCGCGACCACAGCCACCGGTGGCGACGCCCTGTTCGAAAGCAATGTCGGCGCCGCGGTGGATGAGGTCAACAAGACCCTCGGCCACCACTACCTGGTCGCCTATGTCGCCGATCACGCCGGCGATGGGAAGGCCTACTCGATCAAAGTCAGAATTCCGGGCCACCCTGAATACCGGGTGGACTACCGGACCGGCTATGTCGACCAGTCGGCGGCGGTGCGGTCGGGGCAGCGTATGCGCTCCGCCATGCTCTTTGGCGCAGACGCCAATCCCCTCGGCATCCGCGTCGACATCGGTGATTCCGAGAGCCGATTTCGACTCGGGGCCGCGGGTTCGAAGCGGATCAAGGTGCCGCTCCACGTGAAGATTCCCTACGGCCGGCTCGAAATGATTGATCGCGGCGATCTCTACTGGTCGAAGGTGTGGATCTCTCTCTTCGCCGAGGATGCCGAGGGTAATCAGTCCGCGTTAGCGAGCCACGAGCAGCCGATCACCGTCGATGCCGATCGCTACCAGCAGGCGGTGGTCAAGGGTTATTTCAGCTATCACACGACGGTGGAGATCGAGGGCGGCGGGCAGAAGGTCTTTGTCGGTGTCCAGGAGGAGCTCAGCGGTCGAACCAGCATCATGCCGATCGAGTTCGAGAACTAGCCCGCTCTTCTCACCAGCTCTCTGTTGCGACCGGCGATGCGCAGCGCCCAGTCATGTTTTCTCACCTCAGGGTGCCCGACGTACTTGGTGGTATGGGCCAAGAATACGCCGAGAATCGGGCCAAACGACACCCGAAAGGCGCCGCCAATTCTATTCACTACACGCTCCCAGTCCGAATCCGCGCCCGATCCGCGCTCTGAGCCACCACCCGCACCGCGACCACCCGGGGGTCCACAGCGAGTTCGACGGTCTGGACATCGGTGATCAACCACAAGAAAAGCGAGACAACGATCACCATAGTCAATCCTGGAGATCGATTCTACGACGGAGCCCGCTTTTGGTGGAACCAGTATCATGCGTTTGGAAAACAGGTCACAGAGCCCGGGATGGCGGTCGCCGTCAGTGCAGGGCAGCCCGAAAAGAGTGGAGCATTCATGTCTGAGCGTGTCGGTGTCCTTCGTCAGTTCCCCAGGTCATTCTGGATGGCCAACGTCATGGAGATCTTCGAGCGGATGGGGTGGTACGGCTTCTACGCCGTCTCCACCCTCTATCTCACGGGTTCCATCGCTTCGGGGGGGTTGGGATTTTCCTCCGAGGATCGCGGCGTCATCCAGGGCATCGCCACATTCTTCCTCTATCTCTTCCCGGCGGTCTTCGGAGCCCTCGCCGATCGGTACGGTTTCAAGCGAATGTTCCTCGCTTCGGCAGTGGTCATGGCGCCGGCATATATTCTGCTCGCCGCTCCGCGGACATTCTGGGGCTTTCTCGGGGTCTACTTCCTGGTCGCCGTGGGCCACGGGATGTTCAAACCGGCGGTGATCTCCACCGTGGCCAAGACCACCAACGAAGAGACCGGTTCCATGGGCTTCGGGATCTTCTACATGATGGTCAACATCGGCGGATTCGCCGGACCGGTCGTGGCCGGTGTCGTTCGGGGCTGGGATTGGAAGTATGTCTTTTGGGCCTCGGCCGGGTGGATCGTCGTCATGGGCATCACGTGCATTCTGCTCTACAAGGAGCCGCCTCGTGATGAGGAGGCCGAGAGTCGACGGAGCCTCGCCGAGGTCTTTGACGGAATGGTCGAAGTGGTGGGCAACTTCAGGTTCTTCCTGTTGGTGGCGGGGATGCTGGTCATGCTCGTGATGGGCTCGAAATGGTGGAGCTTCCCCAAAGTGGCCCTGATCGCGGGAGTCTGGCTCGCCTTGAACCTGATCTTCGACGCTCTTCTGCGCAAGGCAGGGAAGGGTCCGGGGGCCGCGTGGTATCTGCAGCCCATGCGGGTGGGCGAGGGACGCTATCTCGTCTTTCTGCTGCTCATGGCCGGGTTCTGGACCTCGTTCAATCAGATCTTCATGACCCTGCCCGAATACATCCGAGACTATGTGGACACCACGGATCTCGTGCCCTTCCTCGAGTCCTTCTCACGGGTGCTTCCCATCGATCCCGAGACCTTCCGGACCGCCGCACTCGTCAACGGCCAGGTCAAGCCCGAGTTCATAATCAACCTCAATGCCGGCGCCATCGTCCTCTTCCAGGTCTTTGTCGCTTACCTGGTTCGCAAGACCTCACCGCTGGCCTCGATCATCGCCGGAGTTTCGGTCACCGTCGTCAGCTTCCTGCTCTATCTTGCGGGGAACTCCGGTTTCATCGTGCTCTCGGCAATCCTGGTCTTCTCCATCGGTGAGATGCTCGCGAGCCCGCGTTCCAAGGAGTATGCCGGACGCATCGCTCCGCCCGACAAGGTCGGGATGTACATGGGCTACTTCTACTGGTGCGTCGCGCTGGGCAACCTCTTCGGCGGTCTGCTCTCGGGTGTCGCCTACCAGCACTTCGGACCCAAGGGAGTCGACAACCCCGATCTCATGTGGATCTTGTTTGCCGGCCTCGCCGCTTCTACGGCAGTGGCGCTCGTGATCTACAACAAGTTCGTGCT
>CBESWV010000241.1:0-6069 GCA_965533305.1 uncultured bacterium | reverse complement strand
GGAAGACCGAGGGCGCCGGCAAAGCCGTAGCCCGCGAATCCAGGGGATCCTGCCGCTCCGAGCGACACATTACGGATGAATCTTCTTCGAGTGATCATCTGGGGATATCCGCTCGATCCATGCGCTTTGGCATCAAGCGGACTTCGATTATAACAGGCTGAGCAGGAGGAAATTCCGTGAGCGGGGTTACAATGCACCGTCCACAAAGGAGCTCCGCATGACCGACCCCTCCGCAACGGGTGCCTTGACCCCCCAGCCGTCCCCGGCCTACCGCTGGCTGGTTCTCGTCGTCATCAGCGTGGCGATGTTCGGCAACTACTATGTTTACGATTCCATCGCGCCGATCGCCGACATCCTCAAGTCGGAGTTGGGTTTCACAGATGCCAACTACGGCATGCTCTTCTCGGTCTACAGCTTGGCGGCGGTCATCGTCCTGCTACTCGGCGGCGTGATCATCGATAGATACGGAACGGTCAAATCAACGATCATCTTCGGATCGATCTGCAGCTTTGCCGCGATCCTGATGGTCTTGAGCTCGAACTTCTGGGTGATGGTGGCGGCTCGGTTTCTCCTTGGCCTCGGTTCCGAACCCCTGATCGTTGCCATCACCTGCGCCCTCGCAAAATGGTTCAAAGGCCGGGAACTCGGTTTTGCCTTCGGCATCAATCTCACCATCGCTCGCCTGGGGTCCTTTTCCGCCGACTGGATGCCCACATGGGTACCGTCCGCGTTTTCTGGATGGCGAGGTCCGCTGATCATCGCGGCTGTGATCGGAACTCTCTGTGTACTATCCGCCATTGCTTATGGAGTCCTCGAGGCGCGTGCGAATCGCCGTTACGGCCTCAGCGAGGCGGGCGAGACCGACAAACTGGTGCTCTCAGACCTCTTCCGATTCACCAAGTCCTATTGGTTGGTCGTTGCGCTCTGTGTGACCTTCTACTCCGCCATCTTCCCGTTCCGGGGTTTCTCCATCAAGTTCTTCATGGAGGCGTGGGAGCTCACCCGCGAGGTTGCAGGTCAGTACAACAGCGTGCTGCCTCTGGCCGCCATGATCGCCACCCCGCTCTTCGGGCTCTTGGTGGATAAAGTGGGCAAGCGGGCGCTTTTCATGGTCTTCGGTTCATTCCTGATGATGCCGGTCTTTTTGATGATGGCCTACCAGGTTGCACCGCTTGTGGTTCCGGTTGCGATGATGGGAATTGCATTCTCGTTGATCCCCGCGGTGATGTGGCCGTCGGTTGCCTACATCGTTGACGAGAAACGGCTCGGGACTGCCTATGCGGTCATGACCCTGGTTCAGCAGATCGGGGTGATGGGGATGCCGATGGTCATCGGCTTTCTGAATGATCACTATCAGGCAAGCGCCGAGAACGCCGCTGGCCACAATCCGGGTATGTGGGCTTTCAGTATCCTCGGATTCCTTGCACTCTTCTTTGCCGTCATGCTTCGCCGGGAAGAGACCGGCCCCAACGCCCACGGCCTCGAAACCATCACCGCGAGTTCAAAGGACTAGTCACGCGACCGGGGAGGGTCTCGGATTTCGTCACAACCACCAAGACACCAAGACACGAAGATGACACCAAGAATACACAGGGTGGCCCGGCCAGCGGCCGGGCCACCCTGTGGTCTTTGTGCTGTCCTTTGTGTCTTCGAGCCTTTGTGGTTGCGACGGACGCGGCTACTTCTTGAACAACGCGTCGAAGGCAGCGCGCGGGTCATTCGGGTTGGTCCCGCTCGGACCGTCCGTCGGTTCGCTCTCCGCCGGCTTGAGTCCGAGATTCCGGACCGCTTTGGGCTGAAAGTGCTCGCATTCGTTGGCCTTGGTCTTGCTCTCGACCCGTCCCTTTAGCTCCTTGCGGCACTCGAACGGAGCCCCGGTGTCGAAGAAGGTGCAGTTGGAGCAGGCGTGCAGCGGTGAATCACAACCGGGGCAGGTGGTGTCCATCTCGACCGAGATGTTGATCAGATCGCGGCCGCAACGCGCACACCTGAAGGCGACCGAGGTCGGCGCTCCGAGGCCCCGCCCGCGCGGCCCGTCATCGTAGTTCCGGGGCCCACTCGGCTTGGGCCTGGGGGGTTTGGGTTCGCGATCACGGTCATTGTCCTGATAGCCGCGATGGCTGTACTTTCGGTCACTCATTTCATTGTTCCTCGTTCGAGTTCGGTCCCTTCGATTCGACACTCGACCCTGGTTCATCGAACAAACCGGTGTCGAAAATGTGAGAAAGAAACCGTTTAGCGGGCTGCCCCGATCCACGTCGGCGAGTGGTTCGAGCCTTCCGTTGTGAGTTGGCGGGGGACCCCGTTAGCATCGGTAATGTAAATCTGGGGCTTGCCGGATCGGTCCGACTCAAAGGCTATCATGGATCCTTCGGGCGAGAAGCAGGGCGACTCGTTGTTGCCCGGCGCCTGGATCACCTTTCGATCGTTGGTAACGGCGTCGATGGTCGCGATCTGGAAGTTGCCGTCGTCACGCGTCGTGCATGCGATCCGGGTGCCGTCATACGCCCAAGTCGATTCATCGTGGAAGAAACCATCGAAGCTCAACCGACGGACATTGCTGCCGTCGGCGTCCATCATATAGATCTGCGGCGCGCCCGAACGGGTCGAGGTGAACGCGATCTGGCGGCCATTGGGCGCCCACGAAGGCTGGGTATCGATACCGCGTGCGGTCGTCAATCGTCGCGCCTCCCCGCCTCCGATGGGAATCGTGTAGATATCGACATTGCCGTCCAGGCTCGAGGCGAAAGCGACGGTTTTGCCGTTGGGAGAGACCGAGGCCGACGAGTTGACTCCGCCCTTGTCCCACAGCAGCTTGAGATAGCCCTCCTGCGGTGTCAGCTGATAGATCGCCGGAGTGCCCCGGAGATACGAGGTGAAGACGAGGTGCTTGCCATCGGGAGACCACGATGGCGCCAGCGCCAAGGAGTTGTGTTTGGTGAGCTGCTTTTTGTTCTTCCCATTCCAGTCCATCACCCAGATCTCAGACTCGCCGGTACGATCGGAGATGTACGCGATCCGCGACAGGAACGGGCCTTGGCGACCGGTGAAGACCTGGACGAGATCGTTGGCCAGGGTGTGGGCCACCACCTCGGATGCCGAGATGCCGGCGCGGTAGCGTTTGGCGAAGGCGAACTCCCCCGAGACGAGATCGATGAGTCGGGTTTCGACCACGATCTGACCGCCGGCGCGGACCACCGTCCCGCTGAGCAGGAACTGAGCGCCGATGGACCGCCACCGTTCATTGAGCACCTCGGGGCGCGGGTCATCCTCGACCAGGGCGTAGAGCCGTCGTTCGACGATCGCGATGGGCGCCGCCGCTCGGAGATCGACATCGAGAGTTTCCTGAAATCCCTTGGCAACATCGACTGGGGTGCCGGGCATGACCATCAGCGGCGGCGCAGCGACGGTCACCTTGCGAAGCCCCGGTTGGGTGATCTCGAGATAGATGTCGTCCTGAGCGGCAGCTATGGACGCCAGGAAGATCGCGACAAGGCTCAATAACGTGGTTCGCATGACTCACTCCGAAAAGGTCAGATGGACCGTCAGGCTGGGTTTTCTGTAGGCGGGTGGCAGGGGCGGCAGCGGATTGGCGGCATAGAGGGCGCGGAGCGCTGCGCGATCGAAGGAGGAGTTTCCGGAACTCGACTCGAGCTCGATCCGAGAGACCCTGCCGTCGCGGTTGATCGTGAAGCGGACGAGGGCGCGGGTTTCTGATGGAGCCGCGGGTTTGTACCAGCGTGACTCGATGAGCGCCAACATGCGCTGAACGTAGTAGGCGAAACGGAAATCCGATGGGATGCCGGGCATCTGCCGATCATTGTCGCCGCCGATCGACAGACCGCTACCACCGGACGCGGGCGCGGGGGGCTGAGTCGGAAGCGGCGTCGCTTTCTGTTCGGGCGCCGCCAAGGCATCCTCGCTCGCCCGCTGGGTCGGCGCTTCGATCTCGGGCGCCGCTGTCGCCACCGGTTCCGGCTCGGTCGGCACCGGCACCGGAGTTTCTTTCTTTGGTGCACGCGTGGGTTGTGCGGCCGGCTCGGCGCGGCGGCGCCGAGGTTTGGGAGGCTCGGGTTGGATGAGTCGCACCGAAACAGCCGGGAGCTGGGCGTGACGGGCGGACGCGTTGCGGCTCATGAGAAAGATCGTCCCGGCGAGACCACCGTGGAGCACCAGGGCGATCATCGTATAAGGAAAGAGCCGCGGCCGTGACCGCTCGCGCTCCGAAAGGATGCGGGAGACAGGATCCACTCAGCGATCCTCGGGCAGGGTCACCATGCCCACCTGTTCGACTCCCACTTTGTCGAGGATTGCGAGGACCTTGATCACGAAGCCGTAGGGCAGGTCTTCATCGGCTTTGACATAGACCGGTCGGGGCTGTCCGGCAAGGGCGGCCCCGAGGCGGTCTCCGAGCAGCTCGAGATGGATCGGCTCGTCATCGAGATAGATGATGCGGTCCGTGCTGAGAGTCAGCACCAGCGGTTTGTCGCTCTCGGCGGCGATGGACGGGGCGTCCTGCTTCGGCAGGTTCACGTTGAGGCCCTGGACGAGCATCGGGGCGGTGATGATGAAAATGATCAGCAGCACCAGCATCACATCTACGAGGGGCGTGACGTTGATCTCGGCGAGTTCGTCGAGGTTGTCGCTGATTTTGCCTGCCATCTCGGCCTCAGTTGAAGTTTCGTTCAACGAGATTGAGGAACTCGAGTTCGAAGTCCTCCATCCGGCGGTTGAGGGATTTGACTCTCGCCAACAGGTGGTTGTAGGCGATCACCGCGGGGATGGCGGCGAGCAGGCCTGCGGCGGTGTTGATAAGCGCCTCGGCGATGCCGGGCGCGACGGTGAGGATCGATGTCGAGCCCGTGGCGCCGATGGCTCTGAAGGTGTTCATGATGCCCCAGACCGTGCCGAAAAGGCCGATGAAGGGTGTCGCGCTGGCCGTTGTGGCAAGCATTGGCAGGGATCGTTGAAGGCGCTCGAGTTCGGAACCACGAACCCGTTCCAGTGCACGGGAGATCACGTCGAGGCTCTTGATCTTGAGGCCGGTATCGGTCCCGCCCGGTCCCTGGCGCGTCCGGAGCTGTGCCTCGAGTTCCGAATGGCCGGCTTGGAACATCGGTGCCAACGGGGACGCGCGGTACTTCTGAACCTCGCTCGAGACCTCGTTGAGGCGCGAGGCCTTGCGGAAGACCTTGAGAAACCGGTCTGTCGCCTTGGCCGCGGATGTCAGCTCCCTCCACTTGCCGAAGATCACCGACCACGAAGCAAGGGAAAAGAGAACGAGAATGATGAGGACGACTTTCGCCACCCAGCCGGTTGCGAGGAAGAATCTCAATAGCTCCATTAACGGGCATTGTACGCAATCCCCATGCCCACCGCTCGTGATCCGCGTCCAATCGATTGTTGACACCCATCGAAGCGTGGGATATAAAACGCCGACCTGCTGTGCCCAGGTAGCTCAGTTGGTAGAGCAGCGGACTGAAAATCCGCGTGTCGGTGGTTCAACTCCGCCCCTGGGCACCAATTAATACGGGGTGGCTCTGACAAGAGCCACCCCGTATTAATTGGTTCCCCTGAGTGATGTGAATCGCGTGCGCGGTTTTCAGTCCGCTGCTCTACATGGGGAGCACGAGGGGGCATCGCATCCGATGCCACGTAGCGGAGAGGAAAATCCGCGTGTCGGTGCGGCAGCTCAACCGCTGGGGCGTGGGAGGAATCCACAGGTCATTGCGAGTGGGTCGATGATCGAGACTCGGGTCCCCTCGTTGTTGCGGCGAACCGGTCGTCTCGCCTGCGAATCTGTAGTGATTCCAACGATTTGCTGCGTCATCACCAGAACGTGCCCAAAGAACCGAGCCCGTACCGAAAACGATTCCCTTCTCTCCGGCGATGACACAGCCGCCATTTGCCGGTGCTCCTGCCTCGAATCCGACCCGCATTCGCGCTCCGACGCCGGTGTCGCGTTTGTCCAGGGATTCGTCGCCTTCGTACATGGCCATTGTCTTCGCCGGGACCCATCTTTGATGAAGAGTCTCGATCGATCGACAGATCGGAGCTGGTTCCGGCTCC
>CBESWV010000240.1:0-6083 GCA_965533305.1 uncultured bacterium | reverse complement strand
GAGACTAGAAACGACCGACGAACTCGAGACCGATGATCCTCGGGTCGTTGGTGAAACCGACAAGGTTGTTGAAGTCGATGCCGCCGCGGACGATTTTCTCGTCGAGCAGGTTGCGGCTGAAGAGCGCGATCTCGTACTTGGAGTGGCTCCAGCCGTAGCCGAAGCGGAGACCGATCTCGAAGGAGTCATCCTGGAACTCGGCGGACTCGTAGAGCATGAACTGCTTTTTGGAGTAGTAGGCCCAATCGAGGGTGCCGAAGAAGCCCTTGTTCACCGCGTCCGATCGGACATTGATGATGCCGTTGAAGATCACATCGGGAGCGTGGGGCAGCGAGTTGCCGTCGATGCTGGCGAGGCCGTCATCGTTGATGGGGTCAAGCACGGTGCAGCCGCCGCCGCAGGGCGCGACGTAGAGGTTCGGGTCCTTGATCTCGGTCGGGTTGTAGCTCGCGCCGAAGGTCATGAACCAGTGGGACGAGGGAGTCCACTCGATGTCGGCCTCGAGACCGTAGCCCTCGGTTTTGGCGGCGTTGAGCAGGGCCGCGGTGTTGAACTCACCACCGACGGCGGTGATCTGCTGGTCGGTGACCTCGAAGGTGTAGGCGGCGACGTTGAGGCGCAGTTTGTTCTCGGCCAGGATGGTCTTGGCGCCGATCTCGAAGGAGATGATGTCTTCGCTGTCGGCAACGGTGACGCAGTTGGTCTCCGGGTTGAGCCCGCCCTCGAAGTCGGCGCAGAAGAGGATCCGGCCCTGGATGGACGGGGCGCGGAAACTTGTGGCGACGCGGCCGTAAATGTTGACGTTGTGGTTGGCCTTGTAGGTGGCGCTCAGATCCCAGCTCACGTTGTCGGCATCGGTGTGCTCGGTGATGGGCTGGAAGGTGGGGAGCTGGAAGGTCGGATCAGGACGTTCGGCCGAGAAGTCCTTCTCGTCACTGGTGTAGCGCAGACCCGCCGTGAGATCCCATTTCTGTCCGAGGTGGAAGTCGAGGGAGCCGAAGAGGGCGTAGGAGGTGGTTTCCTGGGTCTGGAAGGCATAGCCATCGCGCGGGTTACCGGGCGCAAGACTGTCGAAGCTGAAGGAGTCAGCCTGGAAATCCTCGTTGAAGTAGAAGGCGCCCACCAACCAGTCGACGGTCTTGTTGCCGTTACTCGCAACGCGGAACTCCTGAGTGAGCTGATCGAGGTTGGGAATGCCATCCGCCGACTCGGAGGGGAAGGGGATGAATCCGGGGCCGTAATTGCCCTCGCCGAGGAAGGCAGCGCCGAAGCCTCCGTCGATGTCGCCGCGGCTGAGCATGTTGTCGATCTTCTCGAAGCCGGTGATGGAAGTCAGCGTGGCGGCGCCGAAGTCCCAGTCAAAGCGCAGCGATCCACCGTAGGACGAGATATCCTGCGAGTTCTTGCCGTCGATGGAAACCTTGTCCTGGCGGTAGCCGTCGATCAGGCCGCCTCCGCCGGGCTTGAGGATGTTGGCGCGAAAGATCCGTGCGGTTCCGTCGACATCCCACGCGTGAACGTTGACCAGGACGTCGATGTTATCCGTCGGACCCCACAGGAGCTGGAATCGACCGGCGCCGGTTGTGTAGCCGCCGAGTTCGTCGACCGGCCCGGCTGCGTACTCATTGTCCACCCAGTCGTCGCGGGTCTGATAGAGGGCCGAAAACCGCATGGCGACCTTGTCGCCCAGGGGGACATTGACGCCGCCGCTGATATCGAAGGTGTTGTAGGTGCCGAAGGAGGCGCGGAAGTTACCACCCGCGTCGCCGAGGATCGGGCGGCGGGTCTCGAACTTGACCACACCCGCCGGTGTGTTGCGGCCGAAGAGAGTGCCCTGGGGTCCGCGCAGGACCTCGACGCGATCCAAGTCAAAGAGCGGCATGCCCTTGACCACGGGATTCTCGAGGACGACCTCGTCGACCATCATGGATACCGGCTGGGACGCGTTGAGGTCAAAATCGGGGTTGCCGAGTCCGCGGATATAGAAGCGCGGGAACGCGCGGCCGAAGGATGACTCCATCACGAGACTCGGGACTCTGCCCGAAAGGACTCGGATATCAGGAGCGCCGGCGGAAAGCGCTTCCAGATCCTCGCCCTGGATAGCTGTCATGGATAACGGGACATCCTGAATATTCTCTTCGCGTCTCTGGGCGGTGACGGTGATCTCGCCGACCATCACAGCGAGTTCGTTCACTTCTTCGGGTTCCTCGGCGGCCTCCTGGGCCCAGACCGGCATGCCGATGGCAACCATCACGAGGACGAGCATGATGAGGCGAACCAGACGCCCCGCTGATGCGTATTCCATGTTTTCCTTCCCCCTTTTTCGATGTTGGTCCGCAGACCGTTCTGATGGGGCGAGGATAGCAGAACCGGGGGGCGAAGAATCTGCAAAGCCCGCGTGGAAAACAAAATCATTGCCATTGATTCCGGTCAGGCGTCGGGGAGGCAATTCGGATACCCCGTTGCGTGTTGGATCATCCGTGAGCAGAGGCTACGAATCCGCACGAATCAGCCGGGAACGACGCACCGTCAGGGCCATGGTGGAGATGTATTGTCGTTACCATCATGGTGGGACCGAGCTTTGCGATGTCTGCGGCGAGTTGGCGGATTATGCGGACAACAAGCTCGATCGCTGTCCCTACGGCGGTGAGAAACCGGCGTGCACCAAGTGCCCGATCCACTGCTATCGGCACGAACCCAGGGAGCAGATGCGAGAGGTCATGCGTTTTGCCGGTCCGAGGATGATCTGGCGTCATCCGTATCTCGCCATCCGCCACCTCCTCGACGAGCGGAAGAAACCGCCCGCGCTGCCAATGACGGGAAAGCGATCCTGAGCGGATAGCGGCGCAGGACGGCACTCCGGTGCCGCGGATCACGGACCATCGTGTCGCAGGCAAGTACCTTGGAACTATGAATCCATTGTCAATCACAGTGGTATGTGTCCTCCTCCTGATTATGTCTCCGGTGGCGGCGCAGTCGCCGATATTCTTCGGCGATTTCGAATGGGGCGACACCAGCGACTGGAGCACCAGTGAACCCCCGCGCTGCGATCGCATCGAGGTCTTCGGTCGCGGGCTTGTCCCGACCTCGGAGATTCACGTCGCGACCTGGGGCAACAATTCGACCGGAGACGGTTCACCGGGCAACCCCTTCGCGACCATCGGCGGCGCGGTCAATAATGCCGCACCTGGTACGGCATTGTTGGTTCACGAAGGGACCTACTCAGGTGGGATTTATCTCTCCGATATCGCCGGGACGGTTGGTGCTCCGATCTGGATCGGAGGTGTGCCCGGTGAGAACAGACCGGTCATCGACGGTGGTGGCGAGGGTCTGCACCTGACCCGGGCGAAGTATCTGGTCGTTCACGATCTCGAGGTGCGCAACGCCGCCGACAACGGGATCAACAGCGACGATGGCGGTGACTACGGCAACCCGCTGGCGACCCACCACGTGACTTTCAAGGGCCTCTGGATCCACGACATCGGATCGGGCGGCAACCAGGACTGCCTCAAGCTCTCGGGCCTCGACGAGTATTCGGTGGTTCTCTCTGAGTTCTCCAATTGTGGAGGCGGGTCATCGGGCAGCGGCGTTGACCACGTCGGCTGCCATCAGGGTCTGGTCGCCCGAAACACCTTCCACGATCTCTCTGCCAACGCGATCCAGTCCAAGGGCGGCAGCGAGAACATCGAGATCCGCTGGAACCGCTTTACCGATGCGGGCCAAAGGGGGCTGAATCTCGGTGGGAGCACGGGCTTCCAGTATTTCCGGCCGCCGCTGTCCACCACCGAGCCCAACGCCGAGGCTCGGAATCTTGTGGTGACGGCCAATGTCTTCGAGGGTTCGTACGCCGCGCTGGCCTATGTCGGCTGCGTCGGTTGCGTGGTCGCCAACAACACCATCATCGATCCGGAGAACTGGATCCTGCGAGTCCTCCAGGAGACGGTCACCTCGCCGCCGTACACCTTCGAAGCGTGTCGTGACGGCGTATTCGTTAACAATGTGGTGGTCTTCGACCGCAGCACGCTTTCGACCTATCTCAACATCGGATCCAACACCGCACCCGAGACATTCACCTTTGCAAGCAACCTTTGGTACGCATGGGACAACCCGGCCCAGTCGCAGCCGAGTCTGCCGGTGACTGGGACAAACGGAATCTATGGTCAGGATCCGCAACTCGGGCCCGGCTATCGCATCGGTCCCTCGAGCCCGGCCGCCGACTCGGGCGAGACCACCCAGTGGACCTGGGGCGACCATGACGGCGCCTGCTACGAAAGCCCCCCGAGTCGGGGGGCCTTCGAGGTGCGGTGAGAGTACGGTTCATTTGTCGCTTTCGCCGGGTAACGAGATCGGCCCTGGACTGACGTGGATCTCCACGCGCTCCGTTGACGACTCTGAAGGGCAGGCTGAAAGCCCGCCCCTACAATCATCGCAATCAAGGGTTCGGGTGCGGTTACGGATCCTGTTCTTTCATCTCCGGCCTTCTGGTCCGCCTTCAGCGACCAGCGTCGCACGAGCAGCGTGGTCGTCGGGGGGATGATTGGAGGGCTCGGACCACGCTGCTCGGGCGAGCGGCGGCCTCCTTCCGAGCCGGAAGAGCTGATCTTCGTCGCGCTTCCCGTGGGAGCCCGGCAGCGTCATTGTGCGGGGCGCGACGCTTTGCCGGGAGGCCGTTCCGGCACAATGGCGTGCCCGGCACCCCGTTGTGGCGCGCTGTCCGCGGTTCCGGTAACGGCCCCGGTTGCTGCCACGGCCACGGAAACGGCAACGGATACGGCGTCGGGCTCCGGCCTGGCGATCAGTCTGAATCTAACCTCTTTTCTAATTCTGGGCCGGGATTTTCCGGCCGAAGGCCGAGAAAATGACGGCCCAGAATTAGACTAGAATCCCCAGCTGGTCCAGATCCAGAGCTTGTCGGTGTCGGTGGCGTAGTCCTGGGCGCTGTAACCCGCATACTTGATGGCGAACTGCTGTTTCCACGGTGCGGTGTAGATCACCGCGGCGTCGATCTCCGAACCCCAGTTGCCCCCACCGGTGTCGGCCGAGAAGTCGTGGTAGATGCCCATGAGCTTGAACTTGCCGAGGACGGCGGTCACCGAAAGAAACAGATCCTGGAGGCCGTCGGTCGGTGTGTTGAGAAACTTGTCGGCCCAACCGTTGAACTTGTGGAGGGTGGCCAACGGTGTTTTGAACTGGCCGTCGTCGGGTGATCCGCCGAGGACTTCGTAGCCGGCCGCAAGCGTCACCTTGGAGATCTTGACTCCGAAGTCAGCGCGGCCATAGGCGGCATCGATGTTGTTCGGGTTGTTGATATCGTTCTGGCGGGCATACTCCAGACGGTAGATCAGACTGAGGCTGTCCGACAGCTTTGCCTTGCCATCGAAGAAGGCGCCGAAGGTGCTGGTGTTCAGCCCCTGAACCGCCTCACGCTCGTAGTCGAGGATCATTCCGTAAGCCTTGACGGTGCCGATTCCCTTGAAATCGTAGGCGGCGCTGAGATGCATGGTGTCCATGGGCTGCGACCCGCCGAGGACGTTGTGCTGCCGGCCGATGTAGGAGTATCCGAGTTTGAGGTTCTTCACTCCGTTGAACTCAACGCGAGCCGCCTCGAAGCTCTGGTGGTTCTGACGCCAACCGACATTGCCGATGAATCGGGAGTTGTCGAGGACGATTTCCTGAAGACCGAAACGGAAGGGGAGGGTCTTGATGGGGCTCCAACCGAGATAGGCCTGGTTGATCTCGGTGATCGGTGCATCCGGGATCACCGGCCGGTCGGTGACGCCGTTCCAGAGCGATCCGGCACCGGCGTTGTTGTGGTCGTTGGAGAGACCGAGGTCGTGGACATCCTCGAACTCGAGATAGACCTCGAGACCCTTCCACGTGCCGGTGTTGTAGCCGGCCGTGGTGCGCAGCGTCGAAGCCTGGCCCCGCTTGTCGAAACCATCCTGGTCGACATCTTCATAGCGGTAGCGCAGGTTGAGCTTGAAGGTGCCCTTCGTGATCGCGTCAAGAAGGTTGGTTTCGGTCTTCTCGGTCTCCTCGGCGGCGATGGGCATCGCGCCGAGCGCGACGGTCAGAGCCACCGA
>CBESWV010000239.1:0-6086 GCA_965533305.1 uncultured bacterium | reverse complement strand
GTCGTAAGTCGTAAATCGTGAGTCGTATCCCGCCGAGCCGGAGCGTTGAACGACTTCGTGCATCGGCTCGGTCGCTTCAGCGGTTTGTTTGAAACACAAAGAGCACGAAGATCACGAACTCGCTTAGACCAGTGATTTTTGAAGGTGGCTCGATATTCAACGGTGGTTCTCGGAAACCTGCGTCGGCAGAGCTCGCGCTTGGCGTTGCAGAGAATCACTCCAAGGGATACCCAATCCGATTCACTAGGCGGGTCGGACCTGGCGTTTTGAGCTATCCAGTTGGTGTGACTTCTTCGTGGTTTCCTTTGTGGGTTCTTGGTGACCTTTGTGTTTCAAATGAAGATCCTCGATGCCAACGGAGGTCGATGCTAGAACTCGTGGCGTCGCGGATTTCAGAGTTCCGACTCACGACTCACGACTCACACCAATCCACGCCGTCGCAAACAACCTGTAAAGAGATCACCTGTGAACCGGTGCCGTGTTGACCGGGGATTTCATCGGGCGCTATTCTGGGTGTTCCGCATGACCGCGATACCGTGGTCATGGAAAGGAAGACCGGGCTTGAATCAGCACCAGAGCTTGAAGACCGCCATCGCAATCGCCCTCGCGGTGATCATCACCGCGGGTGGGATGTCGTTGGTGGGGAGCTTTGTGCTCTGTGTCGGATCCGACGGCCACGCTGATCTCGAGCTCGCCCTCGGGGTGTGTTGTACCGACGACGATAGGCCCGGTGGTGAGTCCGACGGATCGACGAAGCTCGTCGACTCGTGCGGCGGTTGCGCCGATATCGGGTTGGACGCAAGCTCGTTGACCGAGGGAAAGCAACGGCTCGCCCCACCACAGTGCACCGTGATGGATGTTGCCGGTCAGCTCAGCACCGACATCGAGTGGATGTCTGACACCGGTCGGAGTGCTGAATCCGGTCCACCACACCTCGAAGACCTCCGGACGGTTGTTCTCCTGACCTAGATCTCCTCGAAAAACAAAGACCCAGCCCGGCCGAGAGGCCGGACGAACTGCGTTGTCCGATCGAGGTTCGAGGAGAGAAAATGCGACCACCCATTCGATCAATGTTTTTTGTGCTGACCCTTCTGGCCGGGGCATCCATGGTCGCCGCCGACCCTGAAGAGATCCCGGTCGGCGGGCCGGCGGTCACCGGTGACCTCAGTCTGGCCGAGGCGCTTGACCTGGCCGCCGAGCACAGTCCCGTCTTGGCTGCCGCTCGACACCAGGTCGAGGCGGCGGAAAGCCGGGTCCTTCAGGCAGGCCGGTGGGCCAATCCGGAACTCGAGTTCGAGATCGAGAATTTCGGCGGCAACGATGAACTTCATGGGTTCGAATCCGCCGAAAGCACGTTGGTGATCAGCCAGCCACTCCGGATAGGCGGCAAGATCAAACACGGCCGAGCGGTGGCGGAGTCGGACTCCGCTCTCGCCGGACGCCGGCAGGAATCGGTCGAACTCGATGTGCGGGCGCGGACGACCTCCGCCTTCTACTCGGTCCTCACCGCACAGGAGCGGGTGGGTCTGGGACGGGAGCTTCTCAGCCTCGCCCAGAGTTTCGCCGATACCGTGGATGCACGCGTCGAGGCGGGGAAGGTCTCGCCTGTGGAGGCGACCCGGGCGCGCATGGAGGTGGCGGCGGTCCGCATTCAGTTGATCCGCGCCACACGAGTTCTCGAAGTGGCGCGGGTCCGGCTCAGCGCCATGTGGGGTGCGACCACCGCCGATTTTCGACGGGCATCGGGAGAGCTTCCCCGGCCGGCGGAGCGCCCGGTGTGGAGCGAGCTGGAAGCACTCGTTCGACAAACTCCGGAGATGCTCGCCCTTGACGAACAGCAGCAGCGGTCGGAGCGGGTCGTGGCCCTCGAAAAATCTTTCAGAATTCCTGATCTCACGGTGGCCGCCGGACCCCGTCGATTCTCCGAAACCGGTGATACCGCGTGGGTGGCGGGGTTTTCGTTGCCGCTGCCCATCTTCGACGGCAACAAGGGTGCGCGGCGCGCCGCCGAATTCGAACTCGAAAGTACGCGGCGGCAGAACCAGGCGGCCAGAGTCGAGATCGAAACCGGTCTGGTATCGGTGGTCCAACGGCTCGATGCGGCGGTCGAGATCGCCGAATCGCTGGAGGCCGAGGTCGTTCCTGCGGCAACCAGCGCTTTCGACGCCGTTGAGATCGGCTACTCCGAGGGCAAGTTCGGATTCCTCGATGTGATCGACGCCCAACGAACGCTCTTCGATGCTCGCTCGATCCTTCTCGACAGCATCGCGGAGTATGCGTTGGCGCGGGTCGATCTCGAGCGTTTGATCGGGTGGGGTTTCGAGGATCGGGGCGATCGATCGGCGCGGGTCGAATGAGGAGATTGATGATGAGCACGCATTCCTGTCGTCTGAACGAAGTCGGTACTCTCACCCTGGCCCTTTGTAGCGCCGACGTCCCGTCGGCGTCGATGACGCCCCCGAGACTCGGGCGCTGCAATTCGCGACGAGTCTTGAGGACAGGTATCCGGGCGTCGGTGGTTGCACTGAGCCTCCTCGCGGTCATCGGTTGCGGCGGCAGTCCTCAATCGGCCGAACCGACGCATGTCGAAGATGAGCACGATCAGCATGCCGATGAGCGGGTGGTCCACATCGAGGATGTCAACCTCGAGGCGCTTGGTATCGAAATCGCCACCGCCGAACCGGGTCGCCTCGAGGTCATTGCCGAGCTGCCGGGTGAGGTCCAGGTCGATGGCGATCGGATGGCCCATGTGGCGCCGAGGGTCGGTGGGGTGGTCCGCGAAGTCAGGGCGAGCCTCGGCGATACGGTTCGAAAGGGTCAGCTGTTGGCCGTGCTCTCGAGCCGCGAACTCGCCGATGCCAAAGCCACCTATCTCGCGGCCACCGAACGACTCCATATGGCCGATGCCACTTTTGCCCGCGAGGAGCGTCTCTTCAAGGGCAAGATCTCATCGGAGCAGGACTATCTCGATGCCAAACAGAATCGCGCGGAGGGGCGGATTGAATCCCGCGCTTCGGAACAGAAGCTTCTTGCTCTCGGTGTGACGGCCGAGGAGATCCGTCGGCTGCCCGATTCCCACGAAGTTGCGCTCACCGACTATCGGCTTCTCTCTCCCTTTGACGGCACCGTCATCGATCGTCACATCACCCTCGGCGAGACCGTCGCCGCCGAGGATCCGGTATTCACAGTGGCGGATCTGTCGACCGTGTGGATCGATCTCTCGGTCTACCAACGCGATATCGGCGCCGTCCGGGCGGGGCAAACGGTCCGGGTGGAGACTAATCACGGCGATGAGGCCGAGCTTGAAATTGATTTTGTTCAACCGTTGGTTGGTGAGGAGACCCGGACCGCTCTCGCCAGGATCATCGCCCCCAACCCGGATGGGGACTGGCACCCAGGATGTTTTGTCAAAGCGAAGGTCGCCACTTCATCGGGGAATGAGGCTCGGGTGGTGGTGCCCGACACCGCTGTGATCCGGATGTCGGATGGCGACGATGTGGTCTTTGTTCTCACCGATGAGGGATTCGAGCCGGTGGTGGTGACCCTCGGTCAGCGATCCGGCGACCGGGTCGAGGTGGTGTCGGGTCTCGAGCCCGGTGAGCGTTTTGTCTCTCGGGGTGGATTCAGCCTCAAGGCGGAGCTCGGAAAAGCGTCCTTCGGCGACGGCCACGGACACTGAGCAACAAGATGCAACGATTCATCGATGTCATCCTGTCGAGTCGACTCCTCATCATTGTCCTGGCGGTCCTCGTCATGGCCGCCGGGTGGCTCAGCTACACCCGTCTGCCCGTGGACGCGTTTCCCGATGTCTCACCGAATCTGGTCCAGGTCTTCACCCTGACCGAGGGGCTGGCGCCGGAGGAGATCGAGAAATACGTCACCTTCCCCGTCGAGGTGGCCATGAACGGGCTGCCCGGTGTCGAGAAGACCAGATCGGTCTCGAACTTCGGGCTCTCGGTGGTCAACATCTACTTTGCCGAGGACGTGGATATCTACTTCGCGCGCCAGCTCGTGGGTGAACGGCTCCAGGAAGCGCGCGAGCAGATCCCCGAAGGTTTTGGTGATCCCGAAATGGGACCCATCGCCACCGGGATGGGCCTCGTGCTCTTCTACTACCTCGAGGATACGACCGGGCGCCACACCCTCGAGGAACTCCGGACGATCCAGGACTGGCTCATCAAGTTCCAGCTCCAGACGGTCCCGGGGGTCACTGAGGTGCTCGGCATCGGTGGCTGGGAGAAGCAGTTCCACGTCGAGGTCGATCCGACCTCCCTTCTGCGCTACGACGTCTCCCTTGAGACGGTCATCGACGCGATCCGCTCCAACAACCTCAATGTCGGCGCGCAGTTCATCGAGCGCAATGCCGAGGAGCTTGTCGTGCGGTCGGTGGGCCTCGCCACCGGGATTCGCGATCTCAGTCAGATCGTGGTCAAAGCCGTTGACGGTACCCCGGTCTTTCTCGCCGATCTCGCCGAGATCAAAGTCGGCGGTGCGGTCAGGCGGGGTCTCCAGACCCGCGACGGGATCGGTGAGGTGGTCGCCGGCCAAGTGATCAAGCTCTATGGCGCCAACTCCTCGTCGGTGATCGGAGCGGTGGAAATCAGGCTCGGAGAGATCAACGAGATCCTTCCCGAAGGAGTCAGGATCGTTCCCTACTACGAACAGAAGAGCCTCGTGGACGCCGCGGTCCGTACGGTCACGAGAGCTCTCATCGTCGGGATCGCCCTGGTCACCCTGGTCCTGTTGGTTTTCATGGGTGGTCTTCGTGCGAGCATCGTCGTCGCCCTGTCGATCCCGTTTTCGATCCTGGTGGCTCTGATCGGTATGCGGTTTTTCGGGCTGTCGGCGAATCTCATGTCCTTCGGTGGGCTGGCCATCGCCATCGGGATGATGGTCGACGGCACCATCGTCATGGTCGAGAACATCGATCGAATGCTGCGCCAGGCCGATCCGAAAGAGAGCCGTCCGGCCATCATCGCGCGGGCGGCGGCGGAGGTCGGGAGACCGATCCTCTTTGCCATTTCCATCATCGTGATCGTCTTCCTCCCGTTGTTCAGCCTCCAGGGGGTCGAGGGTAAGACCTTCAGGCCTCTCGCCTACACCGTCGTCATGGCGATGATCGGATCGTTGGTCTACTCGCTCGTGGTGGCGCCGGTCCTGGCCTCGCTGCTCATGCGCCGACCACGACAGGGTGGCGCCAACGCCAGCGACCGGGTGGTTGCGGCGTTGGACCGGGCATACCGACCCATCCTGGCCTTCTTTGCTGATCATCGACGGGCGGCGGTGGTCCTTGCCCTGAGTCTGATGGTCATCGGCGGCCTGGTGCTGCCGCAGCTCGGGTCTGAATTCACGCCGACCCTCCAAGAGGGGACCCTCGTTCTCCGGTTGACCATGGCGCCGTCCATCGCCCTCACCGAGAGCACCGAAGTCGCCCTGCGGGTGGAGCGACGCCTCATGGAACTCGACGAGGTGGTATCGGTCGTGACCCGGATCGGCCGTGGCGAGGTCGGTGCCCACACCGATCCGGTCAACAGCGCCGAGATGTTTCTCCTGCTCACACCGAGCAACCAGTGGCGGGTCGACACGCAACTCGAACTCGAGGACGTCATCCGCCACCACCTCGGGGAGATTCCCGGGGTTTTGACCAGCTTCACCCAGCCGATTCAGATGGCGGTCGAGGAACTGCTTGAAGGGGTCCGGGCCGAGCTCGCCATCAAACTCTTCGGTGATGATCTCGAGCAACTCAAGACCAAGGCCGATGAGATTGCGGCGGTGGTGGGCGGGGTTCGGGGCGCCGCCGATGTTCAGACCGATCAGATCACCGGGACGCCGCAGCTGTTGATTCGCATCGACCGCGAAGCCGTGGCCCGTTGGGGCCTCAGCGTGGATCATGTCCAGGGTGTCATCAGAGCTGCGGTGGGAGGCGAGACCGCCGGGCAGGTCTTCGAGGGTGTGCGGCGATTCGATATCGTGGTCCGCTATCCCGAAGCTGACCGGAACACCGCCGAGGCCATCGCGGCGATCATCGTGCCCACCGCCGATGGCGCGACCATCCAGCTTTCACAGCTGACCGAGATGCGCGAGAT
>CBESWV010000238.1:0-6133 GCA_965533305.1 uncultured bacterium | reverse complement strand
AGACCCGACACCCGTCGGCTTCGGCCTTTAGAACCAGCTCGAGGGTTCGCTCGGGGGTGCGGTGGGCGGAAGAGACCTTGACCCTCGAGGAGAGACCGAGATCGTTCAAAACTGCAATGGCGCCCTGGAGGTACTTCCAGTCGCTCGCCGAACCCATCAACATCAGAACATCGAGTTCAGGCATGTGATCTTTCCTTCATTGCCAAGGTATCGGCTCCGATGTCGGATCGGAAATGCGCTCCCCTGATACCGACGCGCTGAACCCCGCGGTAGGCGAGATCGATGGCGTCGGCAAGGGTCGCACCGGTGGCCGTGACCGAAAGGACCCGGCCGCCGGCGGTGAGCAGCTGATCTCCGTCCCTCTTTGTGCCCGCGTGGAAGACGACCACGTCGGGGAGCGCCTCGGCCTCGTCGACTCCCGATATCTCATCGCCGAGGCGGGGACTGCCTGGATAGTCTTCGGCGGCGATGACCACGCAGGCGGCGACTTCGTCTTTCCATTCCATACAACCCGGTTCGAGCCGACCCCGCGCGGCATCGGTGAAAACCGCGGCGAGATCGCCGTCGAATCGACGGAGCACCGATTGGGTTTCAGGATCTCCGAGGCGGCAGTTGAACTCGAGGACCCTGGGCCCGTCGGCGGTGAGCATCAGCCCGGCGTAGAGGATGCCGCGATACTCGCGGCCCTCGACCGCCATTCCGGCGACGGTGGGTCGGATGATCGTTTCGAGGATCTCCTCTCGGAGCTTGTCATCAAGGGCGAAAGCGGGTGAATGAGAGCCCATCCCGCCGGTATTCGGACCGGAATCACCATCACCGACCCGCTTGTAGTCGTGCGAGGTCGCAAAACACTCGCTCCGGGTTCCGTCGCTGATGACCATGAAGGAGACCTCGGGCCCCTCGAGGCATTCCTCGACGAGCACCCGATCGGCCGCCGCACCGAATCGACGGGTCACAAAGAGCTCGTCGAGAGCGGACTCGAGATCGGCCTCCGAGCGGACGATCAGAACCCCTTTGCCGGCTGCGAGTCCATCTGCCTTGAGAACCACCGGAAACCCAAACTCCCGCGCCGCGCGGGTGGCATCCTCGATGGTTTGCACGATCTCGGCCGCCGCCGTGGGGATGCTGTGACGAATGCAGAACTCCTTGGCGAAGACCTTGCTCGCCTCGAGCTCGGCGGCCGCGGCCAGGGGTCCGAAGAGTAGCAATCCGCGACCGGCGAAGACATCACCGATGCCTTCCGCCAGAGGCACCTCGGGCCCCACAACGGTGAGATCGATCGCGTTCTCGGCGGCGGCATCGGCCAGGGATTCGAGATCCGCCAGATCGAGATCCAGCAACTCCGCGTCGCCCGCCATTCCGGGATTGCCCGGTGCGACAAAGAGCCGATCAACCGCTGGTGCCCTCGCGATGGTGTGAACCATGGCGTGCTCCCGGGCGCCCGAGCCGAGAACGAGGACGCGCACGGCCTCAGCCCCGAGCCTGGAGCAGGGTCAGGAATGTCGTTTGGACGATATCAGCGGCCGAACAACCCCGGCTGAGATCGTTGGCCGGTTTTTGAAGGCCCTGCATCAGTGGTCCCAACGCCCGAGCTCCGCCGAGTCGCTCAACCGCCTTGTAGGTGATGTTGCCGGCATTGAGATCGGGAAAGACCAGGACGTTGGCGTTACCGGCCACCTTGGAATCGGGTGCCTTCTTGGCGCCGATCCTCGGAATCAACGCGGCATCGAGTTGGAGATCGCCGTCGTAGGCAAAGGTCTCGCCGCGGCGATCGAGTTCGGCTTTGGCGTCTCTGACCTTATCCACCAGCGGATGGTGAGCCGAACCCATGGTGGAAAAAGACAGCAGCGCGACCCGCGGCTCGCCGCCGACGATGGATCTGAATGTGTCGGCTGCCGAAACCGCGATCTCCGCCAGTTGGACGGCGTTCGGATCGGGCATCACAGCGCAGTCGGCAAAGACCATGACCCCGTCATCGCCCCAATCGGGATCGGGATGGACCATGACAAAAGCCGATGAAACCGTCTTGAGCCCCGGAGCCGGACCGATGCAGTGCAACGCTGCCCGAACCGTATCGCCGGTGGTCCGAACCGCGCCCCCGATGGATCCGTCGGCGATCCCGGCCCCGACGAGCAGGGAGGCGAAATAGAGCGGATCCGCCACTGTTTTGAGCGCCGTTTCCAAGGTCAGGCCTTTGTGTTGGCGCCGCTGGTAGAGAAGATCCGCAAGCTGCTCACGGCGGGAATCGGTCAAGGGATCGATGACTTCGACCCCGGCTGCCTCGAGTTTGGCGTGTTCGTCCTGTCGGGCCGCCTGGGGGCACAGGATCATGATCCGACACATGTCTCTCGCGGCGAGATCCGCGGCCGCTTCCATGATCCGAGGATCGTCGCCTTCGGCAAGAGCGATGGTGCCACCGACCGTGCTCGCCCGATCTTCGAGTGCTTCAAGAAAACCCATTCGTTCCTCCGGTCCGACATTGTACCTGAAATCACGATCTCGGCCTTGCGTCGCAGTCGCTTTCAGCATCGGGGAATATAATTCGATATATTAATGATTATCTTTATCATGAATCGGACCGAACAATATCGTCTCGAGGCCCTCATGGAGCTCGCCCACTGCTGGCCGAACGGCCGGTCGACAGCTGAGATCGCCTCTCGGCGGGGAATCCCCACGGCCTATCTTTCGCGGCTGCTCGCCGAACTCGCCCGGGCCGGCTGGGTGCTCAGCCGACGCGGCCCGAATGGTGGCGTCACCCTGGCCAAGGCACCCGACTCTATCTCGGTGGGATCGGTCTATCGTCCCCAGCGTACGGAGACATCTCTGCCGCCCGCTCTCGACCGCCTGGCGATCAGGATCGACCGGGCGGTCGAGGAGAGCATCGCCACCATCAGCCTTGCGGATCTGGCCAACTGGGAAACGGTGGCGACATCGAATGACTACTCAATCTGACCACAAACCGGGCTTGGACGCTCGTTCGATCGCCGTCCATTGCCGCTGAGAATCGCCGTTCAAGCAACCAAGGGAGAACTCATGAAGATCGCAACCGATGTCACCGCTTTGATCGGCAACACCCCACTTGTGGAGCTCGGCCGAATCGCTGCCGACCTTCCGGGCAGGGTCATCGCCAAACTCGAATTCTTCAACCCCGCCCACTCGGTCAAGGACCGCATCGGCGTCGCCATGATCGATGCACTGGAACGCGACGGCAAGTTGACCCGGGGCCGCTCGACCATTGTCGAACCGACCTCGGGCAACACCGGGATCGCCCTCGCCATGGTCGCCGCCGCTCGCGGTTATCGCTGTATCCTCACAATGCCCGAATCCATGTCCAAGGAACGCCGGCAGGTGCTCGCCCTGCTCGGCGCCGAGCTCTTTCTGACCCCGGCCGCCGATGGCATGAAGGGTGCGAGCGCACGGGCCGAAGAGCTCCTCACCGAAATCCCCGACTCGGTCATGCCCGGCCAGTTCTCCAACCCCGCCAACCCCGAGATCCACAGCGTGACCACCGCCCAGGAGCTTTGGCAGGACACCGACGGACAGATGGCGGCCTTTATCGCCGGAGTCGGCACCGGCGGCACCATGACCGGCGTCGGTCGAGTCTGGAAAACGCGTCGGCCCGACACCCGCATCATCGCCGTTGAGCCGACGGATTCGCCGGTGCTTTCCGGCGGAGAACCGGGGGCGCACCGCATCCAGGGAATCGGCGCCGGTTTCATCCCCGACAACGTCGATACTTCGCTCATCGACGAGGTTGTTCAGATCAGCAACGAAACTGCGTTCGCCACCGCCCGCCGCCTCGCTCGGGAAGAGGGCATTCTGGGTGGCATCTCCACCGGCGCCGCGTGTGCAGCCGCGCTCGAGGTTGCCGCCCGGGAGGAGTTCACCGATAAGATCATCGTCTTCATCGCACCATCGACATCGGAGCGATATATTTCAACCGATCTCTTCGAGGGTTTGGGTTAGCCCCGGCCCGCGCCCGCGTCTGTGTCCGTTCCCGATCCCGATCCCGATCCCGTGATGATCCGAGTTCGACTCCGTGCCCGTGGCCGTTTCCGTGATGAACCTCTCCCTCTCCCGAGACGCAGCGGCAACGATCAGGTTCGATCACCAATCGGCAATGTCAGGCGCTGATCTCGTGCGGAGCGGGTGCGCAGGCACATTGCGCCCCTGGCGACTTGGCGGTTCAACCGTGCGATGGGCCGCAGTCATCCCGCAGGTGCAGGCGCGGTGCTCCTGGTCAGCACGGGATCGCGGGCGGCCCCGGGAAGGCGAACGAGAAGCATTTCGGGGTCGATGGTGGCCCTGACCGGCAACTTGCCGGCGAGATCACCGTCGATCTGGTAGCGGATCGGCGAACCGCCGGTGGGAATGAGTTCGACCTCATCGACCATCGCACGCCAGACATCGCGCCGTTTCACATGGCGGCCGAGGGGCATTCCGAGGGCGAAGGGTACAGCAAAGCGACGCCCCACAGTTCGCTGGACCACGATCTCGAAGGTTGGGGCGAATGGATTGGCGCCGGGGGTTGCGTGGTAGGGCCCGGCATACGACCGGCTGGTCCCGACGATGGCCCACCCTGCGGTGGTGGTCGTACCGGCGGCGGCCACCTCGAGCGTGGGCATAGATTTGAACCGGATGAGTTCGCGAACGGCCTGGAGGGCGACGCCGGAACGACCGATCTTCTTGAGACCCATATCGAGGCACTCGAGCACAACGACATCGGGTCCAGCCGACAGCATGAGGAGAAAGATCTCGCCGCGGTCTGTCCGCCCTACCCGCATGGGGCGGTCGCGGCCGATGATCAGGGCTTCGAGGGCACGGGGCGCGGGCCGGGGAATTCCGAATTCGTAAGCGAGCACCGAGGTCGTGCCTCCGGGCAGGACCCCGAGGGCGGTGTCGCTTCCGAGCAGACCGCGGGCAACCTCGTTGTAGGTGCCGTCGCCGCCGTAGGCCAGCACCAAGGGGTGTCCGGCAGCAGCCGATTCACGGGCGAGTTCGGCGCCGTGCCCGGGATGCTTGGTATGGCGCCAATCGAGCTTGACCCCGCACCGGTGCCCGGCTGCGTCGAGATCCGCAAACGAACGCAGCAGCCGACCCCCGCCGGCGGTGGGGTTGACGATGATCGGGATCGACCTCAATCCGTCTCCTCGAAGAGGGTCCCACCGGCCGTCTGCGGCGCGAGTCCCAGGTGGCGATAGGCCCGCGAAGTCACCATCCGGCCACGGGGCGTTCGCTGGAGCAAGCCGATCTGGAGGAGATAGGGCTCATTGATGTCCTCGAGAGTGCCGCGATCCTCACCAAGCGATGCCGCGAGCGCCTTGAGACCCACCGGTCCACCGTTGTAGATTTCGATGATGGTGGTGAGGAGCCGGCGATCGAGGTGATCGAGACCGAAGGCATCGACCTCCATCTGCTCGAGCCCGAAATTGGCCGCCTCGAGGGTCACGCCATCGGCGCCGAGGTGGTGCGCGAAGTCCCGGACGCGACGCAGCAGGCGGTTGGCGACTCTGGGTGTTCCGCGGGATCTTTTTGCAATCTCGTCCCGGGCTTCGTTCTCGAGCTCAATGCCGAGGATCCGGGCCGATCGTTCGATGATGGCGGCAAGTTCTTCGGGCGGATAGAACTCGAGCCGGTGGACGATGCCGAATCGATCCCGCAGCGGAGCCGTCAGCAGACCCGTCCGGGTGGTGGCGCCGACGAGGGTGAAGTGGGGGAGGGTGAGTCGAACGCTGCGTGCGGCGGGCCCCTGGCCGATGATGATATCGAGTTCGTAATCCTCCATGGCCGGGTAGAGGATCTCCTCCACGGCCGCGGGAAGCCGGTGGATCTCGTCGACGAAGAGAAGATCACCGGGCTGGAGATTGGTCAACATGGCCGCGAGGTCACCCGGTCTTTCGAGCACCGGACCCGAGGTCACGTGGATCTCCGCATCCATCTCGTTGGCGACGATGTGGGCGAGGGTGGTCTTGCCGAGACCCGGGGGTCCGAAGATCAAGACATGATCGAGGCTCTCGCCGCGGTCTCGCGCAGCGTTCATGAAAACCCCAAGGTTGGTCACGAGCCGCGACTGGCCGATGAACTCCTCGAGATGACGCGGTCGCAGCGTCTCCTCGAAGCGCTTCTCGCCCGG
>CBESWV010000237.1:0-6139 GCA_965533305.1 uncultured bacterium | reverse complement strand
CGTAGAATGAGGCTGTCCCACACCAGAGGAGGACTGAGATGAACGAGAAAATCGCTGAGAGTGTCGATGAAGCCATCGAAGAAGTAGCCGATCAGGCCGAAGAGGGCCTTGAAGAAGTCAAGGAGTCGTTGGCCAAGGCTCAGCGCTCCATGGAGAGTGCCAAAGCCGCGCTCCACGGCGCCGCGGGCAAGGCGCGTGATACCGCCGCGGTCGCGGCCGAAAAGGCTCGCGCCTCACTCGACGAGGCCCGCAAAGCTCTCGGCGAGGCCCGCGAGAAGATGGGCGGTATGGCTGTCAAGACCCGTGAGCAGGCCGAGGTGCTCTACGCCAAATCGAAGGATCAGTACGAGGTCCTTGCCGAACGTGCCCGTGATCTCTACGGCAAGGTTCGCGATCGGGTCGCCGAGATGGACTTCAAGGAAAAGGGCGACCAGGTCCTCGAGTACATCCGCGTCAACCCCGGGAAATCGGTGCTCATCGCACTGGCTGCGGGCTTCCTCGTCGGCTATGTTGCGCGACCGCGCGAATAGTAGGAGTCTGCGATGGATCGGACTGTGGAAGAGCGACTGGATTCGATGATGGATGACGATGACGGTTTCGATGATGGCGAAAATCCGACCGAGGAATCGACGGTGGCGAGGCGGATCGACGCCGACTCCATCCTCGATTCACTGGTGCCGAATTCCATCGACTGGCGCGACACGGTGCGCCGACACCCGGTCGGATCGGTGTTGAGTGTCGGCCTGGTCGGATACCTCGTTGGACGGACCAAGGGCTCGATGATCATGGCGGGAATCACCGCCGGTCTGTCGGCGGCAATGATGCGTCAGCTCTCCGATGTCTTCGAGGGCGACTTCTTCGACTACTGATCGTCTGCCGACCGGGCGAGGAGCAGCCATGCCGACAGACTCCGTCGCTGGCGATTGGATCACGGTCGAAGAAGCGACCGACGAACAACTCGCGACCGCCGTCGCCGCACGCCTGCGTCAAGAAGGGGTTGCGGTCCGATTGGTTGCCGCCGATCCATCAGACCCGTCTCGACCGCACGGCGATCTGACGGTCCAGGTACCGCTCAGCGACTTCGAGCTTGCGCTCGAAGCCCTCGAGGGACTGGATGAGGAGGATCTCTGACAGCCGGGAACGAGCACGAGGTGGTGGCTCCTCAGGCGCCGACTCGACCCGGCGCCGCCGCCGGCGGCAGTCGATCGCGATCCCGCCCATTGAGCCTCGGACGGACCTTTCTCCTGTGGCTGCTCGGAGTGTTGGTCCTGACCATCATCACGGTCAGCGCCCTGGTTCTGTGGCATGAGCAGAGGGTCCTCTCCTGGGAACTCGAGGTCCAGGGTGATCTTCTGGCCCGTCTCCTCGCACTCTCGGCCGGTGACGGAGGCTCACCCGAGTACCTCGCGATCCTCTCCCTGAGCGATCTCGCGGCGGGCGAGGTGCGCTCCACCGAGGGCGAGATTCTGTGGCGGTACGGACCGCCATTCGCCGAGGTCAAGACCCTCGGAGGTTCTTTTCTGGAAGTGGAACGCCGTGTCGAAGTGACGGCCGGACCCTGGGGCCGTAGCGGGGCGGTCGAGGTCACGCTCCTGGTCTCTCGGGCCCGGATGCAGTCCTATCTCGCCGGCGCGGCGGTCCGCCTCGTGATCGCCCTCGGTTTCGCCCTCGCCGTCGCCATGACGGTCGGTCTGTGGATGGTCGGGCGAGTGGTTCAGCCCCTGAGCGAGCTGGCCGAGCTGTCGCGCAGTTTCGACCCGGGTGAGCCGGTCGAGATTGCCGACGCGGGGGGCGGCACAGCGGAACTCGCCGAACTCGTGGTCGCCTTTCGCGAGATGACCCGGAGGCTCACCGAGCAGCAGCGATCCCTCGCCGCCAGCGAGCGGCGGTATCGCGAGCTCTTCTCGTCGTCGCCGACACCGCTTCTCGAGCTCAACACCGATCTCCGGATCCGAGGTGCGAATCCGGCGGCGGTCGCCTTCCTCGGCGTGGAGCCGGAGGCGGCGATGGGGCGCCGGGTGCAGGATTTCGTCATCGGGCCCGAGGACGACCCATTGACCGCCTTGACGGGTTCGGCCTCGGCCCTCGGCGAGGGTCTTGTGGAAGCGCGTTGGCGATTGCCCGACGGCGAGCTTGCCGAGGTTGAACTCCATCTCCGAACCTCGGGCGAGGCCGAAGGATTCATGGCCGCCATCCACGACCTCACCGATCGGGTCCGCCGGCTCGGACAACGGTGGCAGCGGACCTTCGATGCCATGATCGACGGTGTCGCGCTTGTCGATACCGAGGGTGAGATCGTGGTTGCGAACCGGGCGCTCGCACCCCATCTTCCGACCCTCGCCGGAGAGCTGCTGCGGCGGGGACCTGAAGAGGCGGGGTGGCGAACCACGAGCCTCGATCGTCTTTTGGAATGTAACCTCAGTCGTCCACCGGGTCTCCGCCACGCCATCCTCGTGGTCCGTGATGTGACCGACGCGGTGAGCGCCGAGGCGCGATTGCGCGAGGCGGAGAAGATGCAGGCGGTGGCGACCCTGGCGAGCGGCGTCGCCCATGATTTCAACAATCTCTTAGCCGCGGTCCTGCTTCATGTCCGGTTGATCGAGGAGGAGCCCGCCAGGGCCGGCCAAGCGGCCGCCGCCATTCGCGATCTTGCCGAGCAGGGCAGCGAGGTGGTCGGCGAGCTGCTCATCTTCGCCAGATCCGACGACAGCCTGCCGCCGCGCACCTTCGATCTGGCGGCGTTGGTGAGTGATCATCGGGGGGTGCTCAATCATCTTCTCCCGGGCGGCATCGAACTCGAGATCGAGGGTGACGGGTCGGTCGTTCCAGTGGTCGGCAACCCGGTCGCCCTGCTCCGCCTGATCCTCAATCTGGTGGTCAATGCGCGTGACGCCCTGGCCGAGAACCCGGGGACGATCACGATCACGGTGGCGAGACGCGGCGGCCGGGCGATTCTCGAGGTCATGGACACCGGACCGGGGATCGCCGAGGAGTATCGCGCCCGGCTCTTCGAGCCGTTCTTCACTCTGCGCCGCAAAGGCCGGGGCGCCGGTCTCGGGCTGGCGGTGGTCTACGCCATCGCCTCGGCCCACGGCGGGGATGTCGAGTTGGTGTCTGCTACCGGAGAGGGCGCCCGGTTCGTGGTCCGTCTGCCCCCGGGGGACATCGGCGAGCTCGAGACGCTGAACGATGTCGGGGAGGCACCCGACGATGCGGGCGGCCGGCGAGTCGTCCTCGTGGAGCCGAATGGCAAGCTTGCGGTGCGCTTTCTCGAGTCCATGGCCCTGGCCGGTTTTGATGTCCGTCACGCAACCAACGCCGGGGATGCCGAGAGGATCGCCGCATCCTGGACACCGACGGCGGTGGTGGTGCGCGCCGATGATCGGATCGCCACCGAGTGGGCAGGTCGGCTCGAGCTGGCGGCGATCGTGGTCGAGGACCCGGATTCGCCCGAATCCCCGGCTCGTCTCGTCGAGAGGCTTGCTGTGCTCGGTCACCGGGGTTGATCCGCGTGATGTCGCAGATCCCAGGTCCGACCCCTGTTGCGGCGGGGTACACTGAGTCCATGGGAGACGATGCCGGACGCCGAGGAACCGGATGGGTCCGTCGATACGGACCCTGGCTCGCTCTGGTGGTTTTCTCCGTCGGGATTCACCTCTGGGGGCTCGGCGAGCGCGCCTACCACCACGACGAGTCGATCCACGCCCACTCCGCCTACAACCTGCTCAAAAACGGGATCTACCGCTACGACCCCACCTATCACGGCCCGGTTCTTTATTATCTCGTCGCCGGCAGCTTCGCGGTCCTCGGCGACTCGGACTTCACGGCGCGGTTGCCGGTGGCTCTTGCCGGAATCCTCCTGGTCGTGGTGGCCTTCAGCCTCCGTCGGCCATTGGGCGGCCGGGCCGCGTGGTGGACCGGGCTGCTCGCCACCATCTCGCCCATCACCCTGTACTACGGACGCTTTCTGCGGATGGATGTGCTCGAGATGGTCCTCGCCTCGGCCGCCGGGGTCGCGGCGTGGCGCGCCGCGCGCGGCAGCGACGCCGCCTGGGCCTGGTTCGGTCTTTTTGTGGGTCTCGCCTTCGCGACCAAGGAGAACGCCTATGTGACCGGCGCGCTCGTGGTCCTGGTGTGGGGGATACTGGCGGCGATCTACGGGCTTCAACGGACGATTCCGGAGACCTTCGGCTGGTTGTGGGGACGGCGTTGGGGCATCCTCATGGCGGTGGCCGTCTCGGTGGTGGTGGTCATCCCGCTCTTCACCATCGGTTTCAACTACCCGGAGGACTGGCTCTTTCCCAAGAAGGCCATCGGCTACTGGTGGGGCCAGCACAATATGCAGCGCGTGGCCGGGCCGCCGTGGTTTCACCTCCCGCGCCTCGCGGCCTACGAGTTTCTGCCCATCGTCGCCGGCGTGGTCTGGGCCATCCGCCGCGGCAGACGCAAACGGGTCTTTGAAGAGGCTCTCGTGCTCTTCGGGCTCGCCTCCATCGGGATGTACGCCTACCTCGGCGAGAAGGTTCCGTGGCTCGGCGTCCACCAGGTCTGGGCCTTTCTCCCCCTGGCTGGTCTTCAGATGGCGAGGACCTTTGGTCCCCATGGCCGCTGGTGGAGCAGGTCGCTGGCCGGCGCTGCCCTGGCGGCCACCGCGGTGGTCAGCCTTTCGGCAAATTTCGTCAACGATGAGATCTCGTCCAACCTCGATCGGTGCGAGATGATCATCTATGTCCAGACCTGCCCCGAGACGGCTGCGCTTGCCCGCGAGGGTGTGGCGTTGGCCGCCGAGGGGCATTCAACGGTGGCGGCGGTGGCGGGGACGGCCGGTTGGCCCCTGACATGGTACTGGCGTGAGACCCCGACCTGGTGGTCCGAACCGCGTCCCGATCTCCGTCCGCCGCTCGTGATCTGCGATGTCGAGGACGAGCAACGATTCAGAAAGCTCCTCGGACCGATGTACAAAGGTGAGCGGGTTCCGCTTCGGGCATGGTGGGTGATCGAGCCGGCGCAGGCGACCATTGGGTCGGTGTGGCGATGGCTCACGACCCGGGTGCCTTTCTCGCCGGTGGGATCGTCGGACATCATGGTCTTCCGTCGCCAGAGCGAGGCGGCCCCGGAGGCGTACTCAACCGAGGTGCCGGCGGTCCTCGCTTCCGAACTCGGATTCGATCGCGCCCGACTCGTCGGCGAGGGCTGGCTCTCCGATCCACGTGGTCTCGCGGTGGACGAGAGCGGCCGGTTGGCGGTCGCCGATGTCGGTCTCGACAGGGTCGTGTTTTTCGACGACGAGGGCCGGTACCTCGAGGAAAGCCCGGCCGAGCCCATGGATCGGCCCGAGAGTGTCGCCTGGGCGCCGGCCGATGTCATGGTGGTCGCCGACACCTGGAACCACCGTCTCTTGCTGTTTCGGCCGGGCGATGAGGGGGTCAGCGTGATGCCGGCGCCCGAAGGCGGGTGGTTCGGTCCGCGTGGCGTCGCGGTGGCATCGGACGGCGCCATCGCCGTCACCGACACCGGGAACAAGCGAGTGGTGCTGTATGAGCCCGATCGCGAGACGGATTTCTCGATCCGGCTGCTCGGTGGAGAAGGTGATCAGCCGGGCCGGTTCTCCGAGCCCGTGGGTCTCGCCTGGCTCGATGCCGATCGATTGGTCGTCTGTGACACCGGGAATCACCGGTTGCAGATCCTCGACCGGTCGGGCGCGGTCGTCCAGCTCATCGAACTCGATGATGCCTGGCAGGACTTCTACTCGCGGCCCCAGATCGCGGTTTTGAATGACGGCCGAATACTGGTGAGCGACCCACCATCGGCGTCGCTCTGGTTGATCCAGGGTGATGATCTGAAACGCCTGGAACTCGGCGCGGACGGAATCATCCCGACCGGTCTGGCCGCCGCAAACGGTGCCCTGTACATCGGCGATAGCAATGGCAGGGTGTGGGTGCTGACCATCGCAGAGTAATTATGAATTATGAATTTTGAATTTTGAATTATCATCGCACCGGGCTCACATCGCAAGGGTTGACTCCATGTGCCGCAATGATGAATGGCCTTGCAGATGCTCTCAGAATCCCTGCTCGTAGCGAGTTCGTGGTCCGTGGTCTTTTCGCGGGCGGGACGCCCGCGCCACAAAGGGCCGAGT